>DOMY01000154.1:2997-3238 GCA_003509785.1 Gemmobacter sp.
GCCGGCAAGACCACGCTGACGGAAAAGTTCCTCCTGTTCGGGGGCGCCATCCAGATGGCCGGACAGGTGCGCGCCAAGGGCGAGGCGCGGCGCACGCGGTCGGATTTCATCAAGATGGAGCAGGAGCGCGGGATTTCGGTCTCTGCCTCTGCCATGTCCTTCGATTTCCGCGAATACCGCTTCAATCTGGTGGATACGCCCGGCCACAGCGATTTCAGCGAAGACACCTATCGCACCCTGA
>DOMY01000185.1 GCA_003509785.1 Gemmobacter sp.
CGTGGCCTTCGGCGAGGCGCTGCGCCCCGAATTCAAGGAATATGCCGCGCAAGTGGTGAAGAACGCCCAGGCTCTGGCCGATCAGCTGATGAAGGGCGGGCTGGATATCGTCACCGGCGGCACCGATACCCATGTGATGCTGGTGGACCTGCGCCCCAAAGGCGTGAAGGGCAATGCCACCGAAAAGGCTCTGGGCCGCGCCAATATCACCTGCAACAAGAACGGCATCCCCTTCGACCCCGAAAAGCCCACCGTCACCAGCGGTGTGCGCCTGGGCACGCCCGCAGGCACCACCCGCGGCTTTGCCGAGGCTGAATTCCGCCTGATCGGTGACTGGATCGTGGAAGTGGTCGATGGTCTGGCCGCCAATGGCGAAGACGGCAATGCCGAGGTCGAGGCCGCCGTGCGCGCCAAGGTCGAGGCTCTGTGCGAAAAGTTCCCGATCTATCCGACGCTGTAAGGCGTCAGGCCTGACAGATGCAAAGGCCCCGGAGCGATCCGGGGNNAAAGTTTTCGAAAACTTTTGCGCTCAGATCAGGCCGCGCCATTTGGCAAACAGCAGCGCCCCGCCGATCACCACGATCAGGCCAAAGGCGATCTGCGCCACCATGGATTGCAGGATGAACCAGCGCCGCCCCTTCGCCCCCAACGGGCCAAGATAGCGCAGGCAGCGGTCATAGGCCTCGGCCACCTTGCCTTCGTCGATCTGGATCAACAGCTTGGGGTTATGTGACATCTGCGAGGCTTGCGCCAGATCCTGTGCCGCCTGCCGCACCTTGCGGGGCAGTCGCCGCCCGCCGCGCGCCAGTTTCTCGGTCAGCCCGGCACCGCGGATCTGCAGACGTTCTTCCAGCAGGCCCGCCACCCGATCGGCCATCTGCTGTATGGTGGTCGCGCCCATTGGCTTGCTCCGGTTCTTTGCCCGGCAAATCTACGCGGCGGCGCGGCGGGGTTCAACACCTCTGGCACGATTGCGCAGGCGGCGCTACACATGCGCCATGTTGAACCTTGTGCATTTCCCCGCCGCCACCCCTTCGGACCTGCCCCCGCTGCTGATCGTGCACGGGCTTTACGGCTCGGCCCGCAACTGGGGTGTGATCGCCAAACGGATGTCAGACCAGCGCGATGTGATCGCGGTGGATCAGCGCAACCATGGCGAAAGCCCGTGGTATCCCAGCCACAGCTATGCCGATATGGCCGGTGATCTGGCCGCGGTGATCCGCGCCCATGGCGGGCCGATGGATGTGATGGGCCATTCCATGGGCGGCAAGGCGTCCATGATGCTGGCGCTGCAGGAACCCGCTCTGGTGCGGCGGCTGGTGGTGGCCGATATCGCGCCGGTGGCCTATGCCCATGACCAGACACAATATATCACCGCCATGCAGGCGATGGATCTGGCCGGAATCACCACAAGGGCCGAGGCAGACCGCCGACTGGCCGCAACCGTGCCCGAAGCATCGCTGCGCGCCTTCTTCCTGCAATCGCTGGATATAAAGGCCGAAGGCGGGCCGCGCTGGCGGCTGAACCTGGATGTGCTGGGGGCCGAAATGCCCAAGATCGTGGGCTGGCCCGATCCGCAGGGGGTGTTTGACGGGCCGGTGCTGTTTCTGACCGGGGCAGACAGCCATTATGTGCGCCCCGAACATCGCGCGCTGATCCGGCCGCTGTTTCCCAAGGCGCGGTTTGCCAAGCTGCCGGGCGCGGGCCACTGGCTTCATGCCGACAAACCGCGCGAATTCGAACAGACGCTGCGGATTTATTTCGACAGCTGATTTGGCCTCAGGCGATTTGACCTCAGGCGATCTGGCGGGCCACGAACCAGCTGACCGGGATGGCCGCCACAAAGCCCAGCGCGGCGGCGATCAGGATGGGTTGCAGCGTATCCTGCCCCATGGTCAGGGCCGCCACGATAAAGGCCCCCATCAACGCGGTAGAGGCCATGGAAAAGATGACAAGCATCAGGCGGGTCATGAGAAAAACCTTTCAGGTTCGGCGCGTTGCCTGAAACGGATATGCCATGGCCCGCGGCCTGCGTCCTTGACCCTGATCAAAAGCGCAAGCCTGTTGCGGGTTATCGCCCGGTCAGCCAGCTGCCCAGACGGGCCAGCGGCGAGGGCGTGCTGCGGCCTTGTTCGTGGCGGTCGGCCAGGGCGTAAAGCGCATACATGCCCTGCACGCCCAGCCAGCGGATCGGCTCTGGCTCCCATTTGCGCAGCGGGCGGTTGACCCAGGGCAGCGCGGTCAGATCGGTCTGCCGCCCCAGCGCCAGATCGGCCAGCGTGCGCCCCGCGAGGTTCGAGGTGGAGACGCCGATGCCGACATAACCGCCGGCATGGCCCAGCCCGGTTTCGCGCGCGAAACCCAAGGTTGCGCACCAGTCACGCGGCACACCCAGCACGCCGCACCAGGCATGGTCGATGGGAAAGCGGGCCGCTTCGGGGAAATGGCGGTGCAGGATGGCGATCAGGCGGCGGATGGTTTCGGGATCCGGCGCGCCGCCGGTATCGGTGCGCGAGCCAAAGCGATAGGGCACACCCCGGGCGCCAACGGTGATGCGGCCTTCGCGGGTGCGCTGGCAATAGCAATAGGCATTGGCGAAATCGCCAAGGATTTCATGGCCCTGCCAGCCGATCTTCTCCCACACTTCGGGGGGCAGCGGTGCGGTTGCGATCTGGGCCGAATTCATCGGCAACCAGTCGCGCTTGTGGCCCGGCAGATCGGCGGTAAAGCCTTCGGTGCAGCGCAGGATCACCGGCGCGGTCACTGTGCCAAAGGGGGTTTCGGCGCGGCCCGGTTCATAGGCGGTGACGGGCGTGCCCTCGAAGATCGGGGTGCCCTGGGAGGCCACCACGCGGGCCAGACCCTGCACCAGCTTGGCGGGCTGCACCCGCGCCACGCCGCCCACCACCATGGCCCCCAAGGCACCGGGGATGTTCACCCGCGCCAGAGTTTCGCTTTGATTCAAATCACTTACGCGGTCTTCGCCCCAGTGGCGACGATGCGCCACCTCGGCCCGCAGGCGGGCCATCTGGGGGGCGGCGGTGGCCACCATCAGCTCGTCGGTGCGCAGGATATCGGCGTCGATCCCTTCGGCATCCGTGACGCGGATCACCTCGTCCACCGTGCCGGCCATCGCCTGCACCATGGCGCGCACCCCGGTTTCGCCCCCGTTCGCCAGATAGCGTTCATGCGTCCAGGCAAAGCCGCCCGTCAGCCAGCCGCCATTGCGACCCGAGGCGCCGAAGCCCGAAAATTCACGTTCCAGAACAACGACATCCAGCGAGGGATCGGCCTTTTTCAGGTAGTAAGCCGTCCAGAGCCCGGTATAGCCCGCCCCGATGATGCAGACATCGGCGCGGCGATCCCCTTGCAGCGGCGGGCGGCGGGTCGGCAGGCCGATATCGGCATACCAGAAGGAAATATCGCCCTTGCGCATGATCGGCCCTTTCATCTGCCCCGCCGCAAGCTAACCCCCGGCGGGGGCAGGCGCAAAGCCGCAACCGACAGATCTGCGCCGGAAATGGCGTATGGCCTGCGTCCTGTGCGCGTCTGCCTTTCGTCTGGCCTGTGTCGGGACGGCGGGCAGACGCCCCCGGCCCGGATTACAGCGCCGGCGGGCGGCGCTGCGGCCATTCGGTGGCGCGGTGATATTGCTGCCCGATGGCCAGAATACGGGCATCAGCGCCACTGGGCCCGAAGATCTGCATCCCCATCGGCAGGCCTGCCGCGCCAAAGCCGCAGGGCACCGCAAGGCTGGGCAGGCCGATCAGGCTGACCGGCACCACAACCTCCATCCAGCGGTGATAGGTGTCCATCGCGCGGCCATTGATCGCCTGCGGCCAGCGCCATTCCACCGGGAAGGGCCAGACCTGGGCCGAGGGCATCACCAGCGCGTCATACTGACGGAACAGTTTCGCGGCGCGGGCATACCAGCGCGAGCGGATCACACTGGCGGCATGAACCTGGGCCGCGGTGACCGACAGGCCCTGTTCGATTTCCCATTGCGTTTCGGGTTTCAGCTGCGCCCATTGCGCCGGATTGTCGCGCATGGCGCCCTTGGCCCCGTAATTGAGGAAGGCGCGCAGGGTCAGCCAGGCCTGCCACAGCTTTTCTGCCGGGAAGGGCGGCGCCACGGGTTCGACGATCGCGCCCTGCCCCTCCAGCACCCTAAGGCCACTTTCACAGAGTTCGGCAATGCCCGGTTCCAGCGGATAGGCCCCGCCCCAATCGCCCAGCCAGCCGATGCGGAGGCCACGCAGATCGGTTTCCAGCCTTTCGGCATAGGGTTCCGCCGGGCGGCCAAAGGGCACTTCGGGGTTTTCACCGGCCAGCGTTTCCAGCAGGCGGGCGATGTCTTCCACCGTGCGGGCCATCGGGCCTTCGGTCGCCATGGTGGCCATGAAGGTATCGCCCAGCGCATCGGCGGGGACGAGGCCCCAGGTGGGACGGAAGCCGTAGATATTGCAGAAGGCAGCCGGGTTGCGCAGGCTGCCCATCATATCCGATCCATCGGCCACCCAGGCCAGACGGGCGGCAAGTGCCGCCGATGCCCCGCCCGACGATCCGCCCGCGCTGCGCGCCAGATCATAGGGGTTGCGGGTGGCGCCGAAGACCGGGTTGAAGCTGTGGCTGCCATGGCCCCATTCGGGCGTATTGGTCTTGCCGGTGAAGATTNNGGGGCACGAAATCGGCAAACAGCGGCGAGCCATAGGTGCTGCGGATGCCCCGGACCGCCACGAGATCTTTCAGCGCCATGGGGATGCCGTGCAGCCAGCCTTGCGGCGGCGCGGCCTCGGCCGCCCGCGCTTCGGCCAGCAGGGCATCGGGATCGACGGGCGAGACGATGGCATTGACCGCCGGATTGACGGCGGCGCGGCGGGCCAGATGCGCCTGCATCAGATCGACGGGCGACAGCTGGCGCGCGGCAATCAGGCGCGACAGATCGGTGGCGGAAAGGTTCAGCAGATCCATGGCTCAGCCCTCGGGCAAGGTGATGGCGATTTCCTGCAGCAGCCGACCTTCGGGGGTGAAGACGAACAGCCGGTTGTCGGTGGTGACAACGCCGATCCAGCCGCGCCCCTGGGTGATGGCCTGCGCGGCAGTGCCTGCGGGCAGTGCCAGGCTGGCGGGCAGCGCGGGGGCGGCGGGGCTGGCGCCCGGCAGGCGGGTGACAAGCAGGCCGACGATGGTTATGACACCGAGGATCAGCGTGACCATCAATGTGGTCACCAGCCATTTCAGCCAGCGCAGGCCGGGCGGCAGCTCGGTCTGTTCGGGAGTTTCAGCCATGCCCAACATGCCCTCTGATGATGATGACGACGATGCAGCGGCGGGGATGCTGCAGATTGTGATCGGGGAAGACCCGCCTGACCGTCTTGATAAGGCGCTGGCGCGCGAGGTGCCAGAGGCAGCGGCGCTTTCGCGGTCGCGCCTGATGAAGATGATCGCGGCGGGCGAAGTGTTGCGCGACGGGCTGGCGATCACCGATCCCAAGGCGAAGGTGGCCGAGGGCGAGGTTTACGATCTGGCTCTGGGCGAGGCGGTGGCGGTTGAAACGCAGGCCGAGGATATTCCGCTGGAGATCATCTGGGAAGATGGCGATCTGATCGTGGTGAACAAGCCGGTTGGCATGGTGGTGCATCCGGCACCCGGCACGCCGTCGGGCACGCTGGTCAATGCGCTGTTGTTTCATTGTGGCGATACGCTGTCGGGCATTGGTGGCGAACGGCGGCCGGGCATCGTGCACCGGATCGACAAGGATACCTCGGGGCTGCTGGTGGTGGCGAAATCGGACCGGGCGCATCACGGGCTGGCGGCGCAGTTCGAAAAGCATACGGTCAACCGGCATTATCTGGCGGTGGTGAACGGCGCCCCTTCGGCCGCCGACCCGCGACTGCGCGGCATGAAGGGGGTCAGCTTCGAATCGGGCGGTATCCTGAAGGTCGCCACCCATCTGGCGCGCCACAAGACCGACCGGCAGCGCCAGGCGGTGGTGTGGAACGAGGGGCGCCATGCGGTGACACGGGCGCGCACGCTGGAAGATTACGCGGGCGTTGCGGCGCTGGTGGAATGCTGGCTGGAAACCGGGCGGACCCATCAGATCCGGGTGCATATGGCCTATGCGGGCCATGGTCTGCTAGGGGATCAGACCTATGGCGGCAAGCNNGCAGCGGCCGATCTGGCCAATGGCTTTCCCCGGCAGGCGCTGCACGCGGCCAGCCTGGGCTTCGTGCATCCGGTGACGGGGGAGGAGCTGTCGTTCGAGGCGCCGATCCCGGAAGACATGGCCGCATTGATCGCGGCGCTGCGCACAGCCGCAGAGGCGCCGAAGCCCTGAGGATTGCGCGGCCCGGCGGAGATAACCGCCGGGCCTGTGCAGGATCAGGCCGAATGGGCGCCTGCGGCAATGGCGGCGACGCCGGCCAGCACCTCGGCCACGGATTTGCCCGCGCCGATCTGTTTCACGATGGCAGACCCCACCACACAGCCATCAGCCACGCTGGCGATTTCCTGCGCGGCTTCGGGGGTGGAAATGCCGAAGCCCACGATCACCGGCAGATCGGTGGATTTCTTGATGCGCGCCACTTCGGGACCGACCGCCGCGGCCTGTGCCGCTGCCGCGCCGGTGATGCCGGTAACAGAGACGTAATAGACGAAGCCCGACGTGTTCTGCAGCACCTTGGGCAGGCGCTTGTCATCGGTGGTGGGGGTGGCCAGACGGATGAAGTTCAGGCCTGCGGCCTGCGCGGGGAGGCACAGCTCGCTGTCTTCCTCGGGCGGGAGATCGACGACGATCAGACCGTCGATCCCGGCCTCCACCGCCTCGGCCAGAAAACGATCCACGCCACGGGAATAGATCGGGTTGTAATAGCCCATCAGCACGATGGGGGTGGTGGCATCGCCCTTGCGGAAGGCGCGGACCATATCCAGCACCCGGTCCATGGTCATGCCGCCATCCAGCGCGCGCTGACCGGCCAGCTGAATCGTGGGGCCATCGGCCATGGGATCGGTGAAGGGCATCCCCAGTTCGATGATGTCGACACCCGCGCCCGGCAGCCCCTGCATCACCGCAAGCGAGGTTTCGGCATCCGGGTCGCCCCCCATGATATAGGCGACGAAGGCCTTTTTACCCTGCGCCTTCAGCGCGGCGAATGTGGCGTCGATCCGTGTCATCTGTTTCCCCGTAATTGTGCCAAAGGGGTTTGCACGACTGGCGCGGAAAATCAATGGCACGCCGGGGCCACGGCGGGCGGCAAATCTTTTCGAAAAGATTTGCAAATTCCTTTGAAGGAATTTGGGCGGCGCGCTGGCTGCAGGCGGTGGGGCGGCAAAGCCGCGCTTGCGATTCTGCCCTGCCGCGCCTAGAAGCCAAGCGGATTTACGCGAAGGGGATCGCCATGGGTTTCAAGATGGGTATCGTCGGCCTGCCGAATGTGGGCAAATCGACCCTCTTCAATGCGCTGACCCGCACGGCGGCGGCGCAGGCGGCAAACTTTCCCTTCTGCACCATCGAGCCGAATGTCGGCGAAGTGGCCGTGCCGGATGACCGGCTGGACAAGCTGGCGGCGATTGCGGGCAGCAAGCAGATCATCCCGACGCGGATGACCTTTGTGGATATTGCCGGTCTGGTGCGCGGAGCCAGCAAGGGCGAGGGGCTGGGCAACCAGTTTCTGGCCAATATCCGCGAATGTGACGCCATTGCCCATGTGCTGCGCTGCTTTGAAGATGGCGACATCACCCATGTCGAAGGCCGCATCGACCCGGTGGCCGATGCCGAAACCATCGAGACCGAGCTGATGCTGGCCGATCTGGAATCGATCGAGCGGCGGCGGGCCAACCTGGCGCGCAAGCTGAAGGGGGCCGACAAGGAGGCCGCCGATCAGGACCGGCTGCTGGCGCTGGCGCAGGTGGCGTTGAACGATGGCAGGCCCGCGCGCAGCGTGCAGGTGGCCGCCGATGATCTGCGGCAGTGGCAGCTGTTGCAGCTGCTGACCTCGAAACCTGTGCTTTACGTCTGCAATGTCGAGGAATCGAAGGCGGCGGAAGGCAACAGCCAGTCGGCCCGCGTGGCGGAAATGGCGGCACGGCAGGGCGCGGCTTCGGTGGTGATTTCGGCCAAGATCGAGGAAGAGATCAGCCAGCTGGCCGATGAGGAAGCGGCGATGTTCCTGGAGGAGATGGGGCTGGCCGAGGCAGGGTTGGACCGGCTGATCCGCGCCGGTTATCAGCTGCTGGGGCTGCAGACCTATTTCACCGTTGGCCCGAAAGAGGCCCGCGCCTGGACGATCCCCAAGGGCACGCTGGCCCCGCAGGCGGCAGGCGTGATTCACGGCGATTTCGAAAAGGGCTTCATCCGGTCGGAAACCATTGCCTATGACGATTACATCGCAGGCAAGGGCGAGGCCGGGGCCAAGGAGGCGGGCAAGTTCCGCGTGGAAGGCAAGACCTATGAGGTGAAGGACGGCGACGTTCTGCACTTCCTGTTCAACGGCTGATCGCGCTGGCCCGACAGCCCCTCGGTTGGCCGAGGGGTCGGCCTGCGCTTAGGGGTGGCGGCATTTGGAGGCTGCGGCAAGACGGCCTGCTGTCGGGCCTGTCTGGGCGGCCATGAACCCTGCGGATGACCACAGGACAGGCCCCCGCCGCGCATACAGCGGGCGGGGGCCTGTCTTGCTTTACTGCACCTCGGATGTGGGGCGCGGGGTGGTGGCGGTTTCGGCGGGCAGCACCGGCAGGGTGATGGCGGGCAAGGCGCCGGTCAGGCTGTCGAGGAAAGCCACGAGCTGGGTGGTTTCTTCGGGTTTCAGCGCCTCGCCCAGCTGGCTTTCGGCCATGATCTCGACCGCGATGGACAGCTCCCAGACCTTGCCGGAGTGGAAATAGGGCGCGGTCAGCGCGATGTTGCGCAGGGGTGCGGCGCGGAACACATATTCATCATCGGCGGTTTCGGTCACGGCAAAGCGGCCCTTGTCGCCGGGCGGCAGGATTTCCGATCCGGGTTTTTCGATCAGGCCGAAGGGGTAATAGCCATGGCCCCCGACATTCACCCCGGAATGGCACGAGGAACAGCCCTTGTCGATGAACAGCTGCAACCCGGCCCGGGCATCGGGCGACAGCGCCGCATCATCGCCGTTCAGCCAGGCATCGAAGGGGGCGGGGGTAATCAGCGTCGCCTCGAACACCTCGATGGCGCGGGCCATGTTATCGAAGCTGACGGGATCGCCGTCTTCGGGGAAGGCCGCCTTGAAAGCCGCGACATAGGCTGGCATCGAGTTCAGCGTCATCACCACATTTTCGGGGGTATTGGCCATTTCGACCCCAGCCTGCACCGGACCCTTGGCCTGCGCCTTCAGGTCTGCGGCGCGGCCATCCCAGAACTGCGCCTCGTTCAGCACAGCGTTCAGGGCGGTGGGGGCGTTGCGCGGCCCCTTCTGCCAGCCGTGGCCGACCGAGGTTTCCATGTTGTCATCGCCGCCCGTGGTCAGGTTGTGGCAGGAATAGCAGGAAAACACCCCCGAGGCTGACAGCCGGGGATCGAAGAACAGCGCCTTGCCGAGGTCGATCTTCTCCGGGCTAGCGGGGTTGTCGGCCATGGCAGGCACGGTGGAGGGCAGCGGCCGGAAGATCTCAAGCGCGGCATCGCGCAGGGCATCGGCATGGATCGGACCGGCGATGCCAAAGGTGGCAGCGGCGGTGGCGATGAGAAGGATCTGCAGTTTCTGCATCTCTGAAACTCCTGTGCTGGCGTGTCGCGCGCCCTGCCCTTTCATCAGCGCTGCACCGGATTTCAGCTTTGACTTAGATCAATTCTAAGGTTTGCAGGGATGGTCGGATTGTCGCAGCGCGGCTTGTCAGGCTGGCGGGGCGGGCCTATGCAACGGGGGCAAAGGCGACAGGCGGGGGCGGGATGCGGCTGTATCGGATGATCCTGCGGGCGGTATTGCCGGTTCTGGTGGCACAGGTGCTGTGGCAGCGGCTGCGCGGGCGGATGCCTGCGGGCGCGCTTGCCGAACGGCTGGGGCTGGGCGCGGCGGGCCGCGCCGGGCTGTGGCTGCATGGCGCCTCGAATGGTGAGCTGACCTCGGCGCGCTGGTTGCTGGAGCGGATCGTGGCGGCGCGGCCTGATCTGGGGATCGTGGTCACCAGCAACAGTGCGACGGCGCGGGCCATGGTGGCGGGCTGGGGCTTGCCGGGGGTGGCGGTGCGGCTGGCGCCCTTTGATACGCCGGGCGCGGTGTGGCGGTTCCGGGCGCGGTGGGGGGTGCGGGCGCTGATCGTGCTGGAGAACGAGCTGTGGCCCGAGCGGATTGCCCAGATGGCCGAAGCCGGGCCGGTGCTGTTGCTGGGCGCGCGGATGTCGGCAGGATCGGCGCGCAACTGGCAGCGGATGGCGCCGGGGCTG
>DOMY01000311.1:0-177 GCA_003509785.1 Gemmobacter sp.
GCCGCACGATACGGGCGGCCCTGGGTGCGCAGCTATGGCACCGATCATCAGACCCATGTCGGCCGCGTCGATCTGGTCGATGTGACGGCTGCCTGGCAGGCGGCTGCAGCTGCTGCAGCGGCGGCGCAGCCCGGAGATGTGGCGGCTGCACTCAACCGCGCCAATCACACCGGCACC
>DOMY01000311.1:182-27377 GCA_003509785.1 Gemmobacter sp.
CCCCGGATGCCGACAAGCCGGTCTCCACGGCACAGGCGGCAGCCATTGCCACAGCCGCCGCGACCGAAGCGGCCGAACGCAGGCGGGTCGACCGAACGGCCACCGCCGCCTCTGGCCGGGCGCGCAATGTGACCCCGGGCTATCTCTGGGACGTGCATGATCCTGCTGGGCGCCTGGGGCTGGCCCTGGACAAGGATGCCACCCTGCATGCTGTCAGGACGCGCCAGCTGCGTCAGCGCAACATCGACCTCTATCCCGGCGCCGTGATGGATCATGCGGGCCGTGTCAGCACCTATTACACCACATCCGGGCGGCTGGCGCTGCTGGCGGGGATCTATGATGCGTCCTCGGTGCCGGTCGGGCGCAACGTTTTCCCCTATGCCTGGGGCGTTTTTGATCGCGGGTTCACCACCGGCATCGGTCTTCGGCCCGATGGCACGGTCGATGTAACGCTTTCGGATGCTTCACTGGCGCAGATCGGCGGGGGGTATGTCAGCCCCGCAGCCTTTGCCACATACGAGGCGATGCACATCCGCCGGGCCAGCCCGACCGCGCTGGTGGGTCTGGTGCAGGAGGCTGACGGTATCGCCAGCGACGTGCGGCAGATTGCAGGTGTGCCCACGGCTGTGTGCGAGCATCGCCGCAAGATGTGCCTGTCTCTGGCCATCGGGCAGAGCAATGTCACCAATACCGGCGTCGAGGCGGCGCTGCTCACATCGGCGCTCTATCCGCACCATGTATTTGCCTTCAACGGCCAGCTGGACGGCTATCGCAACAGCCCGCGCCCCGGCACCGCCTTTACCGGGCTGGAACCGCGTCAAGACCCGGCCGATCAGCCCCAGCAGCCCATGACCCTGACGGCCTTTGCCCGCGAAGCCCAGCACCGCGCCGCGACCGGGCGTCCGACCGCCGGGGCTCTGGTCTTTGTCAGCCATTATGGCGGCCAGCCGCTGACCTCTTTCCTGCCCGGCACGGTGCCCTATGCCAACCTCATGCTGGCCGCCGAAAAGGCTGTGGAGATTGCCGCGCTCTACGACCGCGAGGTCGAATGCCCCCATGTCACCCACATTCAGGGCGAGCATGGGCCGTTCACAGGTTACGGCCCGATGCTGGCGGATCTTGCGGCTGCCACCCGTGCCGATGTCCAGAGCCGCACCGGACAGGCCACGCCCCCGGTCTTTGTCGTCGTCCAGACCAGCGAATACGACAATGCCGCCACCGCCGATACGGTGTTCCAGGAGCAGTGGACCACCTGTCGGGATACCGCCGGGATGGTCTGCGCCGGGCCGATGTATCAGTGCCCGGTCGAGGTGGATGACCCGATCCACCTCTCCGGCATCGGCCGGATGGTGCTGAGCGATGTGCTGGGCGATGTGCAGCGCCGCATCGAGGCGGGAGAGGGCTGGACACCGCTGCAGCCCTCGGGCGGCACCATCTCGGGCGCGCAGATCGATATCACCTTCGATGTGCCCTTCGGCCCGATCGCCTTTGATGACGACTGGATCGCGCCGGTGCCGGATCGGGGTTTCGTCGTCACCGTCGATGGCGCGCCCGTCTCCATCAGCAGCGTCACGATCACCGGCCCGGACAGCCTGCGCATCGTCCTGGCTGCCCTGCCGACCGGCGTGGTTCAGGTGCAATATGCCGTGCTCACCGATGGCCCGGCCCTGAATGGCTGGACCAACGGGCGCGGCCATCTCTACAGCCCCAGCCCGACCCCTGCCGCCTTCCATGCTCTCGGCTTCGATGTGCCCGCCTTCGTGCGGCACCCCGCCGTCCGCTTCACACTTGACCTCTGAGGATATCCCATGGCCACGACCCAGCTTGCACAGTATTTCCAGAACTCCAATCTGCCGATGGGCAGTGGCAGNNGATGCCACCTATGTCGATGCGACCTCCGGGCTGATCGATACCTTCCATGACCGCACCGGCCTTCCTGTCACCTTTGCCGCCTCCGGGGCCGGGGCGCGGGCAACGCTGGTCGACAACCAGCTGGCCGGGTTCGCCTGCGCCCATTTCGAGGGATCGGCTGCCGAATATGATGACTATGTCTCCACCGGCCTGACCCTTGCGACCGGCGCCGCATTTACCTTTGCGGCCATCCTGCGTCTGCAGGATCTTGCTGAAAACCATGCGATCACCGGGCGCTATGCCAGCATCACCAGCCGGGCCGTGCTGCAGGTCACGAGCGGCAACCTGCCACGACTGCTGGCCGAAAACAGCTTTGCGACAGGTCCGGTCGCACTGGCCTCAGGGGTCTGGGAGCTGGTTGTCGGATCGTTCGACGGGGTCGACAAGGCCAGGCTCTGGCATCGCGGTGTGACGGCCACGGCCACATCCACCGGCGGCGATACCGCATCCGGGCCTCTGCGCCTCGGGACGCTGGAGGGTGACGACTTCCAGGCATTCGACGGCGATCTGGGGGAGGCGATCTACTTCAGCCGTGACCTGCTGGCTGATCCCGATGACCCGACCATGAATGCCATCAAGATCCTCGCGAGCCAGCTCTACAACATCAATGTCGGGGCCTGACTGAGCCGGGCGTCAGGATTGGGCGGTGGTGTAAAATTTTCATCCAGAAACTAACGCACCGCCGTCCGAAAGCTGGCGCGCCGCAACACCAACGCGCGGCATCTCTGCCCGGTCAGGCCATCAAGGTCTTTTGCCATGGTGGGATCTGAAATGAATAAGGGGCTAGCTTTTCAGCTAACCCCTTGAATTCTATGGCGGACCCGGAGCGATTCGAACGCCCGACCCTCAGATTCGTAGTCTGATGCTCTATCCAGCTGAGCTACGGGTCCGTCTTGAGGCGGGGTTTAGCCGCAGGATCAGGGGGATGCAAGGGCCAAAATCTGAAATTGTCAAAACTTTATCACATCCCCGGTTCAACCGGCCTCGGGCGCTTCTTCCCCATGCGGACGCGGCAGGCGGATCAGGAACTCTGTGCCCTCGGCATCGCTGTGCATGAGCTCCAGCCGCCCGCCATGGCCGCGCACCAGCTCTGCCGCGATGGCGAGACCCAGGCCCGATCCGCCCTTGCGCGCCGACCCCTGAAACGCCTGGAACAGATGGTCGCGCGCGCGGGCAGGCAGCCCCGGCCCGGTATCCCCGACACGGATCCACCAGCCCTGCTCATCCTCGCCCCCGGAAAGCTCGATGGTGCCGGGGCGCCCTGTCGCCTCGATCGCTTGCCGGGCATTGCGCAGCAGGTTGGAAATCACCCGCTGCAACTGTTCGACATCGGCACGGATCACCAGATTGGCCGCCGCATCCACCAGACAGGCCGGATCGGATTGCGGCGAAAGCCCCTCGCCCTCGGCCACATCCTCGAGCAGCGGGCGCAGCGCAAAGCGGGTCAGGCGCGGCGGGTGCTCTTCGGCCTTGCCAAAGGCCAAAGTCGATTCGCACAGGTTCACCGCCCGGCTGACCGAAGCCACCAGCTTTGGCGCCGCCCGCGCCACCACCGGATCGGCGCTTTGTTCGATCCGGTCCGCGAACAGCTGCACCGAGGTCAGGATATTGCGCAGGTCATGGGCAATCTTGGCCACGGCGCTGCCCAGCTGGGCCAGCCGTTCCTTCTGCCGCAAGGCACCGATCAGCTCGGTCTGCATCTGTGCCAGCGCCTCTTCGGCATCGCGCAATTCGGCCACCCGGGCGGTCGGGGTGAACACCAGCCGCGCATCCTCGGGCGCCCCAGCATAGGCCTGCATGTTGCGCACCACCCGGCGAATCGGCAACACCAGCAGCCGCTGCACCGCAAAGAACAGCATGGCGGCGGTAATCACCGAAATCAGCGCCGACAGCAGCAGGATGCGCAACCCGTATTCCAGCATTTCGGCCCGCATCGGGGCTTCGCGCAGCGTGATCTCGATCAGCAGCCCGGCCTGCTGCACCGGATTGCCGATCACCCGGATGATGCGCTTTTCCGGAAGCACCAGCACCGCCAGCGCATCATGGATCAGATCGAAAGGCCCGCCCATCCGCAGATCGAAAGTGGCCGAAACCGGCTCGGGGATTTCGGAAGACAGCACCAGCTGGCGCACCTCGTCACGCCGCAGCACCACGTTGAACACGCCCGCATTGGCCAGCAGCTCCTGTTCCAGCTCAGGCGTGATCATCCCGTCATTGGCCAGCAGCGCCAGCGAGGCGATCTGCGCCTTCTCCAGCCGCAGCTGCAGGTAATCCACCCGGAACCGGGCGATCGAGGGCACAAAGATCAGCACCTCTGCCAGCATGACGAAGGCAATGGTCAGCAGCAGAAACCGCCCCGACAGCGTATTGAGGATTCGCGCCCCGAGCCTTCGCAACCGTCTGCCGCCTTTCACTGCCTGCCTTGCCGCAGGGCGATGCCCCGCCGCACAGGGGCTGCATCAGGGCAGAATTCGCTGCACCAGCCGCACCCCCCGCTTCACCCAAGGATTATCAAAGAGTTTCGGAGAAAAATAGGCGCCTGCCGCGCGTTTCGAAACTTCTGACAGCGTCGGATAGGGCAGAACCATGCCCGCCATATCGGAAAGCCGCAGCTTGGCCGAAAGCGCCAGCGCCCAGGGCGCGATCAGCTCGCCCGCCTGCGGGCCGCAGATGCCCGCGCCCACCGGCCGCCCCTTCACCACCATCACCTTCACCAGCCCCTCGGTGCGGCCCTCGGCCTGTGCCCGGTCATTATGGTCAAAGCCCCAGCGCAGCACCTGCAGCGCATCCCCATGCAGCGCCCGCGCCTCTGTTTCGGTCAGCCCGATCTGCGCCAGTTCGGGGTCACAGAAGGTCACGCGGGGGATATGATCGGTGCGCGCCTTCGCCGGCAGGCCGAACAGCGCCGACCGGATCACGATCCCGGCGTGATAGCCCGCCAGATGGGTGAACTGCGCGCCCCCCGCCGCATCGCCTATGGCATAGACCCGGCGGTTCGACACCGACCGCAGATCCGCCCCCACCGTGACACCGCGCGCATCGGCCTCTACCCCCGCTGCGGCCAGATCCAGCCGGCCCAGCGCCACCTTGCGCCCCGCTGCCACCAGCAGATGCGAGCCTTGCAGGCTGCGGCCATCCTGCAGGGTCAGGGTAATCGCCCCCTCCTGCCCCGCCACCTGCGCCACAGGCACACCCTCGATGATCGCCACCCCTTCGTCGCGCAGGGCGGCCAGGGCGATGGCCGCCAGTTCGGCGTCTTCGCGGCCCAGAGCGCGGGCGCCCTCGATCACCGTCACCGGCACACCCAGCCGCTGATGCGCCTGCGCCATTTCGATGCCGATGGGCCCGCCCCCCAGAATCAGCAGATGCACAGGCGCTTCGCGCAGGGCAAAGACCGTCTCGTTGGTCAGATAGGGCACCGCCTCGATCCCCGGCACCGGCGGAATCGCCGGGCGCGATCCGGTGGCGATGACAAAGCGCCGGGCGCGGATCACCTCGCCCCCCGCCTCCATCTGGTCGGGCGCAGTAAAGCGCGCCCAGTCGCGGATCACCCGCACGCCAAATCCCTCGAACCGCTCTTGCGAATCCATCGGTGCGATGGCGGCGATGGTCCGGGCGACATGATCCTTCACCGCCGCATAATCCACCTGCGGCACCACGGGCGCCACACCGAACCGCGCGCCATCCGTCATGGCATGGGCATGTTTCGCCGCCGCCAGCAGTGCCTTTGACGGCACGCAGCCATGGTTCAGGCAATCGCCCCCCATCTCGGCACCTTCGATCAGCACCACGCGGGCGCCCATCTGCGCCGCCCCCGCCGCCACCGAAAGCCCGCCCGATCCGGCGCCGATGATGCAGATATCCGTATCGGTCATGGCAGTCTCCTGTAACGGCGGATCACCACCGGAAGCGCCGCCAGCACGGCCAGCCCCAGAATGGGGCCCAGCACATGCGGGGCAAAGATGATGGAAAGATCAGGCCGCGCGCCGCGTGCAAACACTTCCGACAGGCCCGCCCCGACAGAGGTAAAGACCAGCGCGCCCGGAATGATCCCGAAGAAGGTGGTGAAGGCAAACCGCCCCGGCCGGACCCCGATAAAGGCGGGAATCAGATTGGCCAGCACAAAGGGCACGAAAGGCACCAGCCGCATCAGAAACAGCATCTCCAGCTCGTTCTCGCGCAGCGCCGCCTGCAGTCGGGCCACCTGCCCACCCGATTCGGTCGCGCGCCGCGCCAGGCTGTCGCCAAATCCGCTGCGTGCCGCCAGAAAGATCGCCACCGCCCCCGCCGTCGCCGCCGTCACATTGAACAGCACCCCCGGAAACAGCCCGAACAGAAAGAAACCCGTCAGCGTGGCCACCGTGGCCCCCGGCAGGGACAGCGCCACGATCACGGCATAGGCCAGCATGAACCCCGCCGCCGTCGCCACGAAATGCGTATCGCGCCAGCCCAGCAGGGTTTCCCGATGCGCCGCCAGCGCCTCGAAACTCAGCACATCGCGCAGGCTGAAGGCACCGATGGCCGCCGCGCCCAGAATCAGCAGAAAAGGCAGTTTGCGCAAAAGCGCAGATAGGGGGGGTGCAGATCGGGGGGGCGTTGTCACCGGATATCCTTTCAAGGGAACCCGAACCATGACGCAATCCCCGCCCTGCGGCGAGATGGCCTCACGCCGGGTTGATCTGCGGCGCCCCGCCGTGTGCGGCAAGGGCTGAAACTGTAACATCCAGGCGGTGCCGCGCCCGGTTTTCCCCGCTTTCTCGTGGAAATGTTGCAGGAAAAGCGCGGGCAGTGAATTGACTTGTGCCAGCGTCCCCCATAAAGGACGGGCTTCAAGTTGCAGCGGCCCTCGAATCCGTCGGGTTTGGCCTGCAGTCCGATTATGATGGAGAGCCGCGATGAAGCGCACTTACCAACCGTCGAACCTGGTTCGCAGCCGTCGCCACGGCTTCCGCGCCCGTATGGCCACCAAAGGCGGCCGTCTGGTGCTGAATGCCCGCCGCGCCAAAGGCCGCAAAAAGCTTTCGGCCTGATTTCGCTCTGGCCCCATCCGGGCATCTGAGGGAATACGACATGACACCGCCGCTGGCACAAGAGGCAAACCGCATCGCGGAAGCCGATCTTGCGCAAGCGGCGGTTTCGTCATGCCTGCCTAGCTATACGATCCTGGCCAAACGCGCCGATTTTCTGCGCGCAGCCCAGGCACGTCGGCAAGGCGCGCAGGGCTTTCTGCTGCAGGCCCGCAACCGCGCCGATGACAGCGATGCCATCCGCGTGGGCTTCACCTGTTCGAAAAAGATCGGCAATGCCGTGATGCGCAACCGTGCCAAGCGGCGCCTGCGCGAAATCACCCGTGCCATTCTGCCCGCTCTGGCGCAGCCGGGCTGGGATTATGTGCTGGTCGGCCGCCCCGGCGTGACCGTCAGCCGCGATTTTGCCGCGCTGAAAGCCGATCTCGATCAGGCCCTGCGCCAGCTGCACCGCGACCGCAAACCCGAGCCGGGGGCATGACCGCCCTCCTGCGCAGGTCTGCCACCCTGCCCGGCGCTGCGGGCCTTGCCATCTGCCAGCTGCACGCAATGCCTTCCCGCCCCCGGGGCAAGGCAGAATGACACCGCTCGCCCATATCCTGGCCCTGCCGGTGCGCGCCTACCGGCTGTTGCTGTCCCCCTGGGTCGGCCATGGCTGCCGGTTTCAACCCACCTGTTCGGTCTATGCGCTGGAGGCGCTGGAGCGTCATGGCGCGGTGAAGGGCGGCTATCTGACAGCGCATCGGCTGTGCCGCTGCCATCCCTGGGGCGGATCGGGCTATGATCCGGTGCCGGGCGCCGATCCGGCCCATGATCGCAATTGCCGCGGGGCGGCGGGTTCGGATGCCTCCGGCGGGGATATTTAGACCAAGATAAAGGATCAGCCCCGCGGCGCGGCGGCGCGGCGCAGCCGGTCATTGATGGCGCGGCCCAGCCCGGTTTCCGGGATCGGCGCAAAGGCGATGGCGCCCCCCGGGCCTGCCAGCAGATCCGCCTCGCGCAGCATCTGGAACAGATTGGCCGCCGCCTCCACCAGATCGCCAGCGGCCGACAGGGTCAGCTGGCCCGGCACCGCGCCAAAGCCCACCAGCACCTCGCCCGGCGCCGCCGTTCCGGCGTTCAGCCGGACCCGCGCTTCGGGCGCGTAATGCGAGGCCAGCTGCCCCGGCGCCTTGGGCCGCGCCGGATCGCCAGGCAGCAGCAGGGGCACACCCAGCACCGCCTCGATATCTTCCACCGCCACGCCGNNCGCCGCCGGGGCGCAGCAGCGCGGGCGGGCCATCCAGCGCCAGAATGGTGCTTTCCACACCCACCGCGCAGGCGCCGCCATCCAGCACCGCCTCGATCCGCCCCGCCAGCCCCGCCATCACATGATCGGCCCGGGTGGGCGACACGCGGCCCGAAGGATTGGCCGAAGGCGCAGCCAGCGGCGCCCCGCAGGCCCGCAGCAAGGCCCGCGCCACCGGATGCGCGGGCAGCCGGATCGCCACGGTATCATTCCCCGCCGTCACCAGCGGCGACAGGCCCGAATCGGGGCGCAGCGGCAGCACCAGGGTCAGCGGGCCGGGCCAGANNCATAGACGGTTTCGGTCGGCATGGCGACCAGACCGCCTGCCGCAAGGATACGGGCAGCGGCGTCGATACCATCCGGCGTGGCGGGGATCAGGCGGGTTTGCATATCTTGTGACGCAGCGTTGAACTTGAGCATAGCTGACCTTGCGTTAGGTTGACGGCCAGTTTCGCAGCTTGCATACGCCCGCGCTCGCCCCTTGCCAAGCGCGGCACAGGAGGTTTCATGCCCTATCGCGCCCCGGTTTCCGAATTCCGCTTCGTCTTCGATCATGTCGTGGGCATGGATCAGGTGGCGGCAACCGATACCTTTGCCGAAGCCACCCCCGAAACCGTGGAGGCGATCCTGCAAGAGGCGGGCAAGCTGTGCGAAACCGTCATCGCCCCGCTGAACCGCAATGGCGACAAGGTGCCCGCCCGGCTGGAAAACGGCGTGGTCCGCACCTCGCCCGGCTTTGCCGAAGGCTATCGCGCGATTGATGACGGGGGCTGGGTCGGCATGGCGGCAGACCCGGATCATGGCGGCATGGGTCTGCCCATGACGCTGACCACCGCGGTGAACGAGATGATCGGTTCGGCCTGCCTCGCGCTGCAGCTGAATCCGCTGATGACCCAGGGCCAGATCGAGGCGCTGGAACATCACGCCAGCGATGACATCAAGGCGCTGTATATTCCCAAGCTGATTTCCGGCGAATGGTGCGGCACCATGAACCTGACCGAAGCGGGCGCCGGGTCGGATGTGGGCGCGCTGCGCACCAAGGCCGAACGCAACGGCGATGGCACCTATGCCGTGACCGGGCAGAAGATCTACATCACCTGGGGTGACAATGATTTTTCGGAAAACATCTGCCATCTGGTGCTGGCCCGCCTGCCCGATGGCGCGCCGGGCACCCGGGGCATCAGCCTGTTCATGGTGCCGAAATTCATCCCCCATGCCGATGGCAGCCTGGGCCCGCGCAACAGCCTGCAGGTGGTCAGCCTGGAACACAAGCTGGGCCTGCACGGCTCGCCCACTGCCGTGATGCAATATGATGGCGCCACCGGCTGGCTGATCGGGGAAGAACACAAGGGCATGGCCGCAATGTTCACCATGATGAACAACGCCCGCCTTGGTGTGGGGATGCAGGGCGTGGCTGTGGCCGAGGCGGCGTTCCAGCACGCGCTGGCCTATGCGCTGGATCGCAAGCAGGGCAAGACACCGCTGGGCGCGGGCAGCATCGCCGATCATGCCGATGTGCGGCGGATGCTGGCGGTGATGAAAGCCGAAACCTTCAGCGCCCGCGCCATCGCCCTGGCCTGCGCCGTGGCCATCGACATGGGCCGCGCCACCGGCAGCGCCGACTGGCAGGCCCGCGCCGCGCTGCTGACCCCGATTACCAAGGCCTTTGGCACCGATATCGGCTGCGAAGTGGCCCAGATGGGCATCCAGGTGCATGGCGGCATGGGCTTCATCGAGGAAACCGGCGCCGCGCAATTTGCCCGCGATGTGCGGGTAACCGCGATCTATGAAGGCACCAACGGGATTCAGGCGATGGATCTGGTGGGCCGCAAGATGATGGATGGCGGCGCCGCGGCCTATCGCCTGCTGCAGGAAATCGAAGATCACGCCCGCGACAGCCGCGCCACCCAGCCCGAACTCGCCACCGATGTCTGGAACGCGGCCGAGGCGCTGCGCGAAGCGACCGAAGGGCTGGTGGCCATGGCCGCGAATGACCGCAACGCGAATGCCGTGCCCTATCTGCGCGCCTTTGCCCGGGTGCTGGGCGGGCATTACCACCTGAAGGCCGCGCTGGCTGATTCGTCCCGCCTGCCCCTGGCCCGCGTGGCGATCAAACGCCTGCTGCCCGAACATCACGCCCTGCTGGCACAGCTGCGCGAAGGCGCGGATGCGCTTTACGCCGTCACCACCGAGGCTCTGGCTTCGTGACAGCCGATCCCCAAAGCGGCATCCGCTATCCGTTCGAGGCACCCGCCCCCGGCACGGCACTGCCGCTGGCCGAGGGCGTGCTCTGGCTGCGCCTGCCGCTGCCCATGGCGCTGGATCATGTGAACATCTTCGCGCTGGATGATGGCGATGGCTGGACGATCATCGACACCGGGATGAACAGCCAGAAATCCCGCGCCATCTGGGAATCGCTGCTGGCAGGCCCGCTGGCGGGGCGCCCGGTGCACCGCGTGGTCATCACCCATCACCACCCCGATCACATCGGGCTGGCGGGCTGGTTTCAGGCGCGGGGGGCCGAACTTGTCACCACCCGCACCGCCTGGCTTTATGCCCGGATGCAGACGCTGGATGTGCAGGATCGCGCCACGCCAGAACAGCTGTACTTCTGGCGCAGCGCGGGCATGGCGCCTGATCTGCTGGCAAAACGCGCCGCCGAGCGGCCCTTCAACTTTGCCGATGTGGTGCATCCGCTGCCGCTGGGTTTCACCCGGCTTATCGAAGGCGGCACCATCACCATGGGCGGGCGGCGCTGGCTGGTGCGGATGGGCGATGGCCATGCCCCCGAACATGCGACGTTCTGGAGCCTGGACGACGATCTTGTGATCGGTGGCGATCAGCTGCTGCCCTCGATTTCCGCCAATATCGGTGTCTATCCCACCGAACCGGCCGCCGATCCGCTGGGCGACTGGATCGCCGCCTGCACCCGCTTCGCCCCCTTCGCCCGGCCCGAGCAGCTGATTCTGCCCGGCCACAAGCTGCCCTTCACCGGCCTGCCCATGCGGCTGCGCCAGATGGTCGAAAATCACGAAAGCGCGCTGGCGCGTCTGCTTGCGCATCTGGCCACGCCGCGCACCGCCTGCGATTGCTTCCCTGCCCTGTTCCGGCGCGAGATCGGGCCTGCGGAATATGGCCTCGCCATGGTCGAGGCGGTGGCGCATCTGAATCACCTGCTGCACAAGGGCGCCGTGCGGCGCGAAAAGTCGGCATCGGGCGCCTGGCTCTGGCAGCCGTGCTGACAGGCACTGTGTCCGCCGCACCGCAGCACGAAAGTGCCGCCCCTCGGGGCGTGACAGGCGGCAATGAATCAGCTATTTGGCGGGAAACACGGTCTTTTCGGGAGATATGGCGATGGGCGACCACAAGCAGGGCAGCATGGACATCCGCGAACAGGAAAAAACCTTCGCAGGGTTTATCCGCTTCACCATCTGGGGCTCTGCCCTGTCGATCGGCGTGCTGATCTTCCTCGCCCTTACCAACGTCTGATCGCTTCAGCCGGAAGGAACGCGCCATGCGTCTGCATCTGCTGGCCATCGGCCTGATGGCGGCCCTGTCTGCCTGTGGCGCGGCCGAACCCCGCTGGGCACCGGAAGATGCGGTCAGAACCGCGCGCTATGTGCATGAAGGCCCGCCTGCCGTCACGCTGTTCACGGTGATTGCCACCGAAAACGGCCAGGGCGCCCATTCCGGCCTGATGATCAACGGGTCGGAACGGCTCATGTTTGATCCGGCGGGCAGCTGGTCGCTGCCGCGTCTGGCCGAACGCAACGATGTGCATTTCGGCATGACCGACAAGATGGTCAATTTCTACATCGACTACCACGCCCGCGAAACCTACTACGTCGTCGAACAGACCAAGGTGGTTTCGCCGCAGGTGGCCGAACAGCTGCTGCAGGCCGTGCGCTCTTACGGGGCGGTGCCCAAGGCGCAATGTACCCGGTCCATCTCCAGCATCCTCAGCAGCACGCCGGGCTTCGAATCACTGCCGCAGACCTGGTTCCCCAAAACCCTGATGGCGGCTTTTGCCAAACTTCCGGGCGTGACGGAACGCACGATCACCGATGACGACGCCGATGATAACCACGGCATCCTTCTGGTGCAGAAGGGCGATCCGCGGCTGACTGACNNCCGCCACCAACTGATCCGCGACCAGATCCGGGGCAACAAGCTGCGGGCCGGGCGCCCGCAGCGTCCTTGGCCCACGGGCGGCCCATTTCAGATCAGCCAGGGCGCCAGATAAAGCGTGCTCACCCCCGCCAGAATGGCCAGCAGCAGATTGCGCGTCACAACGCCGGTCAGCACCGTCACAACAGCTGCCGCCAGCCGGGCCGGATCGGTTTCACCGCCGGTGGCAGCGGGCCACAGCACCGCAGGTGCAATCAGCCCCGGGATCACCGCAACCGGCGTATAGCGCAGCACTTTCAGTACAATGGGCGGCAAAGGCCGGTCGCCGATCAGCCCCAGGAATGAATAGCGCAGAAAGAACGTGCCGAGGCCCAGCGCCACGATCACCGTCNNTGTATCCCGCCGCCGCCGCCAGATTGGCCCGCCCGCGCAGCAGCGGTGAAATCGTCGCCAGAAAGGCGATGGGCACCGCGAAATCCAGCGCATATTCCGGCGGGATCGTCTGGCCGAACACCACCCCCGCCCAGGTCGCCACATACCACAGCGGGCAGATCGGCACCGCGATGCCAAAGAAGAAAGCGGCCTTTTCGGCCACCGTCGCCGTGGGCCTGCGCTCATATTCCACCATGCTGGCCACAAAGCACTGATCCATCAGGCTATAGGCCAGCAGCGCCCGCACCGGCGCCGAAGTGGCGCCAAGATGCGGCGCCAGTGCTGCGGAATACATCGCCATCCGCAGGTTCACCGCCAGCGCCGTCAGGATCACGATCAGCAGCGGCGCACCTTCCTGAATCAGCTGCACCGCCGCAAATTGTGCCGCCCCTGCCACCACGATCACCGAAAAGGCCATGGTTTCGAACAGCGTCATCCCGGCAGAGGTGGCCACCACCCCGAACACCAGCCCGAAAGGCACCACAACCAGCAGAAACGGCAGCGATGTCACCAGCCCGCGCAGAAAGGCGCGGCCAACGGGCGATGAAAGCGAGAAGGTCATTCCGGGTTCCGGCTTTACGGACAGGCCCAGAGGGCTTAGGCCTTTGGCCTGACGGATGCAATCGGAGATGGTGTGGTGCAGATCTTCGGCGTGGTTCTCTGCGGAGGCGCCGGGCGGCGCATGGGCGGCGCCGACAAGGCGCGGCTGCTGCTGGCCGGGCAGCCGCTGGTCACCCATCTGCAAGACCGGCTGGAACCGCAGGTGGCCCGGCTGGCGCTTTCCGCGAATGGCGATCCGGCCCGGCTGTCCTTCACCGGCCTGCCGGTTCTGCCCGATGATGTGGGTGCAGGCCCGCTGGCGGGGATTCTGGCCGCACTGGATTGGGCCGCCGCCGCCGGCGCCGAGGCCGTGGTCAGCGCGGCGGTGGATACCCCCTTCCTGCCCTGCGATCTGGTGCCCCGGCTCTGGCTGGCGGGGGAGGGCGGGCTGGCCGTGGCGCGCTGCGGGGGCAGGCTGCATCCCACGGCGGGGCTCTGGCCGGTATCCCTGCGCGCGGCCCTGCGCGCAGAGCTGGAGGCGGGGCAGTTCAAGGTGATGGCCTTTGCCGAAGGCGCGGCCGTGGCCGATTTCTCTGCCGAAACGCCCGACCCTTTCCTGAACCTCAACACGCCCGAGGATCTGGCTCTGGCGGAACGTGCGCTGGCAGAAACATGACCGGCTTCACCCATATCGCCGTGGTCGATTGGTCGGCGGCATCAAACCCCAGCCCGGCCCGGCCTGCCGCCGATGCGATCTGGATCGGCGTGCATGGGCCGGATGGCGCCGGGCAAACCTACCACCGCACCCGNNCTGCTGGCGCGGCCCGGGCGCTGGCTGATCGGCTTTGATTTTCCGATGGGCTATCCACAGGGCTTTGCCGAACGGCTGACCGGCACGCCACGGGCCGAGGCGGTCTGGCACTGGCTGGCCACGCGGATCACCGATGCGCCCGACAATCGCAACAACCGCTTCGCCCTGGCCGCAGAGATCAACCGCCAGTTCGGCGGCGGCCTGTTCTGGGGCCGCCCCGCCCAACTGGATCTGCCGGATCTGCCGCCCCGCCGCACCACCGATCCTGCGGCGCTGGGTCTGGCCGACCGGCGCGCGGTCGAACGGCTGGTACCCCGCGCGCAGCCGGTGTGGAAGCTTTATACCACCGGCTCTGTCGGCTCGCAGGCCTTGATGGGGCTGCCGGTCATTGCCCGTCTGGCCGCCCTGCCCGATGTCAGCGTCTGGCCCTTTCAGCCGCCATCGCGCGTGGTTCTGGCCGAGGTCTATCCGTCGCTGCTGGGTGCAAGGGTCACGGCGGAACCGGGCATCAAGGATGCCGCACAGGTGCGCCTGCTGGCCCGCGCCTTCTGGCAGCTGGCGCAGACCGGCCAGCTCGCCCCGCTGCTGGAGGCGGCCCCCGCCCCGGCCCGCAGCGAAGAAGGCTGGATCCTCGGCGCGGGCCATGCCACCCTTCTGCAACAGGCGGCAGGATGACCGTCCGGCTGCATCTGGGCATCTTGCCGGCCCATCGCCAGGCCGCGGCACGGCTCTACTGGCAGGCCTTCGGCGGCAAACTGTCCCGCGTGCTGGGGCCAGAGACCAAGGCCCTGGCCTATCTGGATCGGGTGATCCGCCCCGATCATGCCATTGCCGCCACGGAAAATGGTGCATTGCTGGGGCTGGCGGGCTTCCGCACCCCCGAGGGCGGCTTTGCCGAGGGCAGCCTGGCGGATCTGCGCGCCGTCTATGGCCGCTTTGGGGCCAGCTGGCGCATGGCCGCCCTGACCGCCCTGTCGCATGAAATCGACAATGGCCGTTTCCTGATCGACGGCATCTGCGTGGCCCCAGCCCACCGCAACCGCGGCATCGGCGCCGCGCTGATCGACGCGCTGTGCACCGAGGCCGCGCGGCGCGGCTATGGCGCCATCCGGCTGGAGGTGATCGACAGCAACCTGCGCGCCCGCGCCCTGTATGAACGCAAGGGCTTTCGCGTGCTGCGCCGCGATCATCTGGGGGTGCTGCAGCTGGCCTTCCGCTTTGCCTCGGCCACCATCATGGTGCGCAGCCTGCGCTGAAGGGCTTGCCAGATGGCCGCCAGCGGCTAGTCTGGCCTGATTCCGCAACCAGAGGGCGCCATGACACCCGAATTTCTGCTGACCGCCTTCATTGTCTGCGTCACCCCCGGAATCGGGGTGATCTATACCCTGTCGATGACGCTGGGCGGCGGCTTCCGCGCCGGCATCTGGGCGGCTCTGGGCTGCACGCTGGCCACCGTGCTGCATATGGTCGTGGCACTGGCCGGGCTGGCCGCNNATGGCCGCCGTGCTGCTGACCAGCGCGTTGCTGTTCCAGACGGTGAAATATGCAGGCGTCGCCTATCTGATCTGGATGGCCTGGGCCGTGCTGAAGGGCCATGGCGGCATGGCGCTGACCCCGGCTGCCCCCGCCCCGCCGCTGCGCATCCTGTGGCGCGGCGTGCTGCTCAACATCCTGAACCCCAAGCTGCCGCTGTTCTTCGTGGCCTTCCTGCCGCAATTCCTGCCCGCCAGCGGCGCCACCCCGGCGATGATGATCGAGCTGGGTGCCGGGTTCACGCTGATGACCCTGGCCACCTTTGTGCTTTATGCGGCGCTGGCTGCCGGCGGGCGCCGCAGCCTGCTGGAAAGCCCCCGCATCATGACATGGCTGCGCCGGATCTTTGCCGCCTCTTTCGCCGCGCTTGGCCTGCGGCTGGCACTGGAACGCACCGCCTGAGGCGCGGGGTTCTGGCCATGGCCGCCGGATCGCGCTAGGGCTGGCGGTGAACGGGGGGCTGTCTGNNAGGATATTTGGACCAAGATAAAGATGCCCGATCTGTTCGCCTATACTGACGGAGCCTGTTCCGGCAACCCCGGCCCCGGAGGCTGGGGCGTGTTGATGCTGGCGCGCGAGGGCGAGGCGGTGGTGAAGGAGCGGCGGCTGCAGGGCGGCGAGCCGGATACCACCAACAACCGCATGGAGCTGCTGGCCGCCATCTCGGCGCTGGAGGCGCTAAGCCGCCCGTCAGAAATTACCGTGGTGACCGACAGCGCCTATGTGAAGAACGGCGTCACCAGCTGGATCCATGGCTGGAAGCGCAATGGCTGGAAAACCGCCGACCGCAAACCGCTGAAGAATGTCGATCTGTGGCAGCGGCTGGACGAGGCGCAGGCGCGGCACAAGGTGGTGTGGAAATGGATCAAGGGCCATGCGGGCCATGCCGAGAACGAGGCCGCGGATGAGCTGGCCCGCGCAGGCATGGCGCCATTCAAGAAGAAGGGCGCGGCATGACGCTGATTTCGGCGCTGGATCTGGCCTCGGTCGCGGTTTTCGCGCTGACCGGCGCGCTGGTGGCCAGCCGGTCGCAGCTGGATATTGTGGGATTCATCTTCATCGCCTGTCTGACGGCGGTGGGTGGGGGCACGTTGCGGGATGTGCTGATCAACCGCGATACGGTGTTCTGGATCGGCAATCCGGCGGTTCTGGCGGTGGCGGCGGGGGCGGCGGTCGTGGTGTTCTTTGCCGCGCACCGGCTGGAAAGCCGGTATCGCGCGCTGGTCTGGCTGGATGCCTGCGCGCTGGCGGTGGCGGTGCCTGCCGGTGTGGGCGTGGCGATGGGCGCCGGGCTGGGCTGGCCCATCGTGATCGTGATGGGCATGATCACCGGCTGCATGGGCGGGCTGATGCGCGATGTGGTCTGCAACGAGGTGCCGCTGGTGCTGAAACAGGGCGAAATCTATGTGACGGCGGCCTTTGCCGGGGCTGTGGTGGCGGTGATCTTTACCGCGCTGGGGCTGGACGGCGGGTTGATCGGCTGTGCGGCGGTGACCTTTCTGCTGCGCGCCGGGTCGCTGGGCTTTGGCTGGAAGCTGCCGGTCTACCGGGCCCGCGCGCCGCGCAACGGGCTGCGCTGAGCGGATCCCGAGCGCAGGAAGCCTGCGGGGGAGGTTTTGGCTTTCAAAGCGTGATCCTGTGTTTATAACGACCTTATGCCGCGCAAGAAACTTATCCCCGATCTGGCCGTTTTTGCCGCCATCCGCCAGCTTCTGGCGCAGGGCGGTGAAAAATCTGTTTCTTTTTCGTCAGTTGCGCAGGCCACTGGGCTTGCGCCGCCCACGCTGGTGCAGCGGTTCGGGTCGCGCGATGCGATGTTGCAGCACGCGCTTTCCGCCGCCTGGACAGAGCTGGAGGCGACCACCCGCGCCGCCGAGGAACAGGCGCCGCTGAACGCCAAGGGCGCGCAGGCCTTTCTGAAGGCACTAGGGGCGGATGCGCCTGAAACCGCGGATCTGACGTTGCTGGCGGCGGATTTCCGCGATCCGCTGCTGCGCGCGCGGGCCGAGGGCTGGCGGGCGCAGGTGGAAAGCGCGCTGGCGCTGCGGCTGGGCGGTGGGGCCAAGGGGCGCGAAACGGCGGNNCGGCGCTGCTGTTCGCCGCCTGGCAGGGGCAGCTGCTGTGGCAGACGGCGGGCGGCAAGGGATTTCGGCTGAAAGACGCGCTTAAACGTCTGACAGATTAGGGTTTTTCAGAACAGCCCCGCGTCATGCCAGCCGGTCTGGCAACGCGAATCCGCGCAGCACATCTTCGGGCGGCATGGCGCGTTTGCCTTCGCGCTGCGCCAGGGTGATATCCACCGCGCCGCTGCCGCAGGCGATGCGCAGGCGTTTCAGATCGGGATCGGCCAGCACCTGCCCCGGTGCCCCCTGCCCTTCGGCCAGACGGCTGCCCAGCAGCTTGAGCCGCTCGCCCCCCACATCGCACCATGCGCCCGGAAAGGGCGACAAGCCCCGGATCAGGCGATCCACCTCGGCCGCCGGGCGCGACCAATCCACCCGCGCTTCGGCCTTTTCGATCTTGCTGGCATAGGTCACGCCTGCGTCGGGCTGTATGTCTGGCTTGCGTCCCGACAGATCGGCCAGCGCATCCAGGATCAGCCGCGCCCCCATCTGGCTGAGCCGGTCGTGCAGCTGGCCGGTGGTTTCTTCGGCCCCGATCGGCGTGGCCTCGCGCAGCAGCACCGGGCCGGTATCCAGACCGGCCTCCATCTGCATGATGCAGATCCCGGTCTCCGTATCGCCCGCCATGATGGCGCGGTGGATCGGTGCGGCGCCCCGCCAGCGCGGCAGGAGCGAGGCATGGATGTTCAGACAGCCCTGCCGCGGCGCATCCAGAACGGCCTGCGGCAGGATCAGACCATAGGCCACCACCACGGCGACATCGGCCTGAAGCGCAGCAAAATCGGCCTGGGCTTCGGCGCCTTTCAGGCTGGTGGGGTGGCGGACCGGCAGACCCAAAGCCTCGGCCCGGGCCTGCACCGGCGAGGGGCGATCTTTCTTGCCACGCCCGGCGGGGCGGGGCGGCTGGGAGTAGACGCAGGTCACCTGATGTTCGGCGGCCAGCGCCTCCAGCACCGGAACCGAAAATTCCGGCGTGCCCATGAAAACGATCCTCATCCCCGCGCCTTCAGCTTTTCGGCGCGCTGGATCAGCATCTTGCGTTTCAGCGGTTTCAGATGGTCGAAATACATCCGGCCATTGCAATGGTCGATCTGATGCTGGGCGCTGGTGGCCCAGATGCCGACGAAATCACGATCCTCGATCTCGCCCGCCGCGTTCAGAAACCGCACGGTGACGGCGCGAGGGCGGCTGATGACGGCAGAGACGCCGGGCAGATTGGGGCTGGCCTCTTCATGTTCGCGGAACTGGACCGAGGCGTGCAGCACCTCGGGGTTGGCCATCAGCACCACCTTGCCACGCTCCTCGCTGCAATCGACGACGGCGAGGCGCAGCATGACACCGATCTGCGGGCCCCCCAGACCATAGCCCGGCATCGCCTCCATCGTATCGACCATGTCACGCCAATGGGCGCGGATGTCATCGGTGATCGCCTCGACCGGGGCGGCCGGGGTTTGCAGGCGTTTGTCGGGCCAGGGCAGGCAGCGGCGGGCGGTCATGCGATATACTCGGCTTCGGCCTGGGCGCGGGCAAGCGGCGGCAGGCGGTCAAAGGTCACGATCCCGTCGAGGTGATCGTATTCATGCTGGGCGCAGATCGCATCGAAGCCCGTCAGATCTTCGTCACGGGTCACCCCATCAAGGCCGGTCCAGCGCAGGCGGATCGCGGCGGCGCGGGTGATTTCGGTGGTGATGCCCGGGATCGAGAGGCAGCCTTCGGGGCCTGCCACCAGGGTTTCAGAGCGCCAGAGGATTTCGGGGTTGATGCAGACACGCGGGCTGCGCGGGCCGTCCTTCCAGGTGGTATCCATCACGAAGATCCGCAGCAGGGCGCCGACCTGCGGGCCGGCAAGGCCACGGCCGGGCGCGGCATACATCGTATCCAGCATATCGGCGGCCAGCGTGCCGATTTCTGCGGTGATTTCGGCCACCGGGGCGCAGGGGCTTTGCAGCCGGTGGTCGGGCCAGCGCAGGATCGGCAGCACGGTCATGGCCTAGCCCCGCCCGCGTTCGCGTTTCAGCTTTTCCATCTTGCGGGTGATCATCTGGCGTTTCAGCGGCCCCAGATAATCAATGAACAGCTTGCCGTTCAGATGGTCGATCTCGTGCTGCACACAGGTGGCCCAGAGACCCGCGAACTGTTCTTCCTGCCGCTTGCCATCCAGGCCCAGCCATTGCACGCGCACTTCGGCGGGGCGCTGCACCTCGGCATATTGGTCGGGGATCGACAGGCAGCCCTCNNGGACCAGGTGATTTCGGGGTTGAACATCACCAGCGGGCGCGGCGCATCGGGCGCCTTTTCGCAATCCAGCACGATAAGCCGCCGGGTGATGCCGATCTGCGGCGCGGCAAGACCGACGCCGGGGGCATCATACATGGTTTCCAGCATATCCTCGGCCAGCTTGCCGAAATCCGGCGTGACCGAGGCGACGGGATCGCACAGCTTTTTCAGGCGCGGATCGGGATGAATGAGGATCGGGCGTTTCATGGGGCCTGATTTACTTGGTCATCTTGCTGCACGCAATGGTGGAGGCGGGGCAGAAAAAGCGTGTTTGCGGGGCGGATATGCAGAATTTCCTTCGCGGCTTTGTTCCGGCCCGGGGGTGAAGGCCGGGCCGAAGCCGCGGCTTTGGTGGGATTTGCGGGAGAAATTCCTATTTTGGCGCAGCATATTGGCACATCGTTCCGGCGGCTTTATCCTTGGGGCCGCTCTTGCAACGCCCCTGCGCCCGGTTAGGCTGCGCGCAGCAGAAGGAAGACTCATGACCACCGCCCCGGATTTTGACGAACAGATCAACCGTATCGGCACCCATTCCGTGAAATGGGACATGATGGAAGCGCTGTATGGCGTGGCGCCGGAAACCGGGCTGCCGATGTGGGTGGCCGATATGGATTTTCGCCCGCCAGCCTGTGTGCAGGGCGCGGTGGAGGCGATGGCCGCGCATGGGGTTTACGGCTATTTCGGCGATGACCGGGCCTATCTGGCGGCGATCTGCTGGTGGATGAAGACCCGCCATGGCTGGACCGTGGATCCGGCGGCGATCTTCACCACCCATGGGCTGGTGAATGGCACCGCGATGTGCGTGGATACCTTCACCCAGCCGGGCGAGGGTGTGGTGCTGATGACGCCCGTGTATCACGCCTTTGCCCGCGTCATCAAAGCGGCCGGGCGGCGGGTGGTGGAATGCCCGCTGACGGTGACCGAAGGGCGCCACAGCTTTGACACCGCCGAATGGGATGCCCGGATGACCGGGACGGAGCGGATCNNCTGATCCTGTGTTCGCCGCATAATCCCGGCGGGCGGGTGTGGAGCCTGGCAGAGCTGCAGGCGATTGCCGCCTTCTGCCAGAAGCATGACCTGATCCTGGTGTCGGACGAGATCCACCATGATCTGGTCTATCCGGGGCAGAAACATACCGTCATGCCGCTGGCCGCGCCGGAGATCCGCGACCGGCTGGTGATGATGACGGCCACCACCAAGACCTTCAACATTGCGGGCAGCCATTCCGGCAATGTCATCATCCCGGATGAAACGCTGCGCGCCCGCTTTGCCGCGCGGATGGCGGCGATGGGGATTTCTGGCAATTCCTTCGGGCTTGTCATGGCGACGGCGGCCTACAGCCCCGAAGGCGCGGCCTGGGTCGATGCGCTGATGGGCTATCTCGATGGCAACCGGCAGATCTTTGATGCGGGGGTGAATGGCATCCCCGGCCTGCAGTCGATGCCGCTGGAGGCGACCTATCTGGCCTGGGTCGATTTCTCGGGCACCGGCATGGCGCCTGCGGAATTCATCGCACGGGTGGAACAGGGCGCAGGCATCGCCGCCAATCATGGCGCCAGCTTTGGCACCGGGGGCGAGAGCTATCTGCGCTTCAACCTGGCCACGCCGCGCGCCAATGTCGAGGCAGCGGTAGCCCGTTTGCAGAAGGCCTTTGCCGATCTGCAGTGATCTGGCCGGATCTGGTGGGGGCCCGGCACGACCGGGCGCCCGCCTTACAGCCGGGGCAGCAGCCCCGCGGGGGCGTTTTCGTCGCGCACATAATCCAGCGGCGGGGTGTCGCTGACGGGATTGCTGCGTTTGAAGCTGCAGACCAGCAGCCCGTCTTCCTGCCGGGTGGCAACCACCAGCCCCTGCAGGAAGAGGCGGGCGCCATCGAACACGTCGATCACCCCGCGCAGACGCGGGGAAAGCCCGGCCTCCAGCACGATGGTATCGGCGGTCAACTGCACGACGGGGAAGACCGCCTGCCCCAGCTGCACCCGCAACCGGCTGCGCCGCGCCTTGCGCGTCTGCGCCAGAACCAGACCCTCACGCACGTCTTTTGGCAGAAATTCCAGCATGGCCCGTTCCTCCTCCTGCTTTCCAGTTTCTGCCGAAACCGCATAATATCAAGGCAAAGCCCGACAGATTTGCGACATTTCCGCCATTCTTGCGTGACGTGGCCTTTTCGCATCACCCCTGTTGCGCAAAAGGCGCAGATCTGCGCCCGGCCCGTGCTGTTGCCAAAGACGGCGGAATCGGCCATCCCTTCGGCAGCTGAAACGGGGGAACCATGCAGCCTCAGGCGGAACCGGATCATGGCGGCGGCGTGGATGCGGCCGCCGCGCGCTGGGGTGGAGCGCGGGCAGATTGGCTTGATCTGTCGACCGGCATCAACCCCGAACCCTATCCGCTGCCCCCGCTGCCCGCCGATTGCTGGACAGCGCTGCCCGACCGGGCGGCGATGGCGCGGCTGCTGGCGGCGGCACGGCAGTTCTGGCAGGTGCCCGCCGGGGCCGAGATCGTGGCGGCAGCCGGGGCCTCGGCGCTGATCGCGCGGATGCCCGCGCTGTGCCCCGCCGATGCGGTGATTGCCGGGCCGACCTATAACGAACATGCCCGCGCCTTTCGGCTGGCCGGGTTGCAGGTGGCCGACAGCGGCATGGCGCCGGTGAAGGTGATCGTGCATCCGAATAACCCTGATGGCCGATTGTGGCCGCTGACCGAGGCGGGCAGCCGTCTGACGGTGATCGACGAAAGTTTCTGCGATGTGATGCCCGAGGCCAGCCAGATCGCCCGCGCCGCCGATCCGGGCGTGGTGGTTCTGAAAAGTTTCGGCAAGTTCTGGGGGCTGGCCGGGCTGCGGCTGGGCTTCGCCATCGGGCGGCGCGAGACGCTGACCGGGCCTGCGGGCCATCTGGCCGATCTGCTAGGGCCGTGGTGCGTGTCAGGCCCGGCGCTGGAAACGGGGGCGGCGGCGCTGGCCGATCCGGGCTGGGCCGTGGCCACACGCGCCCGGCTGGTGCAGGATGCCGCGCGGCTGGATGCGTTGATGCAGACGCGCGGGGCGCAGCTGCAGGGGGGCACCCCGCTGTTCCGGCTTTATGCGGTGACAGAGGCCGCCGCCTGGCAGCAGGCGCTGGCCCGGCACCGCATCTGGACCCGGATCTTCCCCTATGCACCCGGATGGCTGCGCCTGGGCCTGCCCCCCGCCGATGGCTGGGCCCGCCTTGAAACCGCGCTGGAGGATCTGTGATGCCTGCCACCCTGCTGCTGCCTGCCATGCTGCTGGATGCCGCCCTGGGCGAGCCGAAATGGCTGTGGTCCCGCCTGCCGCATCCTGCGGTGCTGATGGGCCGCGCCGTGGCGCTGGCGGACCGGTGGCTGAACCATGGCGCCGCCCGGCGGATGAAGGGTGTGGCGGCGATGGCGGGGCTGGGGCTGGGGGCGCTGCTTCTGGGGTGGCTGATCCATCTGATCCCCGATGGCGGGCTGCTGGAGGTGCTGGCCGTGGCGATCCTGCTGGCACAGCGCAGTCTGGTCGATCATGTGCGCGCGGTGGCGCGGGGCCTGCGCATGTCGCTGGCCGAGGGGCGGCGCGCGGTGGCGATGATCGTGGGCCGCGATACCGCCGCCATGGATGAACCGGCAGTGGCCCGCGCGGCCATCGAAAGTGCCGCCGAAAACCTGTCGGACGGGGTGATTGCGCCGCTGTTCTGGTATCTGGTTGCCGGGCTGCCGGGGCTGCTGCTGTACAAGATCACCAATACCGCCGACAGCATGATCGGCCACCGCACCCCCCGGCATGAACAGTTCGGCTGGGCCGCCGCGCGGTTCGACGATCTGCTGAACCTGATCCCGGCACGGCTGACCGCGCTGCTGCTGGCGCTGGCACATTGGCGCCCCGATGCCAGCCGGGTGATCCTGCGCGATGCGCCGCTGCACCGCTCGCCCAATGCCGGCTGGCCGGAAGCGGCGATGGCCGTCGTTCTGGGCATATCGCTGTCTGGCCCGCGCAGCTACAATGGCGAGATGAAATCCTTCCCCTGGGTCTATCCCGAAGGGCGGCGCGACCCCGGCCCGGCGGAGATCGAGGCCGCCCGCGATGCGCTGTGGCGGGCCTGGGGGCTGATGCTGGCGCTGACCTTGCTGATGGTGATCCTGTGACTGATGCCCCCATGCTGCCCCCCATAACCATGGCCGAGCTGATGGCAGCCCTGCCCGATGTTCTGGCCGCGCCCAAGGATGATGCCCCCATCCTGCAGCTGTGCTTTCGCCCCGGTTACAACCAGCGCAGCTTCCCCGAGGCGCTGGAGCTGACGCGCGCCCGCGGCATCCCCGGCGAAAGGTTCGAAACCGCGCCCTGGGCCAGGCTGCCCGATGGCACCGGCGATCCGCGCATCCAGGTTTCCATCCTGCCGCGCCGGGTGCTGGATCTGGTCTGGCGCGACCGCGACGGCACGCCCCACCCCGGCGATACGGTGATCGCCGATCTGGACACGACCGAGACCAACCTGCCGGTCGGCACCCTGCTGCAGGCCGGAACCGCGCTGCTACGGGTGAGCGACCTGTTCAACGACGGCTGCGTGAAGTGGAAAGTGCGCTATGGCAGCGACGCCAAGGACTGGATCGTGCAGCCGGGGCACGAGCCGCTGCGCCTGCGCGGCGTGCTGTGTGCGGTGGAGCGGGACGGCGTGATGCGGGTGGGGGATCGGTTGCGGAAGGTGTGAGGGGGGTACGCCTCAGAAATAGCTGTTACTGATTTCCAGTCAGTGAACTTATAGCGGAGCCTACCGGCATGGATGTTGCAACATTTTCAGGGTCATCATCCTTGAAGCGACGAAAAGCACCCCAGAGCAGCGCCACAACAATCGTGGTTGCAGACAGGGTCGGTGCGATGATTACCGTTATCGAATGTACGTCCGGTGCCCACCAGAGCCACCAAAGGCCCATAGTCCATTTGGACCAAGCGATCATTCCAACCATTGCCACAACAACAGCGGCGGCGAGCATACCTGTCCACCTTCTGATGGACATACGCTGTGCTATTTCATCGAGACGCAACTTGCGCTCTTGTTCCTCAAGCGTAAGGACGCGTGCAGACAGGACGCTTTCTAGATCCGAAACCTTCCCGGCAAGCTGTTCGTAAGCCTGCATAAGCTGCGAATATTGTTGCTCTCCGGCACCTTGCTGAGCGCCATGCTGCGTCGCCGATATCTGCGGAAGCTCCTCAGTTCCCGACATGGGCTCTCTGGCTTGCTTTTGCCCGCTTTGCTTCATAGTGGGCTTGGATAATGTCGTCAGTAATCGGCGCGAAGTACCCGAAGGTTTTTGTCGCGATTTCCCATGGACCTCCCGGCTCATGCGTCATGTCAGAAAGCCTGAACGGTGAGAATCCACCGTACAGATTATACATTTGCTCAAGTAATTCGGTATCGTAATCAATGATGCTATCAGCAGAGTAACCCAAGACCTCATCTGCAGCATAGATCCCCTGCCCTCGAAAGGCATTATAGACATCAGGGATTACCGGACCATGGCGCCAAGCCTCGATCCGGTTACTGAACAACGGGCGTTTGCGCATCTCAAGGTGCCAGCCATGCGAGATGTAGACCAGCTTAAGTAGCTGCATGATTGACAGGGTACGGCTATCCCTCGCTGCGCGACGGACGAACCAGTTGGCGATCTGACGAGCGTCATACATGGAACCTCCTTTCTGTCTGCAGGCATGTTGCGTGGTGCGCCTATCATGGGTGGGCGTTTCCCTCCAACATGATTTCCATCATTGCATATAGGGATTCTGCGACAAAGAGCAATGTGCGTCGGTTTCGTTAACATCACGTTTCTTGCACACCGAAAAATGAATGGAGGCAAAAAATAAGCCCCCCTCACATCCCCTCCACATCCCGCCTGCCGCGCCGCCATGCGATGAAATGCGCCTCTGCCTCCCCGGCCAGTGCCGCCCAGCGGGGCAGGACTTCGCGGCCGGGCAGCGGCATCACAAGGCGGGCCTCGCCCTGCAGCAGCTCCATGCGGGCCTCGCCCATGCGGCGGTTCCAGGTCTCCATCGCCTCGGGCGGCGGGGTGACGTTCCAGGGCAGCACCAGCTGCCAGCCATCGCCCGGAGGTTCGGCCAGGGGTTCGGCGCGGAATTCGGGGGCCTGGGGAGCCACGCGGGCGTAGATGCGGCCGCCCTCGGCCTCGATCCCGCAAAAGCCTGCGGCTTGCAAAGCTGCGATCACATCCTGTTCGGTCATGCCACCAATGCCTCGGCCTTTTTCAGATCGACGGAAACCAGCTGGCTGACACCCTGTTCCTGCATCGTCACCCCGAACAGCCGGTCCATCCGCGCCATGGTGACAGCGTGGTGGGTGNNCACGCAGATCGGCGCGGGATTGGCCAGAAAGACGGCAAAGATCAGCGCCAGCGCCGTCAGCGTCTGTTCGCCCCCCGACAGCAGGCTGAGCGTGGCCAGTTTCTTGCCCGGCGGCTGGCACAGGATTTCCAGCCCGGCATCCAGCGGATCATCGGATTCCACCAGAACCAGCCGCGCCTCGCCCCCGCCGAAGAGATGCGGGAACAGCGTGCCAAATGACCCGTTCACCTGTTCAAAGGCGGCCAGCAGGCGTTCGCGGCCTTCGCGGTTCAGCCCCGCAATGCCGCCGCGCAGCTTTTTCACCGCCTCTTCCAGATCGGTCTTTTCCTGCGCCAGCTGATCATGTTCGGCCTGCACGGCGCGGGCATCCTCTTCGGCGCGCAGGTTCACCGCCCCCAGGGCCTCGCGCTGGCGTTTCAGGCGGTTCACATCCGCCTCCAGCGTATCGGCGGCTGGCATGGCCTCGGGGTCNNGAGGCGGTCCAGCAGCGCCTCGGGCGCGAGTTCGGTGTCTTCGCGGATGCGTTCGGCGGCATGGGCGGCGGTTTCGCGGGCGGCATCGGCGCGGGCCTCGGCGCGGGCGCGGGCTTCGCGCGCCTCGCCTGCGGCGCGTTCGGTCTCGCGTTCGGCATCCTGTGCGGCGCGCAGGGTGGCCTCGGCGGAGGCGAGCGCTTCGGCGGCACGCTGGCGGCGGGCCTCGGCTTCGGCGATGGCCTCGCCCAGTTCCTCGCGGCGGATGGCGATATCTTCGGGGGCGGCACCGGCTTCGGC
>DOMY01000178.1 GCA_003509785.1 Gemmobacter sp.
ATGCCGAAGCGGTCGCGCAGCGGCGTGGTCAGCAGGCCCAGCCGGGTGGTGGCGCCAACCAGGGTGAAAGGCTGCAACTCGATCCGCACGGTGCGCGCCGCCGGTCCTTCGCCGATCACCAGATCCAGCGCGAAATCCTCCATCGCCGGATACAGCACCTNNGCCAGCGTGGTCTTGCCCAGGCCGGGCGGGCCGTGAAACAGCGTATGATCCATCGCCTCGCCGCGCATCCGGGCGCTTTCGATGAAGATGGCAAGGTTCGCCCGCGCCTCGGCCTGCCCCACGAAATCGGCCAGAACCTGCGGGCGCAGCGCGCGGTCTGCATCCTCGGGCTGGGGTTCGGGGCGAAGCGTGGGATCGGATTGTATCATGCCGGAACAATCCCCGAACGCCGCCCCTTTGGCAAGGGGGGCGGTTCAGCTCCAGGGGCCGCTGCGCCGCTGTCCGCGCCCGGCTTTCGGGATGGAACTGCGCCCGGTCACGGCGGCGGCAGCAGGGCGGGCAGGGGCCGCGNNGGATTGTCGATCCCCTTCGCGAAAGCCTCGATCTTTCCCAGGGCAGAGGCGAGCCACAGGGGCTGGCCACAGATCTGTGCGCCCACCTTGTCAGCTTCGTATTCGCGACTGCGCGAGATCGCCATTTGCACCAGCGCCGCCGCCAGCGGGGCAAAGATCATCACGGCAATGGTGCCAATGAACCCACCCGGCCGGTCGCGGTCGCCGCCAAAGAACATGGCGAAATTGGCCAGCATCGAAATGGCACCGGCCATGGTGGCGGTGACCGTCATGATGAGCGTATCGTGATTGCGGATATGCGCCAGCTCATGCGCCATGACCCCCGCCACCTCTTCGGGCGACAGGCGGCGCAGCAGGCCGGTGGTCGCGGCCACGGCGGCATTCTGCAGGTTGCGGCCGGTGGCAAAGGCATTGGGCTGATCGGTGTCGATGATATAGATGCGCGGGCGTGGCATCCCGGCACCATCGGCCAGACCGTTCACCATGCGCACCAGATCCGGCGCGCTGCGCTCGTCCACCTGACGGGCGCCCGCCATGCGCAACACGGCCTTGTCGCTGTTCCAATAGGTGAACAGGTTCATGCCCCCGGCGATCACCAGCGCGATCACCGCCCCCTGTGCGCCGCCCAGCAGGCCCCCGATCCCCATGAACAGCGCAGTCATCGCCGCCATCAGCATGGCTGTCTTCACATATCCGCCCATATGGCACCTCCTGCGCCGAATATGGGGGGCAGGGGCGGGTGGCTCAAGTCTTCGGCGCCAGCAGTTTCAGCGACAGGCGGATCAGGCCTGCCGTATCGGCCTCGGGGTTTTCTGCGGCCACAGCGGCCACCGCCTGTGCTGCATCCGATGGCCCATAGCCCAGGTTCTGCAGTGCCGACAGCGCATCGGCGGTGCTGGCGGCGCGGGCCGCGGCCTTTGGCGCAGGCTTCGCCGCAGCACGCGCGCGGTTGGGTGCGGGTGCTGCCACAGGCTCGATCACCTCATCCAGCACGGGTTCCGACGACAGCGCCGCCCCCATCGCCATGACGCCGGGGGCCTTGGCCTTCAGCTCCAGCACCACACGCTGCGCGATCTTCGGCCCGATGCCGGGCGCGGCCTGTATGGCGCGCGCATCGCCCAGCGTGATGGCGCGGGCCGCACCTTCAGCGCCCAGCGTGCCCAGAATCGCCATCGCCGCCTTGGCACCCACGCCCTGCACCGTCATCAGCAGCCGGTGCCATTCCTTTTCCAGCAGGGTGGGAAAGCCGAACAGCTGCAGCAGATCCTCGCGCACCAGCAGTTCGGTATAAAGCGCGCAGGCCTCGCCTACCCCGGGCAGGGCGGCCAGCGTCCGGTCGCTGACATGCACGATATAGCCGACGCCGCGCACGTCGATCAGCACATGATCCGCCGCGCGATAATCAATCCGCCCCGAAATCTTGCCGATCATCCTGCTGCCCTCCGCAGTGCATCCTGCAGCCTGCTGCTGCTCTGGCTGTGATGCGCGTGACAGATCGCGACGGCAAGGGCATCGGCGGCATCCGGCCCCGCGATCTTCACGCCTGGCAGATGCAGGCGCACCATGTGATCAATCTGCACCTTGGCGGCATGGCCCACGCCCACCACCGTCTTCTTCACCGCATTGGGGGCATATTCCCCCACCGTCAGCCCGAACTGCGCGGGCACCAGCAGTGCAATGCCCCGGCCTTGCCCCAGCTTCAGGGTCGCAACGGCATCCTTGTTGACGAATGTATGTTCCACCGCCGCCGTTTCGGGCTGATACAGCCGCAGCACTTCGGTCAGCTGGCTGTGCAGGCTGACCAGACGCAGCGCCAGATCCCCCTCACCCTCGCCCGGTGCGGAGTGGCAGATGCCATTGGCGACATGACTGAGTCGCACCCCCTGCACGTCAATTATGCCCCAGCCGAGGTTGCGCAACCCCGGGTCAATCCCCAACACCCGCATCGCCGCCCCTTTGTTCTTGCTTTGCCCCAATCTAGCACAAAGCCTGAACCCGGGCCAATGCGTTTCTCGTGGCGCATCCCCGACGCTTTGCACGATGCCCGCGACATTGCGGCGGAACTGCGGCATGAAACCTTGAAAAACAGGTGAAAACAGCCCCGTCGAGCCATGCGGATTCTGCATGTGCGACATGAATTTTCGATGGCTTCTCTTTTGCACTCTGCACGATTATTTCACCACTCGAAGGCATGAACGCCTTCTGTCTAAGCAGTTTTGAAACGAGGAACCCGCCATGGCCGCTTATGAGACTACCCGGACGGCGCCCTTTGGCGCTATCGCGACTTACCGCTTCATCCAGTTCTTCGGCTCGATCTTCGCTGCGGTTGCAGCCTGGAACGATGCCCGCGTGACCCGCAATGCGCTGGAAAAGCTGTCGGACCGCGAGCTTGACGATATCGGGCTCTGCCGCGGTGACATTGATCTGATCGGCGGAAACGGCCGCATCTGATCTGTTGCCCGGATTGGGGTGGCATGACCGCCCCAGACGTTACGCCAAAGGCCGCTCCCGCCCGGGACGCGGCCTTTCTGGTTTCTTGGGCCCAACCTGAGGGCTGACGTTTTCTCGCTGAAATGCAATTCCATGGCGCCGGGTCGCCGTCGGCAAGCGACCCGGCGACAGATGGCATCAGCGGCGCTTCATCACCAGCGCCGACCATTCCCCCAGATCCTCGCGCCCCTCCAGCGTGAACCCGGCCGCATCATAGGCGGCCGTCACGGCTTCGGCCTGCACCACCAGCAGCCCCGAAAGAATCACGATGCCGCCGGGCGCCAGATGCGCTGCCATATCCGGGGCCAGTTCGATCAGCGGGCCTTTCAGGATATTGGCAAAGACCAGATCAAAGGGCGCGGCGGCGCGGATGATCTCATGGGCAAATCCTGCCGCCTCCAGACATTCCACCCGGCCATCCATGGCATTGATCGCCACATTCGCCTCGGCCACATCCACCGCAACCCGGTCGATATCCGATGCGATCACCCGCGCCTCGGGCAGCACGGCCGCAGCAGCCATCGCCAGAACGGCGGTGCCACAGCCGATATCGGCCACATTGGCAGGGCGGAAGCCCGCCTCATACAGCCGGTCAAAGGCGCGCAGGCAGCCCAGCGTGGTGCCGTGATGGCCGGTGCCAAAGGCCACCGTCGCCTCGATCTGCAGCGCGATGCGGCCCTCGGGCACCTTGTCGGCATCATGGCTGCCAAAGACGAAGAACCGCCCGGCCTCCACCGGCGCAAGTTCGCGCCGCACATGCGCCACCCAGTCGATATCGGGCAGTTCCGACAGGGCAAAGGGCCGCGCCTCGAAGGCCAGCGCCAGCACGTCCAGCATCACCGCGTTCGGCTGCTCCACGAAATAGGCGCCCACTTCCCACAGGCCGGAATCATCCTCGATCTCGAAGACCCCCACGCCCACCGGCGCCGGGTCCAGCTTCTCGATGGCTTCGGCCAGCGCTTCGGCGGCATCTTCCCCCATCAGGGTGGTCAGGGCAGAATAGGTGGCCATCGGGTGCTCCTTCCATGGGCGTGCCCGCGCGATAGCCGCGCGCGGCAAGGCGGTCAACCCGGCTTGGGCGCTCTGGCCTGCCGCGTGGACCTTGCCCCGGCGCCAATCGCGCTTGAACGCATGGCTGCGTAATCGGCAACCCGTGGAGTCCTTCCGAAAGGGCAATCGCGGGCGGCAGGCAAATGTGGAGTAGGGCGCAAGATCCCCGCGCCCGACTTGAGCAGACCATCGGGCCTCCCGCGGCCCCAAACCCGCTCCGCAAGCCAGACCATGCCAAAAAGCAGCGCCACGGGGGCGCCGCCCTGCCATAGGTCAGGCGCGCACGCCCAGCCCGATCGGGCAGGTCACCCCCGTGCCACCGATCCCGCAATAGCCATCAGGGTTTTTCGCCAGATACTGCTGATGGTAATCTTCGGCAAAATAGAACTCCGGCACAGCCATGATCTCGGTGGTGATCTGGCCTTTGCCCGCCGCCGTCAGCGCCTGCTGATACAGCGCCTTCGACTCGCGCGCGGCGGGCTCCTGTTCCGGCGAATAGGTGTAGATGCCGGAACGGTAGGTGCTGCCGATATCATTGCCCTGTCTCATGCCCTGGGTCGGATCATGTCCTTCCCAGAACAGCTTCAGCAGCGCCTCATAACTCACCACCGCCGGATCAAAGATCACCCGGACCACCTCGTTATGCCCGGTCAGCTGGGTGCAGGTCTCCTTGTAGGTGGGGTTCGGGGTAAAGCCGCCCGCATATCCCACCATTGTCAACCAGACGCCCTCGTGCTGCCAGAACTTGCGCTCCACGCCCCAGAAGCAGCCCATGCCGAACATCGCCTCGGCCATGCCCTCCGGCACCGGCGATTTCAGCGGCAGCCCGCTCAGGAAATGGGTCTCTGCCGTGGGCAGCGGCTCTGGCCGCCCCGGCAGGGCATCCTGCGGCGCAACCATCTTCATCTTCGCGCTATTGAACATCTGGAACATCGCCGCCTCCTGTTTTGTGTTCCCAATATAAGGCAGGGGTGGCCGGGTTCCAATCACTCTGCCGATAGCGCGCCTTGCTTCCCCTCACGCGCCTCCTGCCTGCCCCCGTGCCCTTCCTCTTGGCCCAAATACCCATTCGGCCCGCCCGCCCGCCGCCGCCGCACCGCCTGCCGGATGCGCCGCGCCTGCCGCCTGCCATGGCAATGCCGCCCAAGGGGGGCTCGATGCCCCCGCGGGCGGCCCCCTCTTCCGGGTCCGTGGCTTGAGCCCCCCTGCGAAAGGCATTAAAGCGGGCCGCACCAAAGGGAGACGCCCATGACCCCCGCCGAAATCCAATCCCTCTTCACCCGCAGCACCGGCGAATATCTGTGCGCGCGCTGGGGGCGCCCCATCGTGCCCGTTGTCTTCGGGGTCGAGGATGCCACGCTTTCGGTGGTCAAGGGCGCGGTCGAGGCCGTGGTGATGCTGGCCGGGCACCGCATGGCCGAAACTGACCCGGAACTGGGCGCCAATCTGATGGTGTTTTTCTTCCGCGATTGGGCCGAACTGCCGCAGGTGCCCAAGCTCGACCGAATGATCCCCGATCTGCTGCCGCTGTGTGACCGGCTGGAAAAGGCCGGGGCGAACCAGTACCGCATCTTCCGCTTCGATGCCGATGGCGCGATCAAGGCGGCCTTTGTCTTCATCCGCATGGATGCGGATCTGGAAGCGGTGCCAGCCGAAACCCTGGCCCTGCAACAGGCGGCGCAGATCATCCTGCTGTGGTCAGACCGCGCCTTTGCCTCCACCTCGCCGCTGGCCCGCGTCGGGGAAACCGTGATCCTGCGGCCCGGCATCGGTGCGCTGATCCGGCTCGCCTATGATCCGGCGCTGCCCGCCGTGGCGCGCGATCCCTCCCATGCCCTGCGCCTGGCCGCGCGGCTGGCGATGAGCGGAGCCTGACATGCACAGCTTTCCGCTGCGGGTATACTACGAAGACACCGATCTGGCCGGGATCGTCTATTATGCCAATTATCTGAAATTCATCGAACGCGGCCGCAGCGAATGGGTGCGCGGGCTGGGGGTGGATCAGGCGCAGCTGCGGGCCGAAACTGGCATCGTCTTTGCCGTGCGCCGGGTCGAGGCCGATTACCTGCGCCCCGCCGTCTTCGACGACAGCCTGACCGTCACCACAGAGCTGCGCAGCCTGGGCGGCGTGCGGATCGACCTGTGGCAGCGTGTGCTGCGCGGGCCCGATGTGCTGTTGACCGCCGCCGTCACCCTGGTCTGTCTGGGGGCCGATGGCCGCGCGGCCCGGTTGCCGGATGCGGTGCGCAGCCGCCTGTCGCCGCCCGCAGCCTGAGGCGGCTTGTTGCCACATCAGCACGTTTCGGCCTCTGCACGAGGATGTGTTGGCTTTCCCCCTAAAAACCGGATAGAATCAGCGGTAATGAACGTGGCCGAAATATGGCCCGGCAATAAGAGCAGGCGTAATGAACACGGAAACCCTCGCGGTGGCGCAGGAGATGGATTTCTCCTTGCTCGCCCTTTTCGCACGCGCAACCATCACCGTGAAGCTGGTGATGATTGGGCTTTTGATCATGTCTTTCTGGTCCTGGGCGATCATCGTGCGCAAGCATCTGATGTTCCGCGCCGCCCGGGCCGAGGCTGCGGTCTTCGATCAGGCCTTCTGGTCGGGCGAGCCGCTGGACGAGCTGTTTGAAAAGCTGGGGCCCACCCCCGCCGGGCAGAGCGAGCGTATTTTCGCCGCCGGTATGCTGGAATGGCGGCGCAGCCATCGCCATGATGGCGGTCTGATCGCCGGCGCACAGTCGCGGATCGACCGGGCCATGGATGTGGCGATCGCCCGCGAAACCGAAACGCTCAGCGGCGGGCTGTCCTTCCTGGCCACCGTCGGCTCTACCGCGCCGTTCATCGGGCTGTTCGGCACGGTCTATGGCATCATGCACGCCTTCACCGAAATTGCCGCCACCAAGAACACCGATCTGGCCACCGTGGCCCCCGGCATCGCCGAGGCGCTGATGGCCACCGGCATCGGCCTTGTCGCCGCCATTCCGGCCGTGGTCTTCTACAACAAGCTCAATGCCGACAGCGAGCGGATCATCGGGGGCTATGGCGCCTTTGCCGACGAATTCGCAACGATCCTGTCGCGCCAGCTGGACGCCTGAACCATGGGGGCCGGGGTCGTCAGGAAATCGGGCGGGGGCAGCCGTCGGGGCCGCCGCCGCGGGGGCGCGGGCGCCATGTCGGAAATCAACATCACGCCCTTCGTGGATGTGATGCTGGTGCTGCTCATCATCTTCATGGTGGCGGCGCCGATGCTGACCGTCGGGGTGCCGGTGCAGCTGCCGGAAACCGCTGCCGCCAGCCTGCCCACCGAACAGGAAGAGCCGCTGGCGATCACCATCTCCGCCGATGGCAAGCTGTTCCTGATGAACACCGAAGTGCCGGAAGAAGAGCTGATCCCCAAACTGGCCGCGATTTCGGCAGAACGCACCTCTGACAAGGTCTTCCTGCGCGCGGATGGCACGATCCCCTATGCGCGGGTCGCCCAGGTCATGGGCGCGCTGAATGCCGGCGGGTTCCGCAACATCGGTCTGGTGACCGACAGCAACGGCCCGCTGATGGGCGGTTCCGTGGGCGGCGCCGCTGCCCCCGCGAATGACGGCTGAGGCCCCGGTGCCATGGATCAGCGTGTAGACAGGGCCTTCGTCATTTCGGGGATCGGACATGCCGTCCTGATCCTCTGGGTGCTGCTGGGCGATGTCCTGTTCAGCCCCGAAGACCCGCCCGAAATGGCGGTGACCGAAGTATCCCTCATGTCCTCGTCCGAATTCGATGCGATGATGGCGGCGGCCCCCGGGGCTGCAGCCCCGCAAAGCGATACGGTTGCCGAAGCCCTGGCCGAGGCTTTGGCCGAAGAGGCGCTGGCAGAACCTGCCGCCACTCCGGCCCCAGCACCGGCCCCGGAACCTGAACCCGCGCCGGAACCGGCGCCCAAACCCATGGCCCCGCCGCCCCCGCGCCCGGCGCGCCCTGAACCGCCCACGCCCGAACCGGAGCCAGAGCCTGCGCCGGAACCTGAACCTGCGCCCGCTCCGGAACCAGAGCCGGAACCGCTGCCCGAAACCCTGCCGGAAGAGCCCGTGCCGCAGCCGCAAGAGGCGCCGCCCCCCANNGCGCCGGTGGCCGAAGTGGCACAGCCTGTGCCCACGCCGCCCAGCTCGGTGAAGCCGCGCCCGCGTCCGGCGCAGCGTGTCGCCCCCGTGCCGCAGGAGGCCCCGCCCGAAGAGGCGCCCGAGGCCGAAGAGGTGCAGCAGGCCGTGGCCGAAGAAGCCCCGCCCGAAGCTCCGGTGGTCGAAGAACAGCAGGAAGCCGCAGCCCCGCCCGAGGCCGCGACCGAAATCGTGACGGAAGCCACCGAAACCGAAGAGGCGCCCAGCCTCGCGCCGACATCCAGCCGCAAGCCGCAGTCGCGGCCCAACCGGCCGCGCCCGACGCCCGTGGCCGAAGCCCCGGCCAGCCCGCGCCCGACGCCTGCAACCTCTGAAAGCGCGGCATCTGAATCGTCGGCCTACGAATCCGCGTCATCCGAATCCGCCAGCTCTGCGGCCTCGGACAGCAGCGCCACCGATGATGCCGTGGCCGAAGCGCTGGCGGCAGCGGCGGCCGCCTCGTCGGAAAGCAGCGCCCCCGCGACCTCGGAACCCGCGGCCCCCGCGGGCGGCAGCATCGCAGGCAATGGCCCGCCAATGTCCGCCGGTGAAAAGGATGCCATGCGCGTGGCCGTGGAACGCTGCTGGAACGTGTCGACCCTGTCGACCGAGGCCGTGCGCACCACTGTCGTCGTGGGCGTCAGCGTCGGGCAGGACCGCAAGCCGGTGTCGTCGTCGATCCGGCTGATCGAATCCAGCGGCGGGTCCGACGCATCGGCCAAGCAGGCCTACGAGGCTGCGCGCCGCGCGATCCTGCGCTGCGGGTCGCAGGGCTTCCCGCTGCCTGCGGAAAAGTTCGAGACCTGGAAGGAAATGGAACTGGTGTTCGATGCACAGGGGGTCGGTCTGTGACCGGCGCCAGATCGGGCATCTTGCGGCTTCGATGCCCCGGATCGGGCAGGGGCCAAAGAACATGCCGGGCAAATCGCCCGGCTGCGGAACCGGGGAAAGGTCTTGTGCCTTTCCCCTTTGGCATGAACGCATCGGCCTGCATATTGCGCAGGGCCGGAAACACGAGGAACGAGGGTCAGATGAGCCGTCTCCGCTACCTTCTCGCCGCCACTTTCGCGGCAGCTACCTTCGGCGCCGCACAGGCCCCGGCCGAACCGCTGCGCATCGTGCTGGGCCAGCCGGTGATCGAGCCGATGCCCTTCGCCTTGCCCACCTTCGTGGATGAAGGCGGGGCAGGCGGTCTGGCAGGCGATATCAGCAGCGTCATCGCCGCCGATCTGGCAGGCACCGGGCTGTTCGAACAGATCCCGCCGCAGGCCTATATCCAGCAGATCGGCGCCTTCAATGCGCAGGTCAGCTATCCCGACTGGCAGGCGATCAACGCGCAGGCGCTGATCACCGGCGCGGTGCAGGCGGGCGGCAATCAGGTGGCGGTGAAATTCTGCCTGCATGATGTCTTCGCCAATGGCACCCTTGGGGAATGTCTGCAATTCGCGGGCGATGCCGGAAACTGGCGCCGCGTGGCGCATAAGGTGGCCGATGCCGTCTACAGCCGGATCACCGGCGAAACCGGCTATTTCGACAGCCGCGTGGTCTTCGTGTCCGAAGCCGGGCCCAAGAACCAGCGGCAGAAGCGGCTGGCGGTGATGGATTATGACGGCGCGAATACCTCGTATCTGACCGACAGCTCTTCCATCGTGCTGGCGCCGCGCTTTTCGCCCAGCGGCGACCGCATCCTGTTCACCTCTTATTCTTCGGGCTTTCCGCAGATCTATGTGATGGATGTGAACAGCCTGGGCATCCGGGGTCTGGGCGAACAGCCCGGCACCATGGCCTTTGCGCCGCGCTTCTCGCCCGATGGCCAGACCGTGGTGTTCAGCCTGGAACGCGGCGGTAATACCGATATCTATTCGCTGAACATCAATGGCGGTGGCCTGCAGCAGCTGACCAACTCGCCCGCCATCGAAACGGCGCCGTCCTTCAGCCCGGATGGCAGCCAGATCGTCTTTGAAAGCGATCGCTCGGGCACCCAGCAGCTGTATATCATGTCCGCCGGTGGCGGCGAGCCGCGGCGCGTGTCGGGCGGGGCAGGGCGCTATGGCACCCCGGTCTGGTCGCCGCGCGGCGATTACATCGCCTTCACAAAGCAGAATGCCGGCCGTTTCCACATCGGTGTCATGCTGACCGACGGCACCGAAGAAAAGCTGCTGACGGCCTCCTACATCGACGAAGGCCCGACCTGGGCGCCCAATGGCCGCGTCATCATGTTCACCCGCCAGGAACCGGGCGGTGATCCGATGCTTTATTCGGTGGATGTGACCGGCCGCAACCTGAAGCGCGTGGCCACCCAGACCGCCGCTTCCGATCCGGCCTGGTCGCCCCTGCTGCCGTAACCGTGACAAACTTCACGCCGCCCCCGATTCCCCCGGCGGCGCAAACCTGCTAAGCTCGTGTCAATCGGGCAAGTCTCAAGAAGGACAAACAAGATGGCGTATGTTTCCAAGGCCCTGCTTCTGATGGCGGTCCTCGGCCTTGCGGCCTGCAACAACCCGGATCGCTATGGCGCGGGCGGGGCAGGTGGCGTGGGTGCAGGCGGTGCCGGCTATGGTGCGGGCGGTGTGAACGGGGCAGGCCTCGGCGGCCCGAACGATCCGACCTCGATCGCCTATTTCCAGCAGACGCTGGGCGACCGCGTGTTCTTCATCGTCGATCAGTCGACCCTGAACGATGATGCGCGCGGCATCCTGCTGCGTCAGGCGCAGTGGCTGCAGCAGAACCCGGATTACGCCATCATCATCGAAGGCCATGCCGACGAACAGGGCACCCGCGAATACAACCTGGCGCTCGGCGCCCGTCGCGCCAGCGCCGTGCAGGATTTCCTGATCTCGCAGGGCGTCTCGTCTGGCCGGATGCGCACCATCTCCTATGGCAAGGAACGGCCGGTCGAGGTCTGCCCGTCCGAGGCCTGCTTCTCCAAGAACCGTCGCGCGGTCACCGTGCTGTCGATGGGCGCGGGGGCCTGATCCGATGCGCGCGGGCCTCTTCGCGCTGGCGCTGATGCTGGTTCCCGGTCTGCTGGGGGGCGATCTGGCCTTCGGGCAGGATCGGGCCCAGACGCTGGCCGACATCAAGGCGGAGCTTGCCACCCTGAATGGCGAGTTCACGCGGCTGAAGCAGGAGCTGGTGACCACCGGCGCCGTGCAATCGGGCGCGGCCGGGGGCTCGGCGCTGCAACGGATGGATGCGATCGAGGCGGCGCTGTCCCGCCTCACCGCAAATACCGAACAGATCGAACTGAAACTGAACCGCGTGGTGTCGGATGGCACCAACCGTCTGGGCGATCTGGAATTCCGCGTGGTCGAACTGGAGGGCGGCGATATCGGCGCCCTGCCGCCCACGCAACCCCTGGGCGGGGCCGATGCGGCCGCGCCTGTCCCTGCAGCACCCACCGCCCCCGTCGCCACGGGGCCCGAGCTTGCCATCGGGGAACAGGCTGATTTTGACCGGGCCAAGGAGGTGCTCGGTCAAGGTGACTTTCGCACCGCCGCGGACCTCTTTGCGACCTTTGCCACGTCCTACCCGGGCAGCCCCCTGATGGCCGAGGCGCAGATCCTGCGCGGCGATGCGCTGAAACAGGCAGGCGATACGGCCAATGCCGCGCGCTCTTACCTTGATGCGTTTTCCGGCAAACCGGATGGCGCGCTGGCGGGCGATGCGCTGCTGAAGCTGGGTCAGTCGCTGGCCGATCTGCAACAGGTGTCCGAAGCCTGCGTGACCCTGCAAGAGGTGGGCATCCGCTTCCCCGGTTCTGCCGCGGCCACCCAGGCCTCTTCCGCGCTGGCCGGTCTGGCCTGCCAGTGACCGGATCTGCGGCGGGCGACAGCGATGCAGCCCTGCTGCAGGCCGCCCGCAATGCCTTTCTGCCCGAAACACCCGCCCGGATCGGCATCGCCGTTTCGGGCGGTGGCGATTCCATGGCGCTGCTGCATCTGATGCACCGCCGGGCCGTGGAAGGTGGCCCGCCCGTCGCGGCGGTCACCGTCGATCATGGCCTGCGCCCCGAATCCGCGGCCGAGGCCGCCGGTGTCGCCGCCTTCTGCGCGGCGCGTGGCATCCCGCACCAGACGCTGCGCTGGCAAGGCCCGTCGGAAACCGGCAATCTGATGGATCAGGCGCGCCGCGCCCGGCTGCGGCTTATTGCCGCCTGGGCTCAGGGGGCAGGGGGGCCGGGCATCGGCCATGTGGTGCTGGGCCATACAGCCGACGATCAGGCCGAAAGCTTTCTGATGAACCTCGGCCGCGCGGCGGGGATTGATGGCCTGTCGGGGATGCGTCCGGCCTGGCACGAACAGGGCATCCACTGGGCGCGCCCGCTGCTGGGCCACAGCCGCGCGGCGCTGCGCGATTACCTGCGCCGCCATCACCTGCCCTGGGTCGATGACCCCAGCAATGACAATGACCGCTNNCCGCCGCCGCCGCTCAGGCCCATGTGACGGAACAGGCGGGCACTCTTGGCCTTTCTGCGCAGGCGCTCGCCGGGTTCGGCCCCGATCTGAGGCGCCGCCTGCTGATCGCCATGATCCGCTGGATGAATGGTGCCGCCTATCCCCCGCGTGAAGCGCAGCTGGAAACCCTCGCCTCGGCACTGGCGACCGGGCGCGATGCCACACTGGGTGGCTGCCGCTTTCGCCACCGCCAGGACCGGATCACCATCAGCCGCGAACCCCGCGCCGTCATGGGGCCGGTGCCCGCCGATACCCTCTGGGATCATCGCTGGCACATGGTGGGCCCTTATCAACCCGATCTGGAAATCCGCGCCCTTGGCGCCGATGGCCTGCGCCTTTGCCCCGGCTGGCGCGATCTCGCCCCGCGCGATGCGCTGATCGTTTCGCCCTCGGTCTGGCACCTGAACCACCTGATTGCCGCGCCGCTGGCCGGAAAACCGGCCGGTTGGCAGGCCAAACTTGGCCCGACTTTCGGAATGTTCATCTTATCGCATTGAACCCTTGCCGCTTATGTCTATTTTAGGGGCAATGCCGCGTTGCCTGCCCGGTTGCGCCGCCTTCCAAGGAGTCTCTTCGTGGGTAACGCACGAAATATCG
>DOMY01000042.1:0-165 GCA_003509785.1 Gemmobacter sp.
GGGGCGCGAGCGCCCCCTGCCTTCGCTGCTTACCAATGCCCTGTATTGGGCATGGAAACCCACGGCTCCGCAGGGGCAAGGGCTTCGCCCTTTTGCAGCAGTTCCACCGATACATTGTCGGGCGAGCGGACAAAGGCCATGTGACCGTCGCGCGGCGGGCGGTTG
>DOMY01000042.1:208-6762 GCA_003509785.1 Gemmobacter sp.
ACGCGGACCATGGTGTGCAGATAGCGGATGCTCATTGCGCGTCTCCTTTTGCTGCGCTGAACATAGGCATCCGGGCGGCAAAGGCGAGGGGCAGGTTTCTCTATGGCTCAGAAAACCGTCACGATACCCAGGCCGATTTCAAGGCTGCGCGTGTCAAAACGGCTGATGTTCGACAGCGATCTTTCGCCGCTGATCGACAGGCTGGGGGCATAGCCCATCACGCCCATGGATTCGAAGGTCATGTCCAGCGACAGGCCGAACCGGTCATCCTCGCGCCCGTCCACCANNCCCAGCCTGTAATCCGGATAATCCCGCACCCCCACGAAAGCCGAGGCGCCAAGACGCACCGGGCCAAGGCTGCGGGCGGCATCAAAGCTGATTTCGGCGGTGGCACTGCGGTAGGTGTTGTTCACAAATCCCGCCTCCACGTCGCGCAGCGACAGGGACCAGCCAAGACGGCCCAGATCGGCCAGGGCCTGGCTGCCCGACAGGCTGAACTGCAGCGCCATGGTCATGCCGTCGTCGCGCCATTGCCGTTCCTGGCTGATCCCGGCGGCAAGCCCTGCTGCCGGGGCACCAAAAGGCAGCCGCGCGGCAAGCCGCAGATGTGGCCCTGCCACCTCGCCTGAATCCCAGCTTTGCCCTGCTGCCGCTGACAGGTTCAGCGGGCGGTCACCAAAGCGCAAGGCGCGGGTCACCCCGGCTTCGGCCATCGTGGAATTCAGTGCGGCCCCCGAGGACACCCCGGTTTCGGCCTTTGTCTTGTCGGTGAGGCTGTAAAACGCGCCATAAAGCCGGGCGTCGAAACTGGTCTGGCCGCCTGCATCGGGGGGCAGGCGCCATTGCAGCCGCAGGTCGGCCACGCTGCGCAGGCCCTCCAGCGCCAGCGCCATGCCGGTTTGCTCGCCCAGATAGTATTCGTCGACCATCAGCGCGCCGGACCCTGCACCGCCATTCAGATTGTCAGAGGGCGTGACAGACAGCCGCAATTGTGCCGACAGCGGGTTCTGCTGCCGCAAGCGGCCGAAATCCTGCAAGGTTGCCGCACGCTCTGCAGGCCCCGGCGCCAGATCGGCGGCACGGCGCAGCCAGAATTGCGCGCGGGTCAGTTCGTCGGCGCGAAAGGCGGCGGCGGCGGTGTGCCGGGCGATTTCATAGCGCAGCGCATCGGGTTCCTGCCGTGCTGCCGCCCAGGCCCTTGCGCCCCAGCGCCGCCCTTCATCAGGGCGGCCCAGCGCGGTATGGGTGGCCGACAGCAGCAGCGGCAGCCGTGGATCATCCACCCCGGCCTCGTGCAGCCGAAACGCCACGGCATGTGCCAGCGTCACATTGCCCCCCAGATAAGCCCGCTGTGCCAGTTCGATGGCCGCGTCGGGTGTCAGATCCAGGCTTTCGGCACCAAGCGGCCCTGCCGACAGCAGGGCCGCCAACAGGGCCGCCCGCAGGCCGCGCATCACCGGTTGTCGCAGATGGGGGAATCGCCCTGGGTGCCGCAGCGGGGCAGGTTGAAGATGCCGATCTCGGTTTCGGAATCCTGTCCCAGCGGGTTGATCACGATCGCACCTGCCACATCGGTTGCACCATTGCCACCAAACAGACCACCGACATTGCCAATCTCTGATCCGGCCTGCGGCGATCCGGTGCCGATTTCCACCTTGCCAAGGAAAGTGCCATCTTCGGTGATTTCCATCTCCGGGAAGGCGATGGCCGGCAGTTTGTCTGCGTCATCAATTTCACCATCTTCATTGAAGTCGATGGCATTGCCCTTGCTGTCCAGCAGCCAGCGGTTGTCGACACCGCCTTCGACCAGGCTGTTGGCGAAATTGGCCGTCATCACCATGTCGCCTTCGACACGATAGGTGGAATTCGCGCTCAGGCCGGACGGCAGGTCGGGGTTGGTTGCATTGCCGGTGGCAAAGATGCCCGCATAGGTGCCCGCATAGCTGAACTGCCCGGCGTCACCGCCGCCCGAAACGTCAGGCGCCTTGTAGACATCCAGCCGGGTATAGTTCTCCCCGCCAAAGTTGCGGTTGAACTGCGATCCGTCGGACACGCCGACGACCTGCAGGTTCTTGCGTGCATTCTGCGAGACAAGCGCCAGATACGACCGCTGCAAACCGTTTTCCTGGTAACGGTAGGCTTCGTAATCGCCCACATCCAGCGCGGCGGCGCGCAGGAAGGTCACTTCCTGGCCAGAGCCCACAAGACCGTCCATATCCACTGTCAGCTTGCCGCCATTGGCCGGGGAATAGGTCACGGCGCGCAGGTCTTTGGCGATTTCTGCCGGAACATCGCCATCATCACCATCGCCGCTGCCGTCATCTTCGACCCACGGATTGCCACCACAAGCCGAAACCAGCAGCATCGCTGCCAGAGCCCATCTGATCTTCATCGGAACTGCCCGTTTGTCGTTTTTGTTTGCGCAGAGTGTCGGCCCAGTTGGCGCGCAAGTCAATCGCGCCCCGGTGATTTACCCCGTCCGTGGCGGTGCTGCCGCGTTCAGCGGNNGGCCCGTCCGCGCGCAGAAGCGTGGTGCCGATGCGCTGCCAGTCCTCGCCCGAAAATTCTGGAAAGAACACATCGGCATCCGGCACATCCAGGGCCACTTCGGTGACCAGCAGCCGATGGGCCAGCGGCAGCATTGCGGCATAGATCCGCGCGCCGCCGATGCCATAGATCCGGCGATGGCCTTGCCGCTCGGCCTCGGCCAATGCGGCATCAAGGCTGGGCTGAACCTCCTCTCCCGCAATGGGGCGAGAAGACACGATCAGATTGAGCCGCCCCTTCAGCGGTTTCACCGGCAGGCTGTCCCAGGTGTTGCGGCCCATGATGATGGCCGCGCCCGAGGTTTCGCGCTGAAAGAATTTCAGGTCTTCGGGCGCGTGCCAGGGAATGGTATTGCCCCGGCCAATGGCACCGTTGCGCGCGCGGGCGACGATCAGGGTAATCATGCGCTACACCGCCACCGGCGCCGAAATCGCCGGATCTGGGTCATAGCCCGTGATCTCGAAATCCTCGAACCGGAAATCGAAGATCGAGGGCACCTGCCGGGTGATGCGCAGCTGCGGCAGCGGCTTCGGCGCGCGCGACAGTTGCAGCGCCACCTGATCCATATGGTTGGAATAGATATGCGCATCGCCCAGCGTATGAATGAAATCGCCAGGCTCCAGCCCGGTGACATGCGCCAGCATGTGTTGCAGCAGCGCGTAAGAGGCAATGTTGAACGGGACACCCAGAAACATGTCGGCCGAACGCTGATACAGCTGCAGATGCAGCCGCCCGTTCAGCACCCGCACCTGCCACATGGTATGGCAGGGCGGCAGTGCCATCTGCCCGATCTCGCCGGGGTTCCAGGCCGAAACGATCAGNNGGTTGGCTTTGATATTCGCCACCAGCTCGGCAATCTGATCGACGCCGCGGCGGCGATACAGCCCGTCCTCTGCCGGTTCCAGCGCCGGAAAGTCGCGCCATTGCGCGCCATAGACCGGGCCGAGATCGCCGTTCTCATCGGCCCATTCATCCCAGATCGTCACCTTGTTCTGCCGCAGATAGCCGATATTCGTCTCGCCCGACAGGAGCCACAGCAATTCATGGATGATCGACCGCAGATGCAGCTTCTTGGTGGTGACCAGCGGAAAGCCATCGGCCAGCGGATAACGGCTCTGCAGCCCGAACCAGGCAATCGTTCCGGTGCCGGTGCGATCGGTCGAGGGTTCGCCCTGCGTCAGGATGGTTCTCAATGCCTCGTGATATTGCTGCATCCGAGCCTCCTTGGCTGTGTCCGGGGCGGGCCGCTCTGCGAGTCAGAGGCCGTCCGGCGCTGATTATCCTCTCTGTGCCCCAGTGCCAACCAGTGATGGCTGGCGCAATGCTGCCAGGAACGCCTTTGCCGCGACAGAAAGCCGTTTGCCCGCCGGATAGGCCACATGCCAGTGCCGAGGCAGGGGAAAGCCCTGCACATCCAGCAGCAGCAGTGCGCCATGCCGCAACTCCATCTCCAATGTGCTGCGCGACAGGACGGCCAACCCCAGCCCAGCCATGACGCCCTGCTTGATCGCCTCGTTCGAGCCCAGCTCCATCCGCGCCGCCACGTTCAGGCCGCGCTCGGCAAAGAACCGTTCTGTCGCAATGCGTGTGCCTGATCCCTGTTCGCGCATCAGGAAGGGCAGCGCCGCAACCCGCGCCGCCGCGATCTGTGGCTCAGATGCCAGTGCGTGGCCCGGCGGTGCAACGAGCACCAGCGGGTTTTCGGCGTAAACCTCCGTGACCGCTTCAAGCCCCTCGGGCGGTGTGCCAAGGATGTAAAGGTCATCGGCGTTGCGGGCGAAGCGTTCCAGCAGTTCCTGACGGTTGCCAACCGTCAGCTCCACCTCGATACCCGGATGCGCGGCCGTGAAGGCGCCGATCCGGGCGGGTACTGTGTATTCGGCGGTGGACACGGCAGCGATGCGCAGCCGCCCGCGCGCCAGCCCGCCCAGATCGGCCAGCCGCATTTCCATTCGTGCGATCTCTGCCAGCACCTCGGTCGCTGCTTCCTGAACGGCAGCCCCGGCCTCTGTCAGATAAAGCTTGCGCCCCAGCCTTTCGATCAGTGCTGTTCCAACCTGATCTTCCAACTGCTTTACCTGTGCGAAAACAGCGGGTTGTGTCAGGTTCAAGGTTTCGGCCGCACGGGTATAGGACAGGCTGCGCGCCACTTCGTCAAAGATCTGCATCTGCCGCAAGCTGTATTTCATGAATAGATCATAGGTTATTTAACCTCTAAAAACTAACAATTTTTCTGTATTCACTCTGCGGGCTAACCTCTGTGCATTCCCGGCCCGTCCGGGGCCAACGCCGCGCCTGGGAGGAGACCAAGGCATGAACGCACAGCCCAAGAAAAGATATGATGCAGGTGTGAAGGATTACCGCTCCACCTATTGGGAGCCGGATTACGCCGTGAAGGAAACCGATGTGCTGGCGGTGTTCAAGGTGATCCCGCAGGCGGGCGTGCCGCGCGAAGAGGCCGCCGCCGCCGTCGCCGCCGAAAGCTCCACCGGCACCTGGACGACGGTATGGACCGACCTGCTGACCGATCTCGATCACTACAAGGGCCGCGCCTACCGGATCGAGGATGTGCCGGGCCATGACGATGCCTTTTACGCCTTCATCGCCTATCCGGCCGATCTGTTCGAGGAAGGCTCGGTCGTCAATGTCTTCACCTCGCTGGTGGGCAATGTCTTCGGCTTCAAGGCCGTGCGGTCACTGCGGCTGGAAGATGTGCGCTTCCCCATCTGGTTCGTGAAAACCTGCTTTGGCCCGCCGCATGGCATCCATGTCGAACGCGACAAGATGGATAAATACGGCCGCCCGCTGCTGGGCTGCACCATCAAGCCCAAGCTGGGCCTTTCAGCCAAGAATTATGGCCGCGCCGTCTATGAATGTCTGCGCGGCGGGCTGGATTTCACCAAGGACGACGAGAATGTGAACTCGCAGCCCTTCATGCGCTGGCGCGACCGGTTCGATTTCTGCCAGGAGGCGATCGTCAAATCCGAGGCCGAGACGGGCGAGCGCAAGGGCCACTACATGAACGTCACCGCGCCGACCATCGAAGAGATGTTTAAGCGCGCCGAATATGCCAAAGAGCTGAAGACCCCGATCATCATGTCGGATTACATCACGCTCGGCTGGGCCGCGCATAACTCGCTGTCGAAATGGTGCCGCGACAATGGCATGCTGCTGCATGTTCACCGCGCCATGCATGCCGTGATCGACCGCAACCCCAACCATGGCATCAACTTCCGCGTGCTGGCCAAACTGCTGCGGCTGCTGGGCGGCGACCATCTGCATTCCGGCACGGTGGTGGGCAAGCTGGAAGGCGACCGCGCGGCGACGCTGGGCTGGATCGACCTCATGCGCGACAGGTTCGTGAAGGAAGACCGCGCCCGCGGCATCTTCTTCGATCAGGACTGGGGCTCGATGCCGGGCGTCTTTCCGGTGGCCTCGGGCGGCATCCATGTCTGGCACATGCCGGCGCTGGTGGCGATCTTCGGCAATGACTCGGTGCTGCAGTTCGGTGGCGGCACGCTGGGCCACCCCTGGGGCAATGCCGCAGGCGCCGCCGCCAACCGCGTGGCGCTGGAGGCCTGCGTGCAGGCCCGCAACGAAGGCCGCCAGATCGAACGCGAAGGCAAGGACATTCTCATGAAAGCCGCCCGCCACAGCCCCGAACTGAAGATCGCCATGGAAACCTGGAAAGAGATCAAGTTCGAATTCGATACCGTCGACAAGCTCGATCTGCAGCATCGCTGATCCCCTTTATCTTGGTCCAAATATCCCGGGGGANNCCGGGTCTGTCACAAGGAACACCGCCATGAGCAATGTGCAGGATTATCCCTCGCGCCTGTCCGATCCCGCCAGCCGCCGGATGGGCACCTTTTCCTATCTGCCGCCGATGACCCCCGATGAAATCCGGGCGCAGGTGGACTGGATCGTGCAGAACGGCTGGAACCCCGGCATCGAACATACCGAACCGCAGTTCGCCCGTTCGAACTACTGGTACATGTGGAAGCTGC
>DOMY01000118.1 GCA_003509785.1 Gemmobacter sp.
AGAGGGGCCGCGCGGCCCCTCTGTTCCTGAAGAAAGGCATATCCATGCCCCTGCACCGCATCCCTGCCGCTGTTGCCCTGCTGGCCCTAACCCCGACCGCGCTGCATGCGCAGGCGGCGGCAGAGGTACAGCTGGACACCGTCACCCTTGTCGCCCCGGCAGAGACAGCGCCGGCCACCACCACCGTTGCGCTGGAGCCNNGAGGCGATCTTTCGCGGCATGGCCGGGATCACCACGCAGGGCGGATCGGCAGCCGAGCCGGAAATGGCGGTGAACATCCGCGGGCTGCAGGACAATGGCCGGGTTGCCGTCAGCATCGACGGCGCGCGGCAGAATTTTGCCCGCGCGGGCCATGGCGCCAATGGCACCTTTGCGCTGGACCCGGAAATGTTGCGCAGCGTGACAGTGACGCGTGGCCCGGGCGCCGGGGCGGGGGCGATTGCGGGCGCGGTGGAGTTTCGCACGCTGACCGCCGCGGATCTGATTGCAGAGGGCGAAACCTCGGGCGGCGAGACGCGGCTGCGCTATGGCAGCTTTGCCAAGGCGCCTACCGTTCATGCGGCCTGGGCCACGAAGATGGGCGAAACCGCCGATCTGACCGCCGCGCTGACCCGCAGCGAAAGCGGTGATTACAAAACAGGCGATGGGACGGAAATCGCTGCGGGCGAATTGATGAATTCCGGCCTGCTGAAGGCGGGCTGGCATCTGCCTTCGGGGCATGATCTGGCCTTGTCGGGCCGGGTGATGACGCGGGATTACATCACCGGCATCGCCAGCAGCACGCCGCGCGACACCGATCTGACGAGCAGCGGTTTCGGGCTGGACCATGGCTTTGCAGGCGATGGCGGGCTGATCGACATCACGACGAATCTGTACCGCACCGAAACCGAGATCCGGCAGAAAGCGCTGGATGCCGATCTGAACCCCACCGGGGCAGAACGGTCTTATGACACTGCAACCACCGGGCTGCGGTCACGCAACATATCGCAGTTTGAAACCGGCGCGCTGGCGCATGAGCTGACCCTGACGCTGGAGTTGTTCGAAGACCGGGTGACGACGGATGACCCCGGCAGCGACAGCCTGAGCCCTTCGGGGCGGCGCAGCGTCTGGTCGCTGAATGCCGCCGACCGGCTGCTGCTGGGCGAGACAGAGCTGACGCTTGGCCTTTCTGGCGATGGATACAGCCTGTCCAGCGATGGCACCGGCACCTCGGGGCAGGCCGTTTCGCCGCGGGTTGCGGTGAAACATCCGCTGGGGGAAACCGTCAGCCTTTATGGATCACTGGCGCAGGGCTATCGCCCGCCGTCGCTGAACGAGGCGCTGGTGGATGGATCACACCCCGAACCCGCGAATTTCGAGGTGCGCCCGAACCCGAATCTGAAGGGCGAACACGCCTTTTCCGCCGAACTGGGGCTGGGCTATGAGGCCGCGGATCTGTTCGCCGATGGCGACAGGGTGACGGCCAAGGCCACCATCTTTCGGTCTGATGTCGAAGATTACATCGGGATGGAGCGGGTGGGCGGCGTCTTCAACGGCTATTACCAGTATAACAACATCGCCCGCGTCCGGATCGAGGGGATCGAGCTTGAGGCGGGCTATGATAGCGACCGGCATTTCCTGACGCTGGCGGCACAGCGCCTGCATGGCGTGGATCAGGACAGCGGCGCCGAACTGTCGCGCGTGGCGCCGGATCGGCTGGTGATGACAGCCGGCCTGCGCAGCGCACAAGGCGCGGAATATGGCGCCCGGCTGACCGCCGTGGGGGCCAAGACCAGCGGCGATTTCCAAAGCGGCAGCTGGAACACCGTCGATCTGTTTCTGACGCAGCCGGTGGGCGCGCATGGCAGTTTCGGCTTTGCGATCAACAACATCCTTGACGAAGTTTACACCCCGCATCTGGAAACCCAGCCTGCGCCGGGGATCAACATGCAGGCCTCCTTGACCCTGCGGTTCTGACCCCCCGCCCCCCTGGATTTTGGCCTGAAAGGACAGATCATGACCCTGACCATCACCCTGACCGCCGACCCCGAAACCGGCAAGGGCGTTGATTTCAACGCCGATCTGAAAGGCTATTTCGCGGATTTCGTGCCGTTTGAAATGCCCTGGTTCCTGGAACCGACCGGCAGCAGCGAAACGACGCAGATCCTGCATCTGGATACGCCGGAAACCGGATCCGAGGCCGATACCCGCGTGGTGGTGCTGGATGGCGAGGATTTCTTCTATACCTTCTCGAACCACACGGTCAGCGGCAGCATCGACAGCATCCGGCTGGCCCGTTTGGGCGATGCCTGGGATGCCACGGCGCAAGATCTGGCGCTGGAGGGCGGGCTGATTTCCGGCGTGCAGGAGTTCATCACCATCACCGGCCTGTCGATCGACAATCCCGCCGGTGTGGCGGGCGCTGTGCACGAGATCGTGGCCGGGCTGATGGGCGGCGGGCCGGATGGCGATACGGCCGATGCGCAGCCGATCTATGACCACATCTGGGCCGAGGCGCATCATGTGACCGGATCGACCGGCGCCGACAGCTATCGCGGAACCAGGTTCGGGGACCGGGTGGATGGCAAGGGCGGCGCCGACAAGATCTGGGGCCTGAACGGCCATGACACATTGCTGGGCGGTGCCGGCAAGGACAGCCTTTACGGAGGCCAGGGCCGCGATGTGCTGAACGGGGGCACAGGGGCCGATCTGCTGACCGGCAATGGCGGGGCGGACCGCTTTGTGTTTGCCAGCATCGCCGCCGCAAAGGGCGACCGGATCGCGGATTTCAACGCGGCGCAGAATGATCTGATCGTGCTGACCGGGATGGATGCCAACAGCCGGCAGGGCGGCAATCAGGCCTTCACCTTTATCGGGGATGAGGGCTTCAGCGCGGCAGGCCAGCTGCGCGCCGTGATTTCGGGCAATGCCACGATCCTGACCGGCGATGTGAACGGCGATGGCAAGGCCGATTTCCGCATCACGCTGACCGGGCAGCACGACCTGACGGTGGATGATTTTCTTCTGTAAGGCGCGCAGGGGGTGGGGCAGTTTTTACTTGCCCTGCCGCCGCTCTTTCCCCCTAATTCGCGCGCGGGTGACGGGAGATGAACATGCGCAACAAGGCCCTGGCCGCTGCAGCGCTGGTGGCGGCAGGGTTGGCCGTCGCCGCCACCGGCAGCCGCCTGCAGCCCGATGCCGCAGCCGCCCCTCCTGCCCCGATTCCGGTGATTGCGGGCCTGCAACCGCAGGATCGCGGGCTGTCGGCCCGGCTGCTGGCGGCGGATGATCTGCCCGCCGATCTGCACCCCAGCCCCCTGCAGGCCGAGGGGCGGCTGGTCTGGATGCAGCCCGGCCAAAGCCTGCGCCATCACTGGCCCGGGCTTGTCATCCACGGCCGCTTTGACGGAACGCTGGCCTATCTGGTGTTCGACGATGCGGTGAACCGCTTTCGCCTGACGGTGGATGGTGCCCGCGAAACCGCGCTGATCCTGACCCGGCCGGGGCGCGCGGTGATCGAACTGGCGGGGCTTGCGCCGGGGCCACATGACATCACGCTGGAAAAGCTGAACGAATCTGCCGCCCCCGCCGGGTTTGGCGGCATCTGGGCAAAGGCTGCGGCGCCCGCGGCCCCGGCAGACCGCCGCCCGCTGATCGAATTCATCGGGGATTCAGAGACGGTGGGCTATGGCAACACCGCCCCCGGGCGCGACTGCACCGCAGAGGCGGTCTTTCTGGCGACCGACAGCACGGCGGCCTTTCCGGCCCGGGTTGCGGCGGGGCTGGGCGGGCAAGCCCGGGTCATTGCCCAATCCGGCATCGGGATCGTGCGCAACCATGAAGGCCTGTCGCCCGGCATCACCATGACGGATCTTTATCCGCTGGATGAACCCAAGGCGGCCGCGCTGCCTGCCCTGCCAGAGCCCCCGGCGCAGCTTGTTGTTCTGGCGCTGGGATCAAACGATTTTTCCACCCCGCTGGACAAGGGCGAAAGCTGGGATGGCACCCCCGACCTGGAGGCGGATGCCGCCGCGGGTCTGGCAGAGCTGGCCCGGGCTGCCTTGCAGCGCAACCCGGGGGCGGAATTGCTGCTGCTGGCCTTTGCCGAACATGGTGACAGCCTGATGGAGGCACATCGTCAGGCCATGGCCCATATCAAGCCCGAAGCGCCGCAGGTCAGGCTGGTTACCCTGCCTGCGCTGGACCGCACGGCCTGTCAGGCGCATCCCTCGGTGGGCGATCATGCAAGGATTGCGGAGATCCTGCTGGCCACCATCGCCGAACTGCCGCCGCAGTGGCGGCAGTAGCGGCCCGACGCCATCGGCCAACATGGTGCCGATGTACTCACAAGTCCTTCGCAATCCCGCCATGGCCAGCGTTCAGGCGGCTTCTCTTTCGCCGTGAATGACCACCGTCAGGGCGAACAGATCCGACAGTTTGCCCAGCAGCGCGGGGGCGCAGGCATCCAGATCGACCAAATCCAGCCGGTCCAGCCGGGCGCCCGGCTCCAGCCCGGCGCCCGGCTCCAGCAGCAGTGCCAGCCGGGCCAGCGCGCCCGGTTCCGGCACGGCCAGCGGCCCGCGCGTGACTGTGGCCCGCAGGGGCTGGCGGATCATCACGTTGAAATCCAGCAGCGGCCCGGCCGTCAGTTCGGCGGCACAGGGCGCATCTCCCGGAAAGACCAGCGGCGGGCTGGCGGCATCCAGCAGATGCACCTGCCCGGAGACCCGCAACCGCATGGCGCCACCTTCGATCACCGTCAGAACGCGGGTCACATCCGGAAAGCACGAGAACGGGCCATCCGTGGCGACAATGGCGGTGGAAATCCGCCAGTCGAAATCGCCAAATCCGGCCCCGGCGGGCGAAACGGCAATCTCTGCCGTTTGCCCGCCGCCGTTCTTCCACGGGCGGAACTGACGTTCCGCCGCAGGGTAGACGCCCCTCACCCCAGGATGCCCGGCAGGCGCAGCCCGTGGTCGCGGGCGCAATCCAGCGCGATGTCATAGCCCGCATCGGCATGGCGCATCACGCCCGAGGCCGGATCGTTCCACAACACGCGCTCCAGCCGTTTCGCGGCCTCGGGCGTGCCATCGGCCACGATCACCACGCCGGAATGCTGGCTGAAGCCCATGCCCACGCCGCCGCCGTGATGCAGGCTGACCCAGGTGGCGCCGCTTGCGATATTGGTCATGGCGTTCAGCAGCGGCCAGTCGGATACCGCATCCGACCCGTCCCGCATGGCCTCCGTCTCGCGGTTGGGCGAGGCGACAGAGCCGCTGTCCAGATGATCGCGCCCGATCACGATCGGCGCCTTCAGCTCGCCACTGGCCACCATCTCGTTGAACATCAGCCCGGCGCGGTGCCGGTCACCGAGGCCAATCCAGCAGATGCGGGCGGGCAGGCCCTGAAAGGCGATGCGATCCGCCGCCATATCCAGCCAGCGATGCAGATGGGCATTTTCGGGGAACAGCTTCTTCATCGCCGCATCGGTCTTGGCGATATCCTCGGGATCACCCGACAGCGCCACCCAGCGGAACGGGCCCTTGCCCTCGCAGAACANNCGCCCTTCCTCCAGTGCCACCTGCCGGATGTTGTTGCCGTAATCCAGCGTCGGCACACCGGCGTTCCAGAAGCCCACCATGGCGGCAACGTGATCGCGCATCGCGGCGCGGGCTGCAGTTTCCACCGCCTTGGGATCGGTTTCCTGCTTGGCGCGCCAGTCGGCCACACTCCACCCCGCCGGGCAATAGCCGTGCAGCGGATCATGGGCACTGGTCTGGTCGGTCACGATATCGGGGCGGGGGCCACCCGCCTGCATCCGGGCCAGCAGTTCGGGAAACACCTCGGCGGCATTGCCCAGAAGGCCCACC
>DOMY01000224.1 GCA_003509785.1 Gemmobacter sp.
AAGAGGTGCTGCGCGCCTTCCTCGATCACCGCCGCGATGTTCTGGGGCGGCGGACCCGGCACCGCATCGAAAAGATCGACCATCGGCTGGAAATTCTCGAAGGCTTCATCATCACCTTCCTGAATCTGGATCGGGTGATCGACATCATCCGCTATGATGCCGATCCCAAATCCGCGTTGATGGCCGAAACCTGGGGCAAGAAGCACCGCCGCGCCACCTCCGAGGCCGATTATGCCGCGCCAAAGCCCGGCAAGGGCGAACTGACCGAGGTGCAGGCCGAAGCCATCCTGAACATGCGGCTGCGGTCCCTGCGCAAGCTGGAAGAGATGGAACTGGTCGCCGAACGCGACGCGCTGCAGGCCGAACGGGCTGATCTGGCGGCGCTGATGGCCGATCCGGGCCTGCAATGGGCGCGTATTGGTCGCGATCTGGCCGATGTGCAGCGCCAGTTCGGCAAAGCGACGAAGGATGGCGCCCGCCACAGCACCTTTGCCGATATGGCCGATGTCGAAGAGGTGCCGCTGGAGGCGATGATCGAACGCGAGCCGATCACCGTGATCTGTTCGAAAATGGGCTGGATTCGCGCCATGAAGGGCCATGTGGCGCTGGATTCGGATGTGAAGTTTAAGGATGGCGACGAAAGCCGCTTCATCTTCCACGCCGAAACCACCGACAAGATCATCGTCGTGGGCGCCAATGGCCGGTTCTACACGCTGATCGGGGCCAACCTGCCCGGCGGTCGTGGCATGGGTGAACCCGTGCGCCTGATGGTCGATCTGCCGAATGACAGTGATATCACCGATCTGCTGATCTGGCGGGCCGGAGAAAAGCTGCTGGTCGCCTCGACCGCCGGGGATGGCTTCATTGTGCCTTCCGAAGAAATCGTGGCACAGACCCGCGCGGGCAAGCAGGTTCTGACGGTGCGCGATGCGGTGAAAACCGCGCTCTGCCGCCGGATCAGGGGCGATCACGTCGCGGTCGTCGGGGAAAACCGCAAACTTCTGGTCTTCCCGCTGGCCGATCTGCCGGAAATGGCCAAGGGCAAGGGCGTCCGCCTGCAGAAATACAAGGATGGCGGCCTGTCGGATGCGATCACATTCGCACTGGCCGATGGTCTCAGCTGGAAAGACCCGGCTGGCCGCACACGGACGGAAAACGACCTCTCTCAATGGCTTGGTGGCCGGGCCGGGGCGGGCGCCATGGCGCCGCGCGGTTTCCCCCGCGACAACCACTTTACCTGACCGGCCGGGGGCGGCAACCATGCCGCACCCGGGGCCTCAGCGCTCGCTTGACAGGTGCCAGAGCGCGCCAGATAACCTGAGAGCCAGGGTGGCACAGGGAGTGTTTGGCTATGGCTGTTTGGAAATTCTTCAATGACGCGTCGGGTGATATTTCGGAAGTGGACATGATCTACTTCCGGGGCAATATCGCCTCTGATATTCTGGAACTTGACATTGCTTCCGTCAGCGAGACCGAGATCCGCTTTTCGGGCTTTGGTACCGTGCTCAGCTTTCTGGGCAAAGACTTTACCTTCGATACCTTCGGGGGGCAGGTCGTGGGCGTCTCCGGCGGAACGCTGACAGGCATCCGCCAGACCGATGGCGGCGACCTGCAGACCCTTGTTACGGGGTTGAAGGTAAATGCTGCTGCATTTGCCAATGCACTGCTCAGCGGCAACTCTGCTGTGGCAACAGATCTGATCCTCGCCGGGAATGACCGAATCACCGGCCTTGGCGGTGATGACAGCCTGATCGGCGGCAATGGTCGGGATTTCATTTCTGGGCTGGCCGGAAACGATCGGGTCCTCGGCGGTGGTGGCAATGATACACTGGTCGGTGGCGCGGGGCGTGACACGATGGATGGCGGCGCCGGGGCGGACGAGTTCCGCTTCAACTCCAAAGGCGGCGCGGCGAACTTCGATACGATCCTGAACTTCAATACCCGTTTCGACAGCATCGCGCTGGAAAATGGGGTGTTCAAGAAGCTGGGTGCTGTGGGCGATCTGTCAGAAGATGCCTTTGTCATCGGCACCAAGGCGACAGATGACGATCACCGGATCATCTACAACCAGTCCAGCGGGCAGATCTTCTATGATGCCGACGGCAGCGGCAAACTGGGCCGCGTGCTGATTGCCGAAGTCGCGGATGGTACGGCCCTGACGGTGGATCACTTCACCATCATCTGAACATATCTGCATGGGGGGCGCAGGCCCCCCATTTTCAATCCCCGATCAGCTTGCAGTGCAGGGTGTGGGTCTTGCCTGCAAGCTCTGCCACCGTGCCGGATACCAGACCGCAATCCAGCAGATTGTCTTCAAAGACTTGCCGTGCGGTATAGGCATTCACCGTCAGCATCGTCTCCTTCACCAGATCCAGCGGCAGGCCCGCCTGCACACCGCCCAGCGTAATGACCTGATCGCGCGGGAAGATCTGATAGGTTTCCGCTCCCAGATAGACCAGCCCGATTTCCGAGATATAGGGCGCGCCCGCAGGCGTCGGCTCTCCCTCGTACCAGGTGGAAACTTCCACCATCTCCTTGGCATCGGCAATCTTTGCCGCGGCCTTCGCATCGAATGTGATCTGCAGGCGGATCGGCTCCTGCGCCATTGCGGGCAAAGCCAGGCAGCACAGGATCAGGGAAAGGCGCAACAGCATGAAAACCCTCCATCAGCAATGAAAAGGGGCGCCCTTGGGCACCCCTGTGAAAATCAACGGCTCAGCCCGCCGGGCAGATCGGGCATGTCAAGCGGCGAGAACCCGTAATGCCGCAGCCAGCGCAGATCGGCATCAAAGAAGGCGCGCAGATCAGGGATGCCATATTTCAGCATGGCAATCCGGTCGATCCCCATGCCGAAGGCGAAGCCCTGCCATTTTTCCGGGTCGATCCCGCCCGCGGCCAGCACCTTGGGGTGCATCATGCCCGAACCGAGGATTTCCATCCACTTGTCGCCCTCACCGATCTTCAGCTGGCCGCCGACGTTGGAATAGCGGATGTCCACTTCGGCCGAAGGCTCGGTGAAGGGGAAATGGCTGGCCCGGAAGCGCAGCTCCACCTTGTCCACCTCGAAAAAGGCGCGGCAGAATTCTTCCAGCACCCATTTCAGATTGGCCATGCTGATATCGCGGTCAATCGCCATACCCTCGACCTGATGGAACATCGGGGTATGGGTCTGGTCCATGTCCATACGGTAGACGCGGCCGGGGGCAATCACCCGGATCGGGGCGCCCTGTGCCATCATGGCGCGGATCTGCACCGGGCTGGTATGGGTGCGCAGCACATGCGGCGGGCGGTTGTCGCCCTCGGCCCGGTGCATGAAGAAGNNGAGAAGGTGTCATGCTCCTGCCGTGCCGGATGTTCCGGCGGGATGTTCAGCGCATCGAAATTATACCAGTCGCTTTCCACCTGCGGCCCTTCGGCCACCGAAAAGCCCATGTCAGCAAAGATCGCCGTCAGCTCTTCCATCACCTGGGAAACAGGATGGATGCTGCCCATCCGGCGCGGGCGGCCGGGCAGGGTGACATCCAGCCATTCCGATTTCAGCCGCGCATCCAGCGCCGCATCTGCAAGGCCTGCCTTGCGGGCGCGCAGCGCGGCGTCGATCTCGTCTTTCAGAAGGTTCATCTGGGCACCGGCGGCCTTGCGGGCTTCGGCGTCCATCTTGCCCAGCGTGGCCATCAGGGCCGAAATCTCGCCCTTCTTGCCAAGGGCGGCAAGTCGCACCTCTTCCAGTGCGGCTTCGTCACTGGCCTGGGCGACGGCCTCGATATATTTGCCACGAATGTCGGTCAGGTCCATCTGCGCCTCCGGTCTCTGGTTGCGGTGCTACCCAGACGGCGGCAGATTTGCAAGGGTTCAGCCGGGAAAGGGGGGCTGTCTGCCCCCCNNCAAATACCCTCGGGGGTGAATTGCTGCCGCAGGCGGCAAGAGGGGGCAGAAAGCCCCCTCCCTGTTTACTTCCAGATCCCCGGCTCCACCCCTTTGGCGATACCGGGGTGATCGGCGATGTGGAACTTGGGCAGTTTGCCCGCCTTGCGCTGCGCTACATAATCGCGGGTCAGCGTCACCACGGTGCCCGAAAGCACCAGGATCGCCACCAGGTTGATCGTCGCCATCAGCCCCATCGAGGCATCGGCGAAATCGAACACGGTGGACACGGCCTGAATGGCCCCCCAGATCACCATGCCCAGCACGGCGATCCGCAGCACGGTCAGCCCGGTCTTGTTGCCCAGCCCCAGGAAGGTCATCGCGCTTTCACAATAGGCATAGTTGCCGATGATCGAGGTGAAGGCAAAGAACAGGATTGCCAGCGCCACGAACCAGGCCCCCGCTGCACCGAAATGCACGGTCAGCGCCGATTGCGTCAGGGCGGTGCCGGTCACGCCATTGGTGGGATCGAGCACGCCCGAAAGCAGGATCATCAGCGCAGTGGCGGTGCAGACCAGGATGGTGTCGATGAACACGCCCAGAGCCTGCACAAACCCCTGGCTGGAGGGGTGGTGCGGATCCGGGCAGGCGGTGGCGGCGATATTCGGCGCCGAACCCATGCCTGCCTCGTTGGAAAACAGCCCGCGCTTGATGCCGTTCAGCGCCGCAGCCGCAATGCCGCCCGCCACCCCACCTGCGGCTTCGGCAAAGCCGAAGGCACTGGCCACGATATGGCCCAGCATGGCCGGAACTTCGCTGATGTTCATCGCCAGAACGACGATCGCAAGCAGCAGATAGGCGCCTGCCATGAAGGGCACGACGATTTCCGCCACCCGGGCGATCTGTTTGACCCCGCCAAAGATCACCACGGCCGTCAGCGCCGCGATGGCAACGCCTGCCGCCCATTTCGGCACGCCGAAGGCGCCCTGGAAGGCATCGGCAATCGAATTGGCCTGAACCGCATTGAACACCAGCCCGAAAGAGATGATAAGGCAGACCGAGAACACCGCCCCCAGCCAGGGCAGGCCCATGCCTTTGGCAATATAATGCGCCGGGCCGCCGCGGTAGATCCCGCCTTCACCATGGGTCTTGTACAGCTGCGCCAGCGTGCTTTCGGCATAGGCCGTGGCCATGCCGACCAGCGCCACCATCCACATCCAGAAGATCGCACCCGGCCCACCCAGATAGAGGGCAACCGCCACGCCCGCGATGTTGCCGGTCCCCACGCGCGAGGCAAGGCTGACGGTCAGCGCCTGAAAGGGCGAAATGCTGTCCTTGTCGCGTTCGCCAGAGCCGATCACGCAGCGGAACATCTCGCCAAAGTGGCGGAACTGCACAAAGCCCAGCCGCACGGTGAAATAGGCGCCAACCGCCAGCAGCCCATAGATGAGGACATAGCCCCAGAATATCGTGTTGAGAAAGCCGATGATCGCTGTCACCTGAATACTCCTTTTGGATCGCTCTTTTGTCAGAGCTCTGGCTGCGGCCTCAGACTTGCCGCCTATTTGTTCAGCGATGCACGGCTTCGTGATCTCCAACAACCAGAAAGGTGCATTGGGCCTGTGTATTTTTCGCTCGCGCGCCGATTGCACAGCAAAAAGCCCCTGCCGCAATGCGACAGGGGCTTTCAAAGCTGCGGGCCGATGCGTGGCGCCAATCAGGCAGCCAGCGCAGCCTTGGCTTGTGCCGCAATGGCGTTGAACGCCTCGGGCTCGTGCACGGCCAGATCGGCCAGAACCTTGCGGTCCACTTCGATACCGGCTTTGGCCAGACCGTTGATGAAGCGCGAATAGGTCATTTCCAGATCGAACAGACGCACAGCGGCGTTGATCCGCTGGATCCACAGGGCGCGGAAGTTGCGCTTGCGGGTCTTGCGGTCGCGGGTCGCATACTGGTTGGCCTTGTCGACGGCCTGGGTCGCGGTGCGGAAGTTCGTGGAGCGAGCGGCGTAATAGCCTTTCGCAGCCTTGATCACCTTGCGGTGACGGGCGTGGGTGACAACGCCGGATTTAACGCGGGACATGTGAAGCTCTCCTTACCGGTCGTACGGCATGTATTTTTTGACGATTTTCGCATCGCTGGCGCTGAGGATCATGGTCCCCGAAGCGTCGCGCACAAATTTGGTCGTCCGTTTGATCATGCCGTGGCGTTTGCCGGCCGGGCCGGCTTTCACACGACCGGAAGCCGTGAAGCTGAAGCGCTTCTTCGCCGCCGATTTGGTCTTCATCTTGGGCATTTCCATCTCCTCGCTGAGGGGTGAACGCACGACTCGGCAATGCCACAGGGGCCGGTCGTGCGGGGATAGAGCGGGGCGTATAGGCCGCTTCCGTATGACATGCAAGTGTCAGGGTGCAGGATTTTGCGGGCGTCAGTGACGCCACGCGCCGATCAGCCGGTAGAAGGCCAGGGGCACCTCTGCAGGGGTATATCCGCCGGGGGTGATGGTCCAGGCGTGAATCAGCAGGCCGCAGGCCAAAAGGAAAACGGCCACGCCAATCTTTGGGGCGCGGCCGTCTGCAAAAGCGGTCAGGATCGAAGGCAGCGACAGGATCGCAAGCAAGGTGCCGATGACAATCTGAATGTCGGCATCCATGCCTGCATCTCCGTCTGCTGGGGTTACTCCGGGTCGGCGCGGTGGATCAGCCGCTCGTCGCAGGGGGCGACGCGCAGGATATTGGTCGTGCCGGTCACGTTGAAGGGCACACCGGCCGTGACCACGATCTGGTCCTTGGCCTCGGCAAAGCCGAAGCTGCGGGCCGCGCGCACGGCCGAGATCACGGCGCCCTTGAAGCGATCCTGTTCCTCGGTGACGGCGCAATGGGCGCCCCAGGTCAGGCACAGGCGGCGGGCGGTGCCGATCAGCGGGGTCAGGCCGATGATCGGAACGCGCGGCCGTTCGCGGGCCACCAGGCTCACGGTGGTGCCGGTCTGGCTGAAGCAGCAGATCGCCTTGATGTCGGCGGCTTCGGCGATTTCGCGGGCGGCGGCCACGATGCCATCGGCCACGGTCTGGCGCGTCACCTTGCGGCTGGCCTCGATCACGTCGCGGTAGGTCGGATCGCTTTCAACGCTGATGGCCACGTTGTTCATCGTGGTCACGGCTTCGATCGGAAAGCTGCCGGCGGCGCTTTCGGCAGAAAGCATCACGGCATCGGCGCCTTCATAGATGGCGGTTGCCACGTCAGACACTTCGGCGCGGGTCGGCACCGGGCTTTCGATCATCGATTCCAGCATCTGGGNNGCCATGGCAGCCGCGCGGGCGCCCCGGATCAGCCGCTTCTGGATCGGCGGCACGGCGTGAACAGGCAGTTCCACGCCCAGATCGCCCCGCGCCACCATGATGCCATCGGCCACGGCCAGAATCGCATCATAGGCTTTCACGGCGGCAGGCTTTTCGATCTTGGCCAGGATCGCGGCGCGACCATTGGCCAGCGCGCGGGCTTCGATCACGTCTTCAGGGCGCTGCACGAAAGACAGGGCCAGCCAGTCGATCCCCAGTTCGCAGGCAAACTCCAGATCCTTGCGGTCTTTCTGCGACAGGGCCGCCACCGGCAGCACCACGTCAGGCACGTTCACGCCCTTGCGGTTGGAAATCACACCACCCACCGTCACGGTGCAATCGGCAAAATCCTTGCTGCAGGATTCGACACGCATCCGCAGCTTGCCATCATTGACCAGCAGGGTGGAGCCGGATTCCAGCGCGGCGAAAATCTCGGGATGCGGCAGGTTTACGCGAGTTGCATCGCCCGGCGTCGGGTCCAGATCAAAGCGGAAGGCCTGGCCCACTTCCAGGTCGGCGGAATCATCGGCAAAGGTGCCAACGCGCAGCTTCGGGCCCTGCAGGTCGGCCAGAATGGCGATCGGGCTGCCGGTATCAATTTCGATCTGGCGGATATGTTCGTGGCGGGCACGGATTTCGTCATGCGTGCCATGGCTCATGTTCAGCCGGAAAACGTCGGCCCCCGCTTCGAACAGGTTGCGGATGGTATCGTAATCCGAAGAGGCAGGGCCCAGCGTGGCCACGATCTTCACATTGCGCAGGCGTTTCATGCTGCCGGTTCCTTGTTTAACGGTCATGGTTGCTTGGGCCGCGAGTGTTATGAACCATATTCGACGCGACGGCAATCGTGCCGATGTTAGCGTTAACATCGTCGCCTGTGAAGCCGACATCTGAAAAATGCCGTTTCCATGGGCGCATGCTTTGCCTATCTGGTATCAGCTGAAAGCGATGACAGGGCGATGACAGAACAACCATACTGGATAAGCGGCGAAAGCAGGCCGGGCCGNNCCCGCCGATATTGGTGGTGGCGACCTGGGTATTGCGGCTGAAGACATGCAGCGGCACATCGCCTTTGATCCGGGCGCTGCGGGGCTGGCGGAGGCGCTGGGGGTGGCGCTGGACAGTCCGGTGATCTGTTCCGATTTCTCGCGTCTGGTGATCGACCCGAACCGGGGAGAGGATGATCCGACGCTGCTGATGCGGCTGTATGACGGCACGCTGATTCCGGCCAATCGCCATGCCGATGCGGCAGAGGTGGCCCGGCGGATGGCGACACTCTACCATCCGTATCACCGGGCGCTGGCCCGTCTGGCGGCGCGGCAGGATGATACGATAATCGTTGCGATTCATAGCTTTACCCCCTGCCTGCGTGGCAGGGCGCCGCGTCCGTGGCAGGTTGGGGTGCTGTATTCGCATCTTGATCCACGCCTGTCGCAGGCGCTGATCGCGCGCCTGCAGCAAGAGGTCGATCTGTGCATCGGTGACAACGAACCCTATTCCGGCCATCTGCCCGGCGATTCGGTTGACCGGCACGCCTTGCAGCACGGCCGGCACAACACGTTGATCGAGCTGCGCAACGATCTGATCCGTACCGCCGACGACCAGCAACTGTGGGCTTTGCGTCTGGCTTCCGTCCTGACAGATGTGCTGTCGCGGCTGGGTTAAGGCGCCCAGCCTGCCTTGATGGCCGCGGCCTCCTGATCCGGGGTCAGCGCCAGCCCGGCACCGCGCTGATCCAGCCAGCGGTCCAGCAGCGCCGCATCGCCGCCCGCGGCAGGCTGGAACCCGTCTGCACCGGACGCCGACGCCAGAGCTTCGGCCAGCACCGCATCCACCACCCAGCCCGAGGCATCGCTGCAGGCCAGCGCGACCTGAAGATTGCCTGCCTGCCGGTCGATCAGCTCCAGCTCGCGGCAGAAGCCGTCAGCGGCGGGCATCGACGCCAGAATGGTCAGCTCGCCTGAGCCAAAGGGCACGGAGCTGCCCGTAGCCTGATGGTTCAGCACATCGCGCAAGGGGCTGTCTGCCGGAACCGCACCTGCCAGGATCAGCGCGGCGGGCGGCGTGGGTTGCAGCAGGACCACAACCGCCGCCAGAGTGGCGGCCAGCGCCAGACCGATGCCCGCCAGCCGCCCGGCCCCTTGCCGCAGCGCGGGGCGAAACGGGATCACCTCGGCCTGTGGCCGCAACACCGCCATGATCCGGTCGGGCACGGGTTCGTGCAAGGGGGCAGAAAAGGCCTGCGCCAGCGCCGCATTGGCGGCCATCAGATCATCGACCCAGGCCTGATCTGCCGGATGATCGGCCAGATACATGACCACTGCGGCCGCTTCTTCTGGTGAAAGTTCGCCATCCGCAAAGGCGGCAAGGTGCTGCTTGTCCATCATCGGGGGGCGGGTCATTGGCGGCGTCCTTGGCTGAGGCCGAGTTTGGGCAGAAGCGCCTCGCGGGCGCGGGACAGGCGGCTCATCACGGTGCCGACAGGGATGGCAAGCGTTTCGGCGGCATCCTTGTAGCTTAGCCCTTCGATGGCCACGAGGGCCAGAACCTCGCGCTGGTTTTCCGGCAGATCGGCCATGGCGCGGCGGGTCTGTGCCAGCATCATGCGGTCTTCCGGCAGGTTGGCCGCGCGGCCTTCGTCAGACAGATAGGCGTCTTCGGGATCTATCGCCGTGCCGCGGGTGCGGTTGCGGCGGCGGTCGTCGATCCAGAGGGTCTGGATGATGCGATACATCCAGCTGTCCATCCTTGTGCCCGGCACGAATTGCGCGGCATTGCGCAGCGCCTTTTCGCAGGCGGCCTGTACCAGATCGTCGCCATCCTGGCGGTTGCCTGTCAGGCTTTGGGCAAAGCGGCGCAGCTTGGGCACCAGTGCCACAAGATCCGATCTGAACAATTCGTCGGGTTTCCCGGGCATTTGCGGCCTCCTGCATCCTGGCGTCACAGATAGAACGCAGGCGGGGCGAAACTATTCCACCCCGGGCAGTATTTATTCTGCGGCGCACCGCGCCTTTGGCCTTTCAGCCCAGAACGGGGGCGAAACCTGTCAACGGATGGGCGGCCACATCGCGCAACAGGCCGATGAGCCCCGCCACCTGATGTTCTGCCGTGGCCCGGCCCTTTTCCGCCGTGGCGGCGGCGGCATTGCCCACCACGCCCGCCGGGTTCAGATCCGAGGCGATCCAGCCATAGCTGAGCGGCCCGGTGGGCGGGATTGCCGCCCCTTCGGCGGTTGACCGGAAATCGCGCGCCGCCGCCATATCCACCGTCTCTGGCCGGAACTGCAGCATCAGCGAGGTTTCCACATCGCCGCCATGGATGCCAAAGGCCAGCTCGTGCGGGGGATAGAGGTCTGCGGGATGGCCAAAGCCCGTCCACTGGCATTTCACCGCCAGCATCCCGGCCCGCACCCGCAATTCGCGGCTGAGGATCGAGACCAGATCCAGATTGCCGCCATGGCTGTTGACGATGACGATCTTGCGCAGCCCGGCGCGGGCGACGGAAAGCCCGATCTCCAGCCAGGCGTGCAGCGCGGCTTCGGCCGAAAGCGTCAGCGTGCCGGGCGCCCAGAGATGTTCGTTCGATTTGCCCACCGCCTGCACCGGCAGGATGCGCACCTGTGGCGCATCGGGCAGGGCGCGCAGCTGGCGGCGCAGTTCGGCCAGCATCCCTTCGGCGATCAGCGTATCGGTGCCCACGGGCAGATGCGGGCCGTGCTGTTCCACTGCCGCAGTGGGCAGGATGGCGATCACCTTCATCGGGTCCAGCCCGTGAAATTCGGGGGCGCGGTAGTCGGCCCAATCCAGCCGGGTCATGCGCGGGCCTGTTGTGGCATGGGGGCGCGGGCGCCGGTCAGCCTGTTCATCTTTCGGGCGACGCGGGCCAGATGGCGGGCGCGGCTTTCGGGGGTGGAGCTGTCCATCAGATAGTGCATGGCAAAGGCCGTCTTCTTGCGCGGATGGCACAGCAGGCCCACGCCGCGCAGCAGCGTGCGCTTGCCCGGCGCGCCGATGAAGAACGTCAGGAGCCGCGAGGCGCCGCCGGTGGTGAAGACGCCCAGCCGCGTGATGTGGTGCAGGCCGGGGCGGATGGTGCGGTTGGCGCCATCGGGCATCAGAAAGGCCACATCGGGCAGCAGCACCCGGTCCAGCCAGCCTTTCAGCATGGCGGGCAGGCCATACCACCAGGTCGGATAGACGAAGATCAGCGTATCGCACCAGCGCAGCGCCGCCACATCCTCGGCCACGGGGGCGGTATTGTCGGGGCTGGCCAGATAGCCCTGCCATTCCGGCTGGGTCAGCGCGGGGGCGAAGCCGCGGGCGTAAAGATCCAGCAGCCGCACCTCGGCTCCGGCCTGCGCCAGCTTTTCCAGCACCAGATCGCGGATGGCGGCGGTGAAGCTGGCCGGGTCGGGGTGGCAATAGACGACAAGCGCGCGCATGTCAGAGCCTTTCCATCTCGGTTGTGACCCGAGCCAGAAAGGCGCTGCGCTGCGCCTGCGTGGCCCGGTTCATATCGTGCAGCGCCAGATAGCGCAGCTTTTCCGGCCGGGTGACGCCCCAGAGCGCGCGGCGCACCACATGGCGTNNTAGGTGGTGACGGCCGCCAGCTTGCGGATATGGGTCAGCGCGGGTTTCACCACGCCCTGTTCCAGCCGGAAGGACACGCCGGGCAGGAACACCCGGTCGAGATAGCCCTTGAGGATCGCGGGAAAGCCATAGTTCCAGATCGGGCAGACCAGCACCAGCGCCTGTGCGGCGCGCAGCCGCGCCACATGATCGGCCACCGGGGCGGTATTGTCGGGGAGGGTGTGATAGCCGCGGCGCTCCTCGGCGGTCAGCACCGGGGCGAAACCTTCGGCGTAAAGGTCGCAGTCATCGACCTGCCAGCCGCGCCTGTGCAGGGTGTCCACCACGCAGGCGTGCAGGGCGGCAGAGAAGCTTTCGGCGCAGGGATGTGCGAAAAGGACAAGGGCACGCATCATTCCGCCGCCTTCATGCCCGCATAATGATAGATCCGGTCATAGCGCCAGTCGGCCATATCCCAGCTGATCATCTTGCCGGGGTTCAGCAGGCCCTGAGGATCGGCCTCGCGCTTGAAGGCCAGTTGCCGTGCATCCGCCGATTGCCGCCCGCCTTCTTCCAGCGTGTAGCGGTGCGGGTTGAAGATCATCGCGCCCATGTCTTCGTGGATGCGCACGATCTCTTCCAGCCGGGCCTCGGTGGTAAAGCGCACCAAGGTCAGGCCCGCATAGATCACCCGGCCCCCTTCGCGCATCACCTCCAGATGCTGCATCAGTTCGGGGCCGAAATGGGCGCGGATCGCCTCGATCCGGTCGAGAAAATCCTCGCCCGCATAGCGCACCTGCAGATAGGTGATGGTGGGATCGACCTTCAGCGCCCGCAGGGTGGTGTGGTTCCAGCCGTATTCATAGGCGACGCCAGGATCGCGCGGCCAATCATGATCGTCGGAGCGGTAGATCACCTGCGCCGTGGGGAAGCGGGCGGTGAAGGTCAGGAACCCGTCCATCGCATGGGGGGCGACCATCAGCAGCACGACGGAATCGCCGGGTGTGACCCGGCCCTTGAAGCGCTGGAAATAAGCGTCGGGAATCGGCGCCTCGCAGACGCAGGAGAGTTTCAGCAGGATGCCATCCTGCATCGCCACTTCGGCGCCAAAGCGCGCGGCACTGGTAAAATCGGGGAAGCTAACAAAAACCCCGGTCCAGTCATAGGCGGGGGCCAGCGGCAGTTCTATTTCGGTGATGATGCCATTGGTGCCATAGGCATGGGACACCCGGTGCAGTTCTTCACCGCGAAATTCAAGGATGCGCGGCTCTGCCTCCATCGTGACCACGCGCAGGCGGATGATATTGCCCAGATCGCGCAGGGCGCCCCAGCGCACCGATCCCACGCCGCCCGACCCGCCGGCGATGAAGCCGCCGATGGTGGCGGTGGCGGCGGTGGAGGGCGTCATCCGCAGCTCCTGCCCCGAATGGGCGCGGGTGGCGGCATCCAGATCGCGGATCACGATGCCGGGTTCGCAGATCACCCGGCCCGGCGCGATCTCGCTGATCGCGGTCATGTTCTTCATGTGCATCACGCAGCCGCCTGCCAGCGGCATGGCTTGGCCGTAGTTGCCGGTGCCCGCGCCGCGCACGGTGACCGGCACGCCATGGGCATGGCAGGTTTTCAACACCTCGATCACCTCGGATTCCGACCGGGGCGAGACGACGAAATCGGCGCAGATGTGATCCAGCCGGGCCTTCAGAACCGGGGAATACCAGAAGAAATCCCGGCTTTTGGCCCGGATCGAGGCGGGGTTTTCATCCAGTTCCAGATGGGCGAGGGCGGCTTTGGCGGCATCAATATTCATGGCTCAGCTCATCAGGTCATCAAGTTCGGCGTAATCCGGCAATGTGCGGTCGATGGCGCGGCCATTGCGGATCACGATCCGGTCGGATTGCGGGCGGGAAAACAGTTCGGTCCAGCTGCGGGCCTTGCAGATCACCAGATCGGCGGGCTGGCCGTGGGCAAGCGTGGTCTGCGCAAAACCGCAGGCGGCGGCGGGGTTATGAAAGAAGGCGCGCGGCCAGTCGGCGGCGGAATGATCCAGATGGGCGATGCGGGTCGCTTCGCGCATCACCTCGACCATGTCCATGTCGCCATAGGCATAGAAGGGATCGCGGGTATTGTCGGAGGCAAAGCTGACATTGATGCCGCGCGCCCGCATTTCATGCACCAGCGTCACGCCGCGCCAGCGCGGGGTGCGGCCCGGCATCCGGTCTTGCAGATACATGTTGCACATCGGCAGGCTGACGACATTGATCCCCGCCCGCGCCACCAGATCGAGCGTGGGTGCCCATTCTGCCTCGTCCTGCACCGCCAGCGAGCAGCAATGCCCCACCGTCAGCGGCAGGGAAAAGCCGGTTTCCAGTACGGTTTCGGCAATCACCCGCAGCGTGGCGACCGAGGGATCGCCGGTTTCATCGACATGGATATCGGTGTGCAGCCCGCGCGCCTCGGCCAAACGGAAGAAGGCCAGCAAGCGGTCTTTCAGATCGGGCATCGGGTAGGTGACGCAGCCCAGCACCCCGCCATGATCGGCGACAATATCGGCGGTGCGGCGATAGGGGCCGGTGTCATCCACCCCTTCGATGCCCACAAGGCAGGCGGCCTGCAAGTCGATCCTTCCTGCCCATGTCTCGCGCAGTTCGGCAAAGACCGGGAAGGAAATCGCATCCTGCGGCGCGATACTGTCCAGATGGGTGCGGATGGCGCTTGTGCCATGCGCAAAGGCGCAGCGGAGCGAGAAATCCATGCGTCGGCGCACATCCTCGGCCTGCCAGTTCGCGGCGCGGTCGGCGCCCACGGTGGTGAGCGCGCCCATGAAGGTGCCATCGGGGTTGGCCGCGCGGGGCCAGATATGGCCCTTGTCCAGATGGGTGTGCATATCGGTGAAACAGGGCAGGGCGATGGCGCCGCCCATGTCGATCACCGGGCCGGGTTCGGGGCCGCTGGCCGTGGCGGCAATCTGGCCGCCAGAGACATGCAGGGTCAGGGGGATCAGATCGCCGTCTTGTCCGGTCAGGCAGGCGGGGGTCTTGAGGTTGCTGAGGGTATAATCGCCGCTGGGCAGGGCGCGAAAATCCATCAAATCTCCCGTTTGAGGGCACTTTCGTGCCATTTGTGCAGAAGGGCATGGCTGAGGAAGGACAGGCCCGCAAAGATCACCACCCCGGTGGCGGCAATCAGCGCAAGGGCCGCGAACATGCGCGGGATGTTCAGCCGGTATCCGGCCTCCAGAATGCGGAAGGCGAGGCCCGATCCGATGCCCCCCGTTCCGGCGACATATTCGGCCACCACGGCGCCAATCAGGCTGAGGCCGCCGGCGATGCGCAACCCGCCCAGGAAATAGGGCAGGGCGGACGGCAATTGCAGATAGCGCAGCCGCTGCCAGCGGGTGGCGCCATAGATGCGGAACAGGTCGCGCAGGTTGTGATCGGCGGAGTTCAGGCCGAGTGTGGTGTTCGACAGGATCGGGAAGAAGGCCACCAGCCAGGCGCAGAGCAAGAGGCCGACCATGCGGTTTTCGACATAGATGAAGATCAGCGGCGCCACGGATACCACCGGCGTGACCTGCAGGATGACGGCGAAGGGGTAGAATGACATTTCGGCAAAGCGGCTCTGGTTGAACAGAACCGCAAGGCCCACGCCGCCCGCCACCGCCACGGCCAGCGCCATCAGCGTGATCTGCACCGTCACCAGCAAGGCATCGAGCAGCATGGCCCAATCCTTCACCAGCGTCTGCAGCACGAGGCCCGGGCCGGGCAGGATGTAATGCGGGATCTGGTTCCAGACCACCACACGATCCCACAGCAGCACCGCCAGCGCGATGGTGGCCGCCGGCAGCAGCCAGCGTGCGACCTTTTCGATGCGGCGGGCGCGGGCGCGTTTCAGCTCTTCGGCGTCTTCCAGCCGGATCGGATCGGCCAGCGTCATGCGGCATCCCCCATGGCGTGATGCAGGGCGGCGGAGGCTTCGCGGCAGAGCGCGGCATAATCGGCCGAGGTGCGGAAATCCTCGCCGCGCGGATAGGGGGCATCGACGGTCAGCTCGCGGTCCACCCGTCCGGGGCGGGCGGCCATGACCACGATGCGATCCGACAGGAATACGCTTTCGAACACCGAATGGGTGACAAAGATCACCGTGCAGCCGATCTTGGCACGCAGGTCCAGCAGATCATTGTTCAGCTTGTGGCGGGTGATTTCATCCAGCGCGGCGAAGGGTTCATCCATCAGGATCAGCCGGGGCGAGGTGACCAGCGCGCGGGCGATCGACACCCGCATCTTCATGCCGCCTGAAAGTTCACGCGGATAGGCGTTTTCAAAAGCATCCAGCCCCACCAGTTTCAGTGCCAGCCGGATCTGATCCTGCACCGCGACGAAGCTTTTGCCGCGCAGTCGGTAGGGCAGCCAGACATTCTGCGCCACCGTGGCCCAAGGCATCAGCGTGGGTTCCTGGAACACCACGCCCAGATCGCCCGGCTGCTGCCCGCCCTGCCAGCTGATCTGCCCGGCGGTGGGGTGCATCAGCCCGGCGATCAGCCGCAGCGCGGTGGATTTGCCACAGCCCGAGGGGCCGAGCAGCGAGA
>DOMY01000265.1 GCA_003509785.1 Gemmobacter sp.
CTGCCGCTGATCGGGCTCTGGGTGCGGCTGCTGACGATCCCGCGGCCCTGGCTTTATGCAGGCATCCTGCTGTTCGCCACTTTGGGCACCATCGGCGCCAACCCGTCGACCTTCGAACTGGGAATGCTGCTGGCCTTCGGCGTGCTGGGCTATGTGATGCGGATGTTCGGCTATCCCATCGCCCCCATCGTGGTCGGCCTGATCCTCGGCCCGCTGGCCGAACAACAGCTGCGCCGCGCCCTGTCCATCGCCCAGGGCGACTGGACAACGCTGGTCGCCTCGCCGGTCTCTGCAGGGCTGCTGATCGTGGCCGCGCTGGCCCTGATCGTGCCGCTGATCCTGCGCGCCCGTGGCAAGGGCCAGGTGCTGTCGCAGCTGGCAGGCGACGAAGACTGACCCCAACCGAAGACGGCCCCCGCCCGGTGCGCACTGCGCCGGGCGGGGCAAGCCATGTGCAGGACGCAAGGCGGGTCTGTCAGAATGCTGCGTTGCAGCGACCCGCGGCTGTCCCTATCTCTGCTGCATCGCAAACCGCAATGCTCCGGCAGAGGCCAAAAGATGAACCGCGCTTTCCAAGTCATTTCCGAAACTTTCGCCCTTCTGGGTGCCGCCGCTTCGGCTGCTGCTGCTGTCGAGGCCCGTCGCACGCCTTCGGCCGCTGTGCTGAACCGTCTGGGCATTTCGGAAGCTGCTTTCCGCAACGTTCACGTCTGATCCTTCAGACGGAATACCTGCTGCGGTTTCCCTGCGGGGAAATCAGCCATGTCGCCTTGCGCTGATCGTCAGCGCGGGGCGCCCAAGACCTTCGCGCATCAGCGCATCCAGCAGCCTGTTGTAGTGATGCGTCGCCAGGTAATCGGCGTGAAACCGCGTCGGCGCCAGCAGATCCAGCCCTCCCCCCTGCCCTTCCCGTGGCTCCAGCCCGTCGAACCAGGCCGCGCAGAGCGCCGGGTTTTCCTGTGCCAGCCGGTGGCGTGCCCGATCCCAGACCGAGGCATCGGCCGCAGGCGCAGCAGTGCGTGGAAAGGCCACCACATTGCCCGGCTGTGGCGCAGGCTCTGTGGCCCCCTGCATCCGCGCCTCGAAGTCCCGGCCCACCGCCTGCCAGTCCTCCGCCGTCGCCTGCAGGATACGCTCCAGCCCCAGCCCGTGAATGGCCACCCTGCCCCGCACGGCAGCCGCCTTGACCGTGATCCACCCCAGATCACGCAGCTTGGCCATCTCGCGCTTCACCGTGCGCTCATCCACCGACCACAGGGCCGCAATCTCGCGCTGCCCAACCGCCAGCTCGTCGGCCTGCCAGTTGTAGCGCGCCACGATCAGCGTGATGAACCGCAGCACCAGCCGTTGCAGATGCTTGTCCCGGCCGCAGGCATGGACACCAAGCGCGGTCAGTATATCGTATTTCCGCGACGAGACATGCCGTCCCGCCAGCCGCGCCTGTGACATGGCCTGCTCCTGATCCCGGCGTAGATCGCCGGCCTGCTTCGACGGATGGGCGCTGTTCCGTGCCGGTTTCCCCGGCAGCTTTTCAACGTTCTTTCCAACCTGTGGTCAATTTGCGTCCAGATGTTCGATTCTGTCAAGCAAAAGACTCCGGCAGGGTCAAACCCGGCCCTCCTCGATCCTTCAAACCAGATTCAGGTTTGGGTTTAAGGTATAGGGGGACGGCCAAGGTGTCACCGCAATGCCCTCGGGATGTCACCCCAACTTGCAGTATCGGCGCCAAGCTGTCCCCCTAATTCTGGGGGCAAGCCATCCCATCACCGCAACAATCCCCGAATCGGGGCGGGATGGCGCGGATTGTGCCTTCGCCTGCGCGTTTCCCTGCGGGGAAATCTATCCTGACTATAATAGCATTTGCGGAAAACGCAAACTCCGCGTATTTTCATGAAAACAGTGAAATAACGATGAGGCAGCTATGTTCACTCACCGCGACCTGCAAGAGTTGCGCGACAATTCCCTGAAGATGCAGGGCTGGATCCGCAAGCAGACCTTCTCGCCCCAGATGGAAAAGACGCTGCGCCGCTTTTCTTCCTGGGAGGTGGCAGAGCTGATCTTCAAGGTCAACCAGTCCACCTTCCGCGGCCGCCTGATGCTGGATCCCGCGCTCCCCTCCGGCGAGGTCGAGGAAGATGGCCGCCAGCGCTGGTTCAGCCTGAAAGAGATCAACGAGATGCGCCGCAAGGTGAAGGTCAACCGCAAAAGCCTGCTGCCCGAACGTCCGGCGGGCAAGCGGGCCATCCGCGCCGCCATTGCCAATTTCAAGGGCGGCGCCGGCAAGTCCACCGTCGCGCTGCACTTCGCCCATGCCGCCGCGCTGGATGGCTATCGTGTGCTCTGCATCGACTTCGACCCGCAGGCGACGCTCAGCCATTCCATGGGCCTGACCGATGTGAACGAAGAGCATACCGTCTGGGGCATCATGGCCCGCGATCTGGTGCGCGAGACCGACCGGATGAATCGCGCCACCCGGGGCGCCGAAAGCGGCGCCGCCCTGCCGCAGCGCCGCCTGCCCGCACAGATCACCGACATGGGGCTGGGCGATCTGCGCGCCACCGATTTCATCAAGCCCACCTCCTGGCCCACCATCGACCTTGTGCCCTCCTGCGCCAATGCGGCCTTCGTCGAATTCGCCTCTGCCCAGTACCGCCACATGAACCCCGACTGGTCATTCTTTGCCGCCGTGTCGCGCTGGCTGGATCAACTGCCTGATGATGCCTATGACATGATCATCTTCGATTGCCCGCCCGCCATCGGCTATCAGTCGATGAACGCGGTCTTTGCCGCGGACGTGCTCTATATCCCCTCCGGCCCCGGCTATTGGGAATATGACAGCACCACCTCTTTCATCGGCCAGCTGGCCGAGGCGCTGGGGGATCTGAGCGATGGGTTCGATGGCCATTTCCCCGCGGGGAAAACCACCCTGCCCAAGGCCTTCCTCGACATCCGTTTCCTGCTGACCCGCTATGAACCCGGCAATGACCTGCACCGCGCGATGTATGAGGCGTTCCGCAAGGTGTTTGGTGACAGGGTCACGGGCCATCCGATCGAACATACCCGGGCGGTCGAACAATCGGGGCGCTTCCTGAGTTCGGTCTATGAAATCGACTATCGCGACATGACGCGCGAAACCTGGCGGCGGGCGCGAACCACCTTCGACAATGCCTATGTCGAATTCCGCACCAACCTTTGCGCCGCCTGGGAAAAACTTGAGGAGACCGGGGCATGACCAAGAAGCGCCGCATGTTCGACATCGACCTGCCGGAAGAGCCGGAGGTCGCCGCCNNCCGCCCCTGCCCCGGCAGCCGGTCTGCGCCGGGGCCCGATGGCCACGGCCATCGGTGAAAACGCCGAAGCCCTGCGCGAACGTCAGGCGCAGGAAAGCGCCATCCGCGCCGAGAATGACGCGCTGGCGCATGAGTTCGTGCGGCTGAAGAAGCTGGGTCTCATCACCGATCTGATCCCGCTGGACGCCATCGACAGTGCCAAGCTGATGCGCGACCGCTCGCGCCGGCTGGACCCCGAGCTGGAAGACCTGAAAGCCTCGATCCGGGCTATCGGCCTGTCGAACCCCATTCAGGTGGAACAGACAGAGGGCGGCCGCTACGAACTGGTGCAGGGCTGGCGTCGTCTGGCGGCCTATCGCGCGCTTCATGCCGAAACTGGCGATGACCGCTTTGCGCGCATCCCCGCCGGGATGCTGGCGCGCGGCGAAACGCTGGACGGTTTGTATCGCCGTATGGTGGATGAAAACCTGGTCCGCAAGGATATCTCCTGGGCCGAGATGGCGCGGCTGGCGCAGGCCTATGTCAATGACCCGGCAGTGGATTGCCACGATCTGGATGCGGCGGTGAACCTGCTGTTCGCCTCGGCCGCGCCGCAGAAGCGCAGCTATATCCGCCGCTTCGCCTTTCTGCTGCGCCAGCTGGAAAAGGTGCTGGAGCATCCCGAGGCGATCCCCCGCGCCCTGGGGCTGGATCTGGCGCAGCGGCTGGAAACCGATCCGGCATCGGTGGCGCAGCTGGCCGGTTTGCTGCGGGCAGAGCCGCGCCGAACGGCAGACTCCGATNNGGGGAAATGCGGCGCGCGGGCGGCCTGCGGCCAAGCGCGGCAAGACCATGCTGCGCCTGCCCCTGGCCAGCGGTGATGTGAAATGCACCGCAGCGGCAGGCCGGGTAGAGCTGCAATGTGACCGTGATTTTTCTGCGGTGGATCGTGCCCGCCTGGAAGCCGCGGTCGAGGCCTTCTTCGCCGCGCTGGACTGACTGCATTTCCCCGCGGGGAAATCATACGCGCCGGGCCAAGTGCCCGGCGCGTTTTTTCATGCGCCCTGCCCCGTGCGGCAGCAGGCAGAATGGCCTTTACAGCGCCGCCGCCCTGCGGCCATCTGCGCCGACAGATTGAACCGAACCGGAGGAATCCAGATGAAACTTGTCCGTTACGGGGCGCAGGGCGCCGAAAAGCCGGGGCTGATCGACGCGGGCGGCCGCCTGCGCGATCTGTCGGCGCATCTGCCGGATATCGCCGGGGCTGCGCTGGCCCGGCTGGGCGATCTGGCGGCGCTGAACCCGGAAAGCCTGCCGCTGGTCGAGGGCAATCCCCGGCTGGGCGCCTGTGTGGGGGGCATCGGCAAGTTCATCTGCATCGGCCTGAATTACTCCGATCACGCCGCCGAAAGCGGCATGGCCGTGCCGCCAGAGCCGATCATCTTTGCCAAATACACCTCGGCCGTCTGCGGCCCGAATGATCCGATCCTGATTCCGCGCGGATCGGAAAAGACCGATTGGGAGGTGGAGCTGGCAGTGGTGATCGGCAAGCCCGCCAAATATGTGACCGAGGCCGAGGCGCTGGATCATGTGGCTGGCTATTGCGTGGTCAATGACGTGTCAGAGCGCAGCTTTCAGACCGAACGCGCGGGCCAGTGGTCCAAGGGCAAATCCTCTGACAATTTCGGCCCCACCGGCCCCTGGCTGGTGACGCCGGACGAGGTGCCGGATGCGGGCAATCTGGACATGTGGCTGAAGGTGAACGGCCAGATGATGCAGCAGGGCAGCACGGCCACGATGGTGTACAAGGTGCCCTTCCTGATCTCTTACCTGTCGCAGTTCTTCACCCTGCATCCGGGGGATGTGATCTCCACCGGCACGCCGCCCGGCGTTGGCATGGGGATGAAACCGCCACGCTATCTGAAACCCGGCGACGTGGTGGAACTGGGGATTGAGGGGCTGGGGGCCCAGCGGCAGGTCTGCGAGGCGGACCGGTGAAAGGGGGCGCTCGCGCCCCCTCTGGCCCTCGCGGGCCATTCACCCCCTGAGGGTATTTNNCCGTGGGGGGCGGAAAGCCCCCCTTTGTTTTGGTCAGCGCTGCAGGCTGCCCGCAAAGCCTTGCAGGAATTCCGCCAGCCGTTTGGTGGTTTCGGCATCGGTCAGATTGCCTTCGGCATCGAACAGGTTTCCCGCGCGCGAGACCATCAGCCGCCCTTCGAACCAGGGTCGGGTGCCCAGGGTGCGCAGCACCGGCAGCCAGTGATCCTG
>DOMY01000223.1 GCA_003509785.1 Gemmobacter sp.
CCAAAGCCCAGACCGGCCCCGCTTTCAACATGGCTTCCCCTTATGCCCCATGCCCCGTATACGCGGGTTATCGTCATAGAACACGAGAGAGCGATGACCTACCATCCAAAATCCGATTTCATGCGTGTGATGTTCGAGCGCGGCTATGTGGCCGATTGCACGGATTATCAGGCGCTCGACGAGGCTTTGGTCAAGGGGGTCGTGCCCGCCTATATCGGCTATGATGCAACTGCGGCATCCCTGCACGTCGGCCACCTGCTGAACATCATGATGCTGCGCTGGCTGCAGAAGACCGGGCATAAGCCGATCACTCTGATGGGCGGNNATGAAGCAGGTCTTTGCCCGCTATCTTGATTATTCCGATGCGCCGAATGGCGCGATCATGCTGAACAATGCCGAATGGCTGGACAATCTGAACTACCTGGAATTCCTGCGCGACATCGGGCGGCATTTCAGCGTGAACCGGATGCTGTCGTTCGAATCGGTGAAATCGCGGCTGGACCGGGAACAGAGCCTGTCCTTCCTCGAATTCAACTACATGATCCTGCAGGCCTATGATTTCCTTGAAATCAACCGCCGCTATGGCTGCTTGCTGCAGATGGGCGGCAGCGACCAGTGGGGCAATATCATCAACGGGATCGACCTGACCCGCCGGGTGATCGACCGCGAAATCTATGGCCTCACCTCGCCGCTCCTGACCACCAGTGATGGGCGCAAGATGGGCAAATCGGCGGGTGGCGCGGTCTGGCTGAATGGCGCGATGCTGTCGCCCTATGAATTCTGGCAGTTCTGGCGCAATACCACCGATGCCGATGTGGGCCGGTTCCTGAAGCTCTATACCGATCTGCCGGTGGATGAATGCAACCGTCTGGGCGCGCTGGCCGGATCGGAGATCAACGGCGCGAAGATCATCCTGGCCAATGCGGTGACGGCGCTGCTGCATGGCGAAGAGGCCTCGCTGGCGGCCGAGGCCACGGCGCGCGAAGTGTTCGAAAAGGGCGGCATCGGGGAAGATCTGCCCACCGTCGCGCTGTCGGTCGCGGATGTGGCCGATGGCATCACCGTGGCACAGCTGTTCGTGCGCGCGGGGCTGTCGCCCTCTGGTAAAGAGGCCAAGCGCCTGATCGCCGAAGGCGGCGCCCGGCTGAACGATGATATCGTGCTGGATGCAGGCCACAAGATCCATGCGGGTGATCTGGCCGAACCGTTGAAGCTGACCGCCGGCAAGAAGCGGCATGCTCTTGTGACGCTGGCATAAATGCCACCCTGAAAGCGATCGGCGGCATTGCCGCCGATCGATCATTCGGCCTTGGGGCCAGATTAAGCGATCAGGATATTGTCGCCGATCACCAGGCTACCGTCAGCCACATTCTGCACCGTCAGTTCGCCATTGGCGAACGTCAGCACGGCATCGCCATCGGCATAGTTGATGGTAAAGCCACTGCCGCTGAGCTGAATCGTGTCGAGATCAATCTGGAAATCAGTGATCGTGTCGCTGCCGAGGGCATTACCAAAGACGAATGTGTCTGCCCCACCGCCACCGGTTGTCGTGTCATCACCGATGCCACCGTTCACCTTGTCTGCGCCGGCGCCGCCATCCAGCACATCGTCGCCACCATCGCCAAACAGCGTATCTGCGCCACCATCGCCCGCCAGCAAATCATTGCCGCCGCCACCGCGCAAATCATCAGCGCCCAGCCCACCAGACAGCGTATCACTGCCGAGCCCGCCGGTCATGACATCCGCGGCGGCACCGCCCGCCAGGCTATCATTGCCGCCGCCACCGATGATGCTGTCGAGACCGGCTCCACCATCGAGCGTGTCATTCCCCGCGTCGCCAGACAGCGAATCGTTGCCTGCGCCACCAGCGCCCACATCGTTTCCGGCGCCACCACGCAGCACGTCATTCCCCGTGTCACCCAGAAGCGAATCATCGCCGCCATCGCCGCGCAGGCTGTCATTTCCTGCGCCAGCGCTCAGCGTGTCATTCCCCGCATCCCCACGCAGATCGTCATTGCCACCGGCATCGGTGCTGTCCTGGATCAGATCATTGCCAGCGCCGCCCTTGAGCAGATCATTACCTGCTGAAACCTCGATCAGGTCATCGCCCAGCCCACCCAGAACGGTATCATCGCCCAAGCCGCCACGGCCGGTATCATTGCCGGCCAGCAGATCAAGATAGACACCATTGACGGAATAGAAGCCACTGTCGGCATCCAGCAAGATTTCGTTGTCACCCGTGGTGCCCACCACAGTCCAGTTCAGGGCGGCAAGTTGGGCCAGCAGGCTCTGGCCTGAAACGGGATCATCCAGATCAGGCAGAGCGACAACCTGCATGATCACGCCGGTCAGGCGTGCAACCACTGCACCACCGTCGATCTGCTTGATCGTCAGCATGGTGAAGGAACCGCCCGTCAGTTCGGTGACGACGCCATCTTCTTCGGTGAAGGTCAGGCCGGTGCCGGTCAGGACATAGGCATAGCTGTCATTCGCCAACGTCAGCGCGGTAGCATTGGCACCAGAGATGGCGACACCGGAGAACAGCGCGGATAGGGCATCGAGAAGTATGTCCGACGAAACGACTTGTGAGAGTTTCGGCATGGTGATCTCGCAATCTGTTGGGATTAGGCCCGCAGAATTGCGCTGAAAGGCCACCGCGTCAACTGCGCGATGGCCATGGAGGCAGAAGCCCCTCTTGCCGCATTAAGGCTGTACCGTCACTTTCACCATGCGGTCAGGCGTGCTGACGGCGCCATTCGGGCCGTCGCCCTTCTTGATCGCATCGACCAGATCCATGCCCGCGACCACGCGACCCACGACTGTATACTGGCCGTCCAGATGCGGTGCCGGGGCGAACATGATGAAGAACTGGCTGTTGGCCGAATTCGGATCCATCGACCGTGCCATACCGACCACGCCGCGGTCAAAGCTGACCGACGAGAATTCGGCCGGCAGATCCGGCAGATCCGATCCGCCCATACCGGCCATATCCCCGCCAGCACCCTTGCCATATTGCACATCGCCGGTCTGGGCCATGAAGCCGTCGATCACGCGGTGGAACACCACATCATCATAAGCCCCGCTTTTGGCCAGAGATACGATCTGCTCCACATGCTTCGGGGCGGCATCGGGCAGCAGATCCACCACGATCTCGCCCTGTGCCGAACCGCCGACCTCGATCACCAGATTGGGGCCGGGGCCATCCTCGGCCAGTGCGGGCGTTGCGGTCTGGCTGAGCATGAAGCCCCCCAAAGCCGCAAGGCCAAGGGCGAAGATGCCCCCCGCGATGAACCCATCACGCGACATCGGCAGCCACCACAACCTTGATCATGCGGTCCGGGCTGGCCGGCGGCTCGCCCCGGGTGATGGCATCGACATGATCCATGCCCGAAACCACGCGACCATAAACGGTATACTGGCCGTTCAGGAAATGGTTGTCCTTGAAGTTGATGAAGAACTGGCTGTTGGCCGAATTCGGGTTCTGCGACCGCGCGGCGCCCAGGGTGCCCCGGTCATGCGGCAGCTTGGAAAACTCGGCGGGCAGATCCGGCAGATCCGAACCGCCTGTGCCCGCGCGGCGCAGGTTGAAGTCTTTTTCCATATTGCCGTTTTCCACATCGCCCGTCTGGGCCATGAAGCCTTCGATCACGCGGTGGAAACAGACATTGTCATATGCGCCGGCGCGCGCCAGAGCTTTCATCCGCTCTGCATGTTTGGGTGCCACATCGGGCAGCAGCTCGATCACCACTTCGCCGCCTTTCAGCGTCATGATGATGGTATTTTCCGGGTCTTTGATCTCGGCCATCGGCGCGGTCTCCTCTTTGCTGGCGCGCAAGGTAATGGCGCCAGCCCGGAAGGAAAAGGGCAAAGCGCAAAGCCGGCAAAGCCCCGCCCGGTGGCGCGACATTTCATCGCCTTGCGCGGCGCCGGATCAAGATCAGTTGACGCGGCAGCGGGTTTCGGCGGAAACAGGTGCCAACGCTGCGAGGAGGCTTTCATGGCTTGGAAAACGCTGGACGACATCAATCTGCAGGGCAAGACCGTCCTGACCCGGGTGGATATCAACGTTCCGATGGAAAATGGTGTGGTCACGGATGCGACACGGATCGAAAAGATCGTGCCCACGGTGAAGGATATTCAGGCCAAAGGCGGGCGCGTTGTGCTTCTGGCCCATTTTGACCGGCCGAAGGGCAAGGTTGTGCCGGAAATGAGCCTGTCGCATGTGCAGGCCGCGCTTGCNNGTGATCTTTGCGGCCGATTGCATCGGCGCCCCGGCGGCCGATGCCATTGCCGCCGCCAGCGGTGATGACGTGGTGCTGTTGGAAAACACCCGTTTTCACGCGGGCGAGGAAAAGAACAGCCCTGAACTGGCCGCCCAGATGGCCGAACTGGGCGATGTGTTTGTGAACGATGCCTTTTCGGCGGCACATCGCGCCCATGCGTCGACCACCGGAATTGCTCATCTGTTGCCTGCCGCTGCGGGACGGCTGATGGAAGCCGAACTGAAGGCGCTGGAAGCGGCGCTGGGGCAGCCGGTGCGCCCTGTCGTGGCCGTGGTGGGCGGCGCCAAGGTATCGACCAAGCTGGATCTGCTGGGCAATCTGGTCAGCAAGGTGGATCATCTGGTGATCGGCGGCGGCATGGCCAATACCTTTCTCGTGGCGCAGGGGATCGAGGTCGGCAAAAGCCTGGCAGAGCGAGACATGGCCGATACCGCACGCGAAATCCTTGCCAAGGCAGATGCGGCAGGCTGCACCATCCATCTGCCGGTGGATGTGGTGGTCGCCCGCGAGTTCAAAGCAGGTGCCGCCAATGAAACCGTGGCCGCAGACGCCTGCCCGGCAGATGCGATGATCCTGGATGCGGGGCCTAAATCGGTGGCCGCGTTGGAAACGGTATTTGCCAGTGCAAAAACACTGATCTGGAACGGACCGCTTGGTGCCTTTGAGATCGAGCCCTTCGATACGGCCACCAATGCTGCCGCGCGCTCTGCCGCCGCATTGACCCGCGCGGGCAAGCTGGTCTCGGTGGCCGGTGGCGGCGACACGGTGGCCGCGCTGAACAAGGCCGGGGCGGCGGCGGATTTCAGCTTCATCTCCACCGCCGGTGGCGCCTTTCTGGAATGGATGGAAGGCAAGGAACTGCCCGGTGTTGCGGNNTCCCGTCACTGAACTCACCCATCCGGGTGATTGACCGGCTGGTTGCCGATATTAAACCAAATGGTCAGAAGGCCCCGCCGAGCTTCGTTTGGCGGGGGATTGCTTTGAAAAGAATTGGGAAAGACATGGGCCCGATTTCGAACGCGCCCTCGATCGTCTGGCAGGGCACCAACGGCAATGACAGGAAGACCGGCACCGCCCGGTCGGAAATGTTTCTGGGCTTCTTCGGCAATGACACGATCAATGGCGGCGGCGGCAATGATATGATCGACGGCAGCCATGGCAATGATGTGGTGAACGGCGGTGCCGGGATCGACACCCTGTCGATCATGGGGTCTGACCGGCTGACCGGCGGGCCGGG
>DOMY01000170.1 GCA_003509785.1 Gemmobacter sp.
AAGAACCTGCTGCGCGATCAGTTTGCCGACATGTATCGCCGCTGATGCCCTGCGCCGGCCCCGACACCATTGCCGGGCGGGGCCGTTGAAAAACCTGTGTGGCGGTAGATCTTTGCCCCGCCATGCAGGGCCATTTGCCTCAGCAGACAAGGAGTGTCGTGGAGTGTCGCAGCCCGGCTTAGATGTTCCGGCCTCTGCGGGATTTCATGAATAATTACATAATTACTATTACGGGATATAAACGCGGTACGTATTCTGGCTGCCAGAGGCTGCTTCGCGGGGGGGCATCAACCAGGCCAGGGCACAGCCACAGCCACAGCGGCAGAGGATCCGCCGTTCTGCGCGCCGTGTCTGATCGCACGCAGGACATGACCGACAAACCCCGCCACCGCCGGACGCTTGAGCGATTTCTGCTTGCATGTCATGAAGTTGCTGCGCCCTGCCGTGATGATGGCGGGATGGGCGAAGGTCAGCCGCCCCTGATCCAGCAGGCGCCCGATCATGCTGTGCCAGCCCAGCATCACGCCTTCCCCGGCCAGCGTCGCCTCGACCAGAAGGCCCACCTTGTTGGTGGACAGGCTGGATGGCGCCTTGGCCCATTCCGCCCCCTGGGCCCGAAACCATTCCGGCCAGCCCATTGGCTGCCAGCCGATGGCATCCGCGCTCCAATGCCGGTCATGCAGATGCAGCAGATTGGCGCGGTTCAGGCTGTCGGGCGTGTCGAACGGGCCGAACCTGTTCAGGAAATCGGGGCTGCATACCGGCTGTGCGCTTTCCTGAAACAGGAAATGCAGCAGGTCACCAACCTCGCAACGTTCGTTCCCGCACAGGATCGACAGGTCGACCTCGGCATAGTTGCGCAGCGCGTCATCCTCGTCCGAGGCCAGAAGGATAAAGCCGATATCGGGGTTGGTGCGCCGGAAATCGTCGATCAGGGGCTTCAGCCAGTAATGGGTCAGCGCATCGGTCGCGGTGATGGTCACCGTCTGCGGGCCTTCGTCGCCTGACAGCAAGGCAACGCCCGCGCTGATCGTATCCAGTCCGGCGGTGACGGACTGAAACAGGCTGGCGCCTTCGGGCGTCAGTTCCAGCGCATTGTGCTTGCGTTGGAACAGCGGCACCTCCAGCGCTTTTTCCAGCAGCCGGATCTGCTGGCTGACCGCACCTTGCGTGACGTTCAGCTCCTTTGCGGCCAGCGTGAAGCTGAGGTGTTTGGCCGCCACCTCGAATGTGGCGAAAGACCCCAGCGAGGGCAGATGACGACGCTTGATCGGCGGCATGGTGCAGAAGGCTCCTGTCCGGGGTGGTCTGGTCATTCTAACCGGGACTGCCATTCCTTCCAGCGCATATAGGCATTCGCGCCGATGGTATCCAAAGGATGCGGCGGCAGGCGCGCGGGTTCGGCCTCGGCCAGGAAAAAATCGGTGATGGCGCTGGTCTGCCCCAGCGCCAGTTCGGCGGCCCCGATCCCGGTCAGGGTGCTCCGGGTGGTGCCCAGCCCGTTATACACACAGGCCGCGAACAGGCCCGGTTCCAGTTGCCGCATGACAGACACGCCGTTTTTCGACAGACACAGGTGCCCCGACCAGGCATGTTCAAAACGGACCCCGGCCAGCATGGGGAAACGGGCGTCGAATTTCTGCCGCATCTGGCTGGTCAGCCGCGCCAGATCGCGCGCCGATGTCTGCATCCCGGGCCGGTAATAGCCGCCCTGCCGGATCAGAATCCGGTTCCCGCCCTGTGCTGGCCCGATGCGCCGCACTGTGGTGCCCATCGGGTCCGCCGGGGTCAGGCCCCAGCATTCCTGCCCGCCAAGCGCGCGGATCATCCCGGGTGGCAGTTCCTCGGTCATGCAGGCATTCAGCATGATATGCATCAGCCGGCCCGGCTTGATCCCGAAGCTTTCCAGATGGCCGTTGGTGGCGAGGATCACCCGCGCCGCGCGGAGCGTGCCCTGCGAGCAGGCCAGATCCCATCCCCCTGCCCTGCTGTCGATCCGGGTCACGGCGGATTGTTCAAAGATGGTCACGCCCTGTGCTTCGAGCCCGGCGGCCAATCCCTGCACATAGCCCGCCGGTTGCAGCATCACCGTACCGGGGGTGAACAGGCCGCCATGGTAATAGGTGCTGCCGGTCACCGCCTGCATGGCTTTGGCATCCAGCATCTCATGCGGCTCGCCCAGCTCGCGCAGGTGATGGGCATAGCGCAGATTGGCCGCCATCCCTGCCGAAGAGGCGGCGGCGTTGATCTTGCCCGCAGGCTGGAAATATCCGTCCGGTATCGCATAATCGCGCACCGCATCGGCGGCAAAGCCGATGGCATGGCGGTTCAGCCGGGTCAGCGCGCGGTCGCGCCCCGCGCCCCCCGCGGCATAATCGCCAGAGGTCAGCTCGTGCGGCAGGTCGATCATGAAGCCCGAATTCCGCCCCGTGCCGCCTTCGGACACCCGCGCGGCATCCAGAATGACAATGCGCAGCTGCGGGTCCAGTTGCAGCAGCCGCCGCGCCGCCGACAGCCCGGCGAATCCGGCGCCGA
>DOMY01000272.1:0-7161 GCA_003509785.1 Gemmobacter sp.
TTCGGCGCGATGGAATTTGCCGCACAGCGCGCCGCGCTGGCCCCGCCCGCGCCGGGGCGGCGCAAGATCGTGCTGGCGACCTCGATCGCGGAAACCTCGCTCACCCTGCCCGACATCCGCGTGGTGGTGGATGGCGGCCGCGCCCGCCGCGCCCGGTTCGATGCACCCTCCGGCATGGCGCGGCTGGTCACCGAACGGGTCACCCGGGCCGAGGCCGAACAGCGCCGCGGCCGCGCGGGCCGGGTCGCCGAAGGCACATGCTATCGCCTGTGGTCCAGGGGCGAGGAAGGCGGGCTGGCCGCCTTCCCCCCGGCCGAGATCGAGGCAGGCGATCTGACGCCACTGGCGCTGGAACTGGCGCTTTGGGGATCGGTGGATCTGCCGTTCCTCACCCCGCCGCATCCCGGCGTGCTGGCCGAATCGCAGGCGCTGCTGACGGCGCTGCAAGCGCTGGATGGCGCGGGGCGCATCACCGATCATGGCCGGGCGCTGGCGGCGCTGCCGCTGCATCCGCGCCTTGGCCATATGCTGCTGCGCGCCGGAGGCGGGGCGGATGCGGCAATGCTGGCCGCCGCCCTGGCCGAACGCGATCCGCTGCGTGGCGCCCCGCCCGATCTGGCGCTGCGCATGGCGGCAGTGAAAGACCCGGCCCGCGCCGAACGGGATGGCCTTGCCCCGCACCGCCCCACCATCGAGCGCATCCGGGCCGAGGCAAGGCGGCTGGCCCGCGCCGTCACCGACCGCCCGCAGGGCTTCGGCCTCGGGCAGATGGCGGCGCTGGCCTACCCTGATCGCATCGGGCTGCGCCGCAAGGGCGATGCGCCGCGCTGGGTGCTTTCGGGCGGCAAGGGCGCGGCCATGGCGGCGGGCCTGCCGCTGTCGGGCGCGCGGCTGCTGGTGGCCACCGATCTGGATGGCGACCTGCGCGAGGCCACCATCCGCCAGGCGGTGCCGATCACCGAGGCCGATCTGCGCACCGTGCATGGCGCCGAAATCGGCTGGCACGATGTCTGCGACTGGTCAAAGCGCGAGGGCCGGGTGGTGGCCCGGCGGCAGGAACGCTTTGGCGCGCTGGTGCTCGATGACCGGCACTGGCCCGATGCCCCGCCCGAGGCGCTGGCCCGCGCCGCCCGCGACGGGCTGCGCCAGATCGGCCTACCCTGGACCAATGCCGCCCGCCGCCTGAAGGCGCGTGTCGATCTGTGTCGCCGCGATGGCGCCGATCTGCCCGATCTGTCGGATGCCGTGCTGCTGGCGGGCGATGCCCTGCTGCCGCATCTGGCAGGCCTGCGCAGCGAGGCTGATCTACGCAACCTCGATCTGCTGGAACCCCTGCGCCAGCATCTGGGCTGGGAGGCGTTGCAGCTGCTGGACCGGCTGACGCCCGCGCATTTCGAAACCCCGCTGGGCCGCCGGGTGCCCATCGATTATGACGGCGAAACACCGGGGATCGAGCTGCGCCTGCAGGAGCTGTTCGGCGTCACCACCCATCCCACCGTCGGGCCAAAGCGGCTGCCGCTGCGCATCACCCTGCTGTCGCCGGGCGGCAAGCCGGTGCAGGTCACCGCCGATCTGCCGGGGTTCTGGACCAATTCCTATGCCGATGTGCGGCGCGACATGCGCGGCCGCTATCCGCGCCACCCCTGGCCCGAAGACCCGCGCGAGGCCGATCCCACCACCCGCACCAAACCGCGCGGCACCTGACCGCTGCAACACCCGGTAACCAAGGGTGAAGACCCGCCCCCTTCCCCCGGCCCCTCGTTAACGCTAACCAGACGGTCAAATCGCTTTGGGAGACGCAAATGACCCGCCAACAGCGCGGCCGCTGGGCCGTGGCCGCCATGTTCATGGCCAATGGCTTCATCATGGGGGCCTGGGCGCCCCAGATCCCGCTGCTGCTGCCGCGGCATGGCATCGGTGAATCCATGGTGGGGCTGATGATCCTGGTGCTGGGTCTGGGCGCGCTGGCCTCGATGAGCTTCTGTGGCAGGCTCATCACCCGGCATGGCTCGCGTCCGGTGCTGCGGGCCTTTGCGGCGCTGGCGGTGCCGGTGCTGCCGCTGGTGATCCTGGCGCCGGGCCTGATGACACTGGCCCCGGCCATGTTCATCTTCGGCGCCATGCTGGGCTGCATGGATGTGGCAATGAATGCCAATGCGGTGGAGGTGGAAAGCCGGCTGGGCCGCGCCATCATGTCGTCGTCGCACGGGTTCTGGAGCCTGGGCGGCTTTGCGGGCAGCGCGCTGGGGGGGCTGCTGATCGCGCAATGGGGGCCCGAGGCACAGGCCCTGACGGTGGCGGCGTTTCTGGCCGTGACCGTGGCCGCTGCCGCCCCCTTTCTGGATGCTGCGCCCGGTGCGGCGAAACCCGCCGAGGCGCAGGGCCAGCGCCTGCTGCCGCGCGATCCGCTGATCTGGGCGGTGGGCGGCCTTGCGCTGCTGTGCATGCTGGCCGAAGGCGGGATCATGGATTGGGCGGCGCTTTACCTGATGCAACAGCAAAATGCCGATGTGGCGCAGGCGGGGCTGGGCTTTGCCTTCTTCGCCGGGGCCATGGCGATCATGCGCTTCATGGGTGACGGGCTGCGCAACCGCTTTGGCGCGGTGCGCACCCTGCGCGCCTCGACCCTGATCGCCGCCGCCGGGCTGCTGATCGCCGCCCTCGCGCCCTCGCTGTGGATCGCGCTGCCCGCCTTCGCTCTGGCCGGGCTGGGGCTGGCCAATACCGTGCCGATCATGTTTTCGGCCGCGGGCAACCACCCTGGCCTCGGCGCAGGGGCCGCGCTGTCGACGGTCACGATGATCGGCTATTCCGGCATCCTCGTCGGCCCCTCGGCCATCGGAGTCGTGGCTGAACATGCGGGCTTTCGCTGGACCTATGCCGCCCTGGCCCTCGCCCTGCTGCTGGTCACGGTTTTCGCCCCGCTCGCCCGCGCCGCAGACCGGCCGTCAGACAAAGCCTGACGCCTGCCCTTTACCTGACGCCTGCCCTTTATCTTGGCCCAAATATCCTCGGGGGGAGGCCCGGCACGGGCCGTGGGGGGCGCGAGCGCCCCCCTGCCTCACTCTGCCGCCTGAACCGACGGGTTGTTGGGGTGCTGTGTCCAGTTGGCATAATCCCCCACCGGCACGCCGGTGCGCGGGTCGACCTGGCCCTTGGGCAATTGCACCATGGTGATGCAGTTTTCCACCGGGCAGACATTGACGCAGAGGTTGCAGGCCACGCATTCGTCATCCTTCACCTTGAAGGTGCGGTCGGGCAGCATTTCGATGGCCTGATGGCTGGTATCCTCGCAGGCGATGTAGCAGCGGCCGCATTTGATGCAGTCGGCCTCGGAGATGCTGGCCTTGGTGACATAGTTCAGATTGAGGAACTGCCAGTCGGTGACATTGGGCACCGCGCGGCCGACCAGATCGGCGGTGGAGGTGAAGCCCTTGCGGTCCATATAATCGGACAGGCCCGAGATCATCTCTTGCACAACCTTGAAGCCATAGGTCATGGCGGCGGTGCAGACCTGCACATTGCCCGCGCCCAGCGTCATGAACTCGGCCGCATCGCGCCAGGTGGTGACACCACCAATGCCGGAAATCGGGATCCCCCGGGTTTCCGGGCTGCGGGCAATTTCGGCCACCATATTCAGCGCGATGGGCTTCACAGCCGGGCCGCAATAGCCGCCATGGGTGCCCTTGCCATCAATCGTGGGTTCGGGTGCGAAATCATCCAGATCGACCGAGGTGATCGAATTGATGGTGTTGATGAGGCTGACCGCATCCGCCCCGCCCCGCTTGGCGGCCTCGGCCGGTTTGCGGATATCGCTGATATTTGGCGTCAGCTTCACGATGCAAGGCATCCGGCTGTGCTTCTTCACCCAGCGCGTGACCATTTCGATATATTCCGGCACCTGCCCAACGGCCGATCCCATGCCGCGTTCCGCCATGCCATGCGGGCAGCCAAAGTTCAGCTCTACCCCATCGGCCTCGGTATCCTCGATCCGGGCAAGAATGTCTTTCCAGGAATCCTCGTCGCAGGGCACCATCAGCGAGATGATAAGCGCGCGGTCTTTATAATCGCGCTTCACGGATTTGATCTCGCGCAGGTTCACTTCCAGCGGGCGATCGGTGATGAGCTCGATGTTGTTCAACCCCAGCAGGCGGCGGTCGGCGCCCCAGATCGCGCCATAGCGCGGGCCGTTCACATTCACCACCGGCGGGCCTTCGCTTCCCAGCGTCTTCCAGACCACACCGCCCCAGCCCGCCTCATAGGCGCGTCGTACGTTCACCTCTTTATCGGTGGGCGGCGCCGAGGCCAGCCAGAACGGGTTGGGCGATTTGATACCAATGAAATCCGAGGCAAGATTGGCCATGTTATCCTCCNNGCGGCCCGCCGCGTTGCTGTATTCTTGATTGTGGAACAGATCAGAACGGCAGGAACTGCCAGAGCCAGCCCAGCAGATCGCCGCCCAATTCGCCCGATTTCGGGATCGCCCAAGCCCAGACCAGCGCCCCGGTGATGTTGAACACCGCAAAGCGCAGGAAAGACATGTGGCTGATGCCCGCGAAGACGAAGACCACCGCGCGCAGCGGCCCCACGAAATGCCCGATGAACACCGTTGCCGGGCCCCATTTGGCAAAGGCCTCGGTCGCCTTGGCCGTCAGGTCCGGCTGGTCTTTCAGCGGCCAGCTGCGCAGTANNCGCCGCCCCAGCCAGTAGGACAGGAAAGACCCGGCGAGCGATCCTAGCGCCGCGCCAAGCCAGAGCGGAAAGAACGGGATGGCCCCGGTCGACACCAGCGCGCCCACCGCCACCAGAATCGCTGTGGAGGGGATCAGGATCGACAGAAAGGCCGTGGTTTCGGCCATGGCGAACAGAAAGGCGATATAGGGCGCCCAGGCCTGATTGCGTTCCAGAAACTCTACCGCCGACTGAACAAAACCGTCCATGATGCCCCCATGTGCCGAAGGCCCGAGATGGCGTATCCGAAAGCTGCGGTAAAGGGGGGCCAGAATGAAACATCAGTGACCCGCCAAGAAGGCGTGAATCGCTTCGGCGGCATCCCGCCCTTCGGCCACGGCGGTAACCGTCAGATCTGCACCGCCCGCGGCACAATCGCCGCCACACCAGAGTTTTGTCACCGGATGGGGCGGCAGCTTACCACCTTCCACCTCGATTCCCTCAGGCGCGCCCACAAGTGTCTGACCGATGGCCTTGAAGACCTGATCGGCCTTAAGCGTAAATGTCTCTGCCGTCAGCCTCAGCCCTTCGGGCGTGTCTTCGGTATAGGCAAAGGTCACTGCCTCAGCCCTGTCCGTTCCGGTGACAGCGGTTGGTGCTGCGCCATAGATGATGCGCACGCCCGATTGGGTGGCATGATCCTGTTCATAGACCGAGGCCGACATCTTGGCCTTGCCGCGTCGGTACACGATGGTGACATTTTCTGCCCCCAGCATTTTGGACTGCACTGCCGCATCCACTGCCGTCATGCCGCCGCCGATCACCACGACGTCACGGCCCACCGGCACCGTTGCGCGATCTGTGGCCTGGCGCAGATCTGCAATGAAATCGACCGCATTCATCACCCCGGGCAGATCTTCGCCCGCAGCGCGCAGGGCATTCACCCCGGCCAGACCGATCCCCAGGAACACGGCATCATATTCCGCCAGAAGATCGGCCAGCGCCACATCGCGGCCCAGAGTCACGCCATTGCGGATCTCGATCCCGCCGATCTGCAAGAGCCAGTCCACCTCGCGCTGTGCAAAGTTTTCGACCGTCTTGTAGGTGGCAATCCCATATTCGTTCAACCCGCCCGCCTTGGACCTGCGCTCAAGCACCACGACATCATGGCCCTTCATGGCCAGCCGGTGGGCACAGGCCAGACCGGCAGGCCCTGCCCCGACAACGGCCACGCGCTTGCCCGTGCGGGCCGCACGGGTGAAGGGATGAATGCCCTTGCCCATCAGCACATCGGTGGCGTGGCGTTGAAGGCGGCCGATCTCGACCGGCTTGCCCTCGGCCACTTCGCGCACGCAAGCCTCTTCGCACAACTGTTCTGTGGGGCAGACGCGGGCACACATGCCGCCCAGAATGTTCTGGCTGAAGATCGTCTTTGCTGCTGCATCCGGCGTGCCGGTGGCAATCTGGCGGATGAACAACGGAATGTCGATCGAGGTCGGGCAGGCCGTCATACAGGGGGCATCGAAGCAGAAATAGCAGCGATCCGCCGCGACCCGCGCCTCATGCACATCAAAAGGTGGCGCATGATCGGCAAAGTTGTCTGCATAGCTGCTGGCGGGCAGACGCGCAGGCACGATACCCGGCGTGAACTGGCTGTTGGACAAGGTCGTAACCTCCCGTTGGCTTTTATTTGTTGGATATCACTCTGCCACGAGTCGATTTTTTATCAATCGGTAAATTTTCTGCGCCCCGAAAATTCTTCCCCCGCGCCCAATTATTGCGCATTTGACTGCATCTTGTCCCAGGCTTGCGTGCAGACCAGAAAACTCGGTGCTTTTCACCCTTGCTGTGCTGGCGTATAACCCTTCGCAGCCAAGGCGGGTTCATGCTTGCGCTATCGCTGCACGACGACCATATCCGCCGGACACACACCAAGAGGATGGCATGAGCAAACATTCCCCCGACGCCGACGTTGCCTTCATTCAGGCTCTGGCGGAACTTCTGAACAAGAATGATCTGACCGAGCTTTCGGTGAAGCGTGAATATGGCGAGGATGACAGCCTCGAAGTCAGGGTCGTAAAGCAATCCAATATCGTTACCACGACCATGGCCGCACCGATGGCCATGGCTGCACCGGCCCCTGTGGCTTCGGTTGCCGCACCTGCCGCCGCCCCGGTGGCTGCCGAAGATCCGGCGCAGCATCCCGGCGCCGTGACCTCGCCGATGGTGGGCACGGCCTATCTGGCAGCCGAACCTGGTGCCGCCCCCTTCGCCACTGTGGGTGCCACGGTGTCAGAAGGTCAGACCGTTCTCATCATCGAAGCGATGAAGACGATGAACCACATTCCTGCCCCCAAATCCGGCACGGTGAAGCGTATTCTGGTCACCGACGGAACCCCGGTGGAATTCGGCGCCCCTCTGATGATCATCGAGTGAGGGCGCATCCGTGACCCAGATGTTCGAAAAGATCCTGATCGCCAACCGGGGCGA
>DOMY01000272.1:7174-7824 GCA_003509785.1 Gemmobacter sp.
GGCTATGGCTTCCTGTCGGAAAACGCGGCCTTCGCACAGGCGCTGGAAGATCACGGGCTGACCTTCATCGGCCCGTCGGCGGCTCATATCCGCATCATGGGCGACAAGATCACCGCCAAGGATACAGCCAAGGAACTGGGCATTCCGGTTGTTCCCGGCTCCGAAGGCGGGGTTGCAGATTTTGAAACGGCCATCGGCGTGGCGGCAGGGATCGGGTTCCCCGTGATCATCAAGGCCACGGCCGGCGGTGGTGGCCGTGGCATGAAAGTGGCCAGGAACCCCGAAGAGCTAGAAATCGCCTTCCGCACAGCGCGGAGCGAGGCCAAAGCCGCCTTCGGCAATGACGAAGTCTATATCGAGAAATACCTGCAGAAGCCGCGCCACATCGAAATCCAGGTTTTCGGTGACGGCAAGGGCAATGCTGTGCATCTGGGCGAACGCGATTGCAGCCTGCAACGCCGCCACCAGAAGGTGTTCGAAGAAGCGCCCGGCCCTTGCATCACCCCCAAGATGCGGTCGGAAATCGGTGAGGTTTGCGCCGATGCGATGCGCAAGCTGAAGTACATCGGCGCGGGCACCATCGAGTTTCTCTATGAAGACGGGCATTTCTACTTCATCGAGATGAACACCCGCCTGCAGGTGGAACATCC
>DOMY01000211.1 GCA_003509785.1 Gemmobacter sp.
CCTGATGGCCGGCCGCCCCGCCACCGCCCTGCGCCAGCCCCGCCGCACCATCCCCGATACGGCGCCGATTGCGCTGCAGGTCGAAGGGCTGACGCGGGCCGGGGAATTTCAGGATCTGTCCTTCAGCCTGCGGCGCGGCGAAATCCTGGGCGTATCGGGCCTGATCGGATCGGGGCGCACCGAAATGGCCAAATGCCTGTTCGGGCTGACCCGCGCGCAATCCGGCAGCATCACCTATTTCGGCCAACCCATGCGCTTTACCGCGCCGCTGGATGCGATCCGCGCCGGGCTGATCTACCTGCCCGAGGAACGCAAGCAGGAGGGCATCTTCCCGCTGCTGTCCATCGCGGAAAACGCCGCCCTGCCCAGCCTGGGCGATTTTCGCGGCCTGCTGACGCTGCGCAATCGCGAGATGATGGCCGCGGTGATGGAACAGCTGCGCCTGATGAAAACCAAGATCGGCAGCCCGCGCGATGCGATCACCAGCCTGTCGGGCGGCAATCAGCAAAAGGTCATCATCGCGCGCTGGCTGATGCGCGATGCCAGGGTGCTTATCATGGATGAACCCACCCGTGGTATCGACGTAAACGCCAAATACGAAATCCAGGCGGTGCTGCGCCGCCTGACCGAAGAAAAGGGCCTGTCGATCATCCTGATCTCTTCCGAAATGGAAGAGGTGCTGGATGTGGCCGACCGCATCCTGGTGATGCACGAAGGCCGGTCACGCGGGATCGTGCAGGCCAGGGACGAAACCCAGGAATCCCTTCTGAAACTGGCGATGACCTGACCAAAGGGCGAAAGAGAGATGACCGTGCAAGACATACCAACCCCCGCCGCCCCGCAGCCCGAAGCCCCGGCCCGCAGCCTGACCCTCGTCCGTTTCTGGCGGTGGGAGGCAAGCGGTATTCTGGTGGCCCTGATCGTGCTGGTTCTGGTGCTGTCGCTGGCGACAGACAACTTCCTGTCCAGCTACAATATGTCGGTGGTGGCACGGCAGGCGGCCTTTGTCGGGCTGGTGGCGCTGGGGCAGACGCTGGTGCTGCTGGTGGGCGGCATCGACCTGTCGGTGGGGGCCGCGGCGGGGCTGAGCGCCATCGTCGGCTCCATCGCGCTGACACAATGGGGGCTGCATCCCTGGATGGTCATCCCCTTCACCATGGGTTTTGGCCTGTGCATCGGCGCGATCAATGGCGCGCTGGTGGCGGGGCTGCGGTTGAACCCCTTTATCGTGACACTGGCCACATGGGAAATCTTTGCAGGCCTGACCCTTGTGATTACAAAGGGTTACCCGATCCGCCCGCTGGGCGAGGCTTTCGCGGTCTTCGGCAAGGGCGAGATTGCGGGCGTGCCGGTGCCGGTGGTGACCTTTCTGACGGCCGGGGCATTGCTGATCTGGATGCTGCGGCAGACCCGCTTTGGCCGCAACATCTTTGCCCTGGGTGGCAACCGGGATGCGGCGGTTCTGGCCGGGATCCGCGTCGGCTGGGTCGAATTCGCGGCTTTCGCGCTGGCCGGCATGTTCGCGGCGCTGGCGGGCATCCTTTTTGCCAGCCGGATGGATGCGGGCCAGCCCTCGGTCGGGGAAGGCTGGCTGATGGGGGCGATCACCGCCGCCATACTGGGCGGCACCAGCCTGCGCGGCGGGCAGGGGTCCATCGTCGGCACCATTCTGGGCGCGCTGCTGCTGGCGGTGCTGGCCAATGGCACGGTGCTGCTGAACGTATCGGGCTTCTGGCAGCGGGTGATCGTGGGCGGTGTGGTTCTGGTGGCGGTGCTGGTCGATCTGCTGCGGCGGCGCGGCAACTGAATGGCCTGCAGAGTCAGGGTTCTGGACAGACGGAAGGTGAAAATGCCATTGCTTTCCCCCAGCCCCACCGAAAGGTAACCCCGCAAAGTGCAGCCAAACGATGCCACCGAAGACCTGAAAACCCGGATCGCCTGGCTTTACTACATGGAAGGCCTGACGCAGGACGAGGTTGCCGCCAAGGTTGGCATCAACCGTTCGCGGGTGCTGCGCATCCTGTCGGCGGCGCGGCAGGATGGCACGGTGCAGATCCGTGTCACCACCAAGCTGTCGCATTGCGTGGAACTGGAACGCGCGCTGGAAACCCGCTGGGGCCTGTCGCAGGCTATTGTGGTGCCGAACCCGCAGGACGAGGCGCAGCTGCGCAGCATCATCGGCGCCGAGCTGGGCGCCTATATGTCGCAGAACCTGACCGCGAACATGACGGTGGGGCTGGGCTGGGGCAAGACACTGTCGGCCGCCGTGCCCGCCATCGTGCCACGCCACCCCGATGGCATCCGCATGTTATCGCTTCTGGGGGGGCTGACCCGGGTAAGTGACCAAAATCCTTCAGAATTTGCCTGGCGTGTGGCCAGCCGTCTGGGGGCGGAATGTTACATGATGGCGGGGCCGGTCTTTGCCCCCGATGCCACAACCCGCAATGCGCTGGCGGGCCATCTGGGCATGAGCGACATCTTCACCCGCGCCCGCACCCTGGATATGGCGGTGCTGTCGGTGGGGGATCTGACCCCCCATTCGGTGTTCCGCGAATATGGTCTGCTGACCTCGGACGAGCTTGTATCGCTGGAAAAGGCGGGGGCGATCGGCGATGTGCTGTGCCATTTCGTGGATGCCGAGGGCCAGATCGTCGATCATCCGGTGAACCGGCGGGTGTTGGCCGTCAATCCGCTGGATCTGCGCGAGGCGCGGAGCATCGTTCTGGCATCCGGGGGCTGGCAGAAGTTCGCCATCCTGCGCGCCGCGCTGAAACTGCTGCGGCCCGGCGTACTGATCGTGGATGATCTGGTGGCGGAACGGCTGGCCCGCGAGCCGCTTTGACAGTGGCCTCCCCGCGTCGGTTTTGCGTCTGGCCCGCGTCCCGCCCCCGTCGGGACAGGCGGGCGGCANNCCCAGAATCCGTGCAGCCGTTCAGCCCATTGCCAGCCGATCATCGCGCCCTTGATGCGCGGCAAGAGAAGCAGGCTGCCCGTCACCACGATCAGGCTTGTCAGCACGGCGGTTTCAACCGGCCCCAGCTCTGTGCGGACGATCATGAAATGCAGCAGGAAACCGGCGATGTGGCACATGATGAGCAGGGTGAAATAGGCAGGCCCATCATCAGCGCGTTGCGGCGCAAAACTTTGCCCGCAGACATCACAGCCGGGCGACACCTTGAGGTAGCTGCTGAACAGCTTGCCTTCCCCACAATTCGGGCAGCGGTGGCGCAGGCCATGGCCGATGGCAGGTTTTCTCTGGCGCATCCCGTCTTGCATGACAATCCTCGATCAATGCCCAATCATTGATTGCAAGATACACCATTATTGATTGCAATCAATGATCGGGTCTGCGACCAATCACCTCAGCTTTTCGGTCACGATCCGGGCAATCACCCGCCCGGCTGTGGCCAGAGTGGTTTCATGGCGGTGCAGATCTGGCGCCGCGGGGCAAACCCTGGCCAGAACCGGATCGCCGGGATCGACATTACCCAGAAACACGATCTTGCGGCGGATCAGCGGAAGTTGCGCCGCAGCCGGGCACAGCACCCATTCCGCCCGATCCACCAGCGCCGGATAGTTGGCGCAATAGAGCAGACCGGCCGCGTTGAAATCCGTGGTGGGGCATGGCGTGACATCGACATCTGGGCCGACCGGGGCCGCAGCTGCGGTAAAGCCGCGATAGAGCCCCGCGGCCTCTGGCACAAACCCCCGGTCTTCCCCCGGTTCCATCAGCGGCAGCTGCAGGGTTCCGCGCGGATGGGCGCGCAGGATATGGGCGTTGCCGCCGGTATCGCCATGCCGGATGAAGGCGGAAATCAGCGTGACCTCGGCAAGATCCGCATCCCCTGCCCGCAGGTGATGAAAGGAAATCAGCCGGGTGGCCGACAGGCGGCGCAGCCGCGAAGTGATGGACAGCACCGCCCCGGGGCGCGCCAGGCCGGGGTGCAGGATCTGTTCGGAAATGGCGCAGAAGGCGGCATAGACGGGGGCGCCGCTGTCATCTTCGAACACCGCTTCGGGCTGGCCCAGCGCATCGGCGATCAGCCGCCAATGCACATCGCCCAGATGCCGCAGCAGCCAGCCTTCCGACAGGCCGCGCCAGCCACATTCGGCCATGCCGAGGCGGCGCTGTTCAAACGTGTCGAACCGCGCAAAGGATTCATGCTTCATTCGGCGGCCTGCGACCGGACGGCGCCGCCCGCGTGATCTGCGATGCAGGCGGCCAGATGGCGGGCGTCTTCGTCGATGCCCAGAAACCGCCCCGATCCCCAGGTGTTCAGCCAGCCCAGACCGATGAAATAGATCCCCGGCACGGCGGTGACGCCGCGCCGATACTGCGGCCTGCCCTGCGGATCGAAGCAATCGACCTGCAGCCAGCCGTAATCGGGGCGAAAGCCGATGGCCCAGATGATCGAGGTGATGCCCAGCGCGGCGCAGTCGATCGCCGTCACCTCGGCCTCGGGGCGCCAGACCTTCTGGAACGGCGGTTCGGTTGGCGCATCAATGCCCTGCGCCGCGATCCAGCTGTCGATCTGATCGCGGATGCCGCAATAGCTTCGGTCGGCATCATCGAGGTTCTTTTCCAGATCGGGCAGAAATTCGATCTGCGTGCCTTGGGCGCCGGACATGGAGCCATAAAGCCGCACGCCCTCGCAGGCAAAGCGGCGCAGGTCGATTTCCTTGCCGCCATCGCGGCCCGACATGTAGTGGTTGGTCTGGGTGACCGCCTTGACCGGGTCGGGGTGGCGATCAATGGTGATGGCGTAATGGCCCATGTCATGCAGCCAGTCGGTGGCATCGCGGCCGCGGTATTTGCGCGGGCTGCGCGGCGCGGGCCCCACGGCCAGATGTACTGCGCGACCGTCGCGGTGCAGATCTTCCATGATCTGCACGCCGGATTGGCCGGTGCCCACGATCAGCGCGCCGCCCTCGGGCAGTTGCGCCGGGCGGCGGTAGTTCACCGAATGGATCTGGGTGAGTGCGGGGGAAAGGGCCGCGGCATAGGGCGGCACGATGGGCTGATCATATCCGCCTGTCGCCACCACCACCTGCCCCGTGGTCCAGATGCCGGATGTGGTTTCCACGCGGTAGGTGCCATCGGGCAGCGGCTGCACCGCGGTGACGGCAACCCCTTCGTGCAGCGGTGGATCAAAGCTGGTGCTGAACCCGTCGAGATAGGCCACGATCTCGTCGCGCAGCATGAAGCCATCGGGATCTGCGCCCGCATAGGGCCAGCCCGGCAGGCGGCATTGCCAGTTGGGCGTGACCAGGCAGAAACTGTCCCAGCGGTTGACCCGCCAGGAATGAAAGCGGCGGTGCCGTTCGAACACGATATGGTCGATCCCGTCGCGGGCCAGATACCAGCTGACAGAGAGGCCGGCCTGCCCGCCGCCGATGATGACGACCGGAATATGCGGAAGGGCTGTGTCATGAGAAGACATGGGCATGGCTTTCATTTGAGGGAAAGGCAGACGACCTGCGCGGCCTCGTCGGGGTAGCGGCTGGCGGTTGCCTCGATCCGGGCGAGCTGATCCAGGGCGCTGGAACAGGCGAAACCGTATTTTGCGGCCACGCGATCCGAGGCGGCGGTCAGGCCTGTGCGGGCGCGCTGGACGAATTCGGCCAGAGCATAGGTCTGGCCTGCAGCCAGATGTTGGAAGATGGCGGTCGAGGGTGAATAGCAGCGCTCTTCCCGGCCATCGGGCCAGCGGATGTGAAAGATGACCTCAGGCATGGGCCACCTGTTGGCCCAGGCCCAGATAGGGGCGCTGCTGCCAATCCCAGAAGGTGGCGCGTTCTGCCCCCTGCACGAGATCGACCGAGGCGCCTGCGGTGGCCCGGCCGATGACGGCGGCGGCAATGCCCCGGTCGGCAAAGCGGGCGCAGACCTCTTTCGCATCGGGCATCTGCACCGACAGCAGGAAGCCGAAGCTGGGGAAGGCGCGCAGCCAGCGGGCGGCATCGGTGCCGGGCGGCATCGGCAAACGGTCCAGATCAATTTCAAAACCGCATCCCGAACATTCGGCCAGCATCAGGCTGGTGCCCGCGATGCCCCCCTGGCTGATATCCTTGCCCGCGCGCAGCAGCCCGGCCTCGGCCAGTTCGGGCAGCAGGGCAAGATCGCCGCGCAGGCGGGCGGCGGGGGCATCGGCGGCGGCAAACCAGTTGTCAAAGCGGGGCCGCCAGGCGCCGCGCAGGTCGATGGCGGCGATCAGCAGATCATCGGGCCGGGCGGCAAAGCTGGAAATCAGCGCCCGCGCCCGCCCCGTCACCGCGACAGAGAGGTTCAGCGCAGGCGTGTTCAGGTTGGTATGCCCACCGATGACCGGCACGTCATAGGCGGCAGAGGCCGCCTGCAGCCCCTGCAGCACGGGCGCGGCGCTGGCGGCATCCGGCGCCCAGATCATATCGGCAATCGCCGTCGCCGTGCCGCCCATGGCGGCAATATCGGACAGGTTCACCATCACCCCGCACCAGCCCGCAAACCACGGATCATCCGCGACAAAGGCGGGGATGAAGGCCTCGGCCGCGAACAGATCCCAGCCGCCTTCGGGGCGGGGCAAGGCGNNTGCCGGTCAGCCCCAGGGCACGGGTGGCCTTGGCGATATCGAGCTTGCCCAGAATGGACGGATGGGCGGCCAGCGCCGCAGCGATCGCGGCCACGGTCATCTTGCTGCCTCGGCCGGGCCGGGCGCGCGCAGCTGCCATCCGGCGGCCGGGTTTTCGATGGCCGGGTAATGGGCCAGATCGGCCAGCATATGCGCGTGTGGGCGGCCATGCAGATCAAGCTCTGCCGTGACGGACCAGTGCAGACGGCGGAACAGAACCACATTCTGCCGCTGGACATGGGCATGGAAGGCGACAGCCCCGCGCGCATGGGCCGTGCCGACCGCCAGCCGGATCAGCTCTGCCCCCAGTTTTCCGACGCGGCGCCATTCCGGGGCCACCGCCAGACGCGAGCCCCACCAGATGCCCGGCGCGGATTCATGGATGCGGACCGTGCCCACCACCGCAGGCCCGCCGCAGGCATCTTCGGCAATGGCGACCAGAGGCATCGCCACCGCATCTGTCGCATCGCGGTCATGGCCTGCGAAAAGCCCCTGCTCGGTCACGAAAACCCGGCGGCGCAAGGCGGCAGCCCCCGCCTTCTGCCAGGGTTCGGTTGCGGCGCAGATGCGATAGCTTTGCAGGAATCCGGCCTCGGGGGTGATCCGTGTCATGCGAGCCTCAGCTTTTCATAGGTNNGGTCTTCCAGCGGCGTGCCGCTGATCGGCACGAAGGGCACGACGAAGGGATAAACCCCCATGGCCACCAGCTTTTCCGACATCGACAGGATCGCCTCGGCGCTGTCGCCCAGACCGGCCAGAATATAGGTGGAGACCTGACCACGGCCGAAGACCTTTACCGCAGCCTCGAACCCGCTGAGGTATTTGGAGATCGGAACCGAGGCCTTGCCGGGCATGATGCGGGCGCGGACATCGGGCGTGACCGCCTCGAGGTGCATCCCGAGGGCATCGACACCGGCATCGGCCATGCGCTGGTACCAGATGTCATCCTCGGGCGGTTCGCATTGCGCCTGTATCGGCAGCGCCACGGCGGCCTTGATCGCCCGGGCGCTGTCTGCCAGCACCTGCGCCCCCCGATCCGCCCCCTTGGGCGTGCCCGTGGTCAGCACCATATGCCGCACGCCATCCAGTTCGACCGCCGCCCTGGCCACTTCGGCCAGCTGGGCGGGCGTCTTGTGGGCGATGGTGCGCCCTGCCGCCAGACTTTGGCCGATGGCGCAGAACTGGCAGGTTTTCTTGCGGCTTTCATAGCGGATGCAGGTTTGCAGCACCGTCGTGGCCAGAACATCGCGGGCATGAAGGACGGCGATCTTGGAATAGGGGATGCCATCCGCCGTGGTCAGATCGTAAAAGCGCGGGCGGGCCGGAAAGCTGATGCGGCCCACCTCGGCCCCGTCGCGCAGCACGCGCGCTTCGCCCTTGGTGGCATCAATGACATAGGGGCTTTGAAAGGCGGGGGCGGTATGGACGGGCACCATCACCGTGTGATCGCCCAATGTCATCGCCTTGTGGTCTGACGGGCCTGCACCGCCCCGGCGGCTTTCGACGCCTGCGCCCGGGTCCATCAACCGCGCGCCCTTGGTCTGCAATTCGTTGATCAGATCGGCCTCACGCATCGGACGGCTCCTCATGGGGATGGGGTTCGGAGGCCCGGTCGGGCCAGAAAGCGGCATCATGGGGTCTGGCGTCACGGGGGCTGGCATCGGGGGGGCCGGCATCACAGGGGCTGGCGGGGCGGCGGTCATGCAGCAGGCGCAGCAGTTCGGGGCGGGCATAATGGCCCACGCTGTCCATCATGCGCTTGCGCTTTGTCACAAGCTTCATGTCCAGATCCGCAATCAGGATGCCTTCGCCCTGAGTCAGCGGTGGCACGGCATGGCGGCCTTCGGGGGTGATGATGCAGGTCATGCAGCCATCGCGCAGGCCCTTTTGCAGTTTCGGGTCGGGATGGATGCTGGCGATCTGGTCTTCGGTCAGCCAGCCGGTGGCATTGACGACGAAACAGCCCGCCTCCAGCGCATGATGGCGCATCGTCACCTCGATCTGTTCGCCAAAGATCGGGCCAACCAGGCTGCCGGGAAAATGGGCGGCGTGGATTTCTTCGTGCTGGGTCATCAGCGCATAGCGGGCCAGCGGATTGTAATGTTCCCAGCAGGCCAGCGCCCCCACCCGGCCCACGGCGGTTTCCACCACCTTCAGCCCGGCGCCATCGCCCTGCCCCCAGATCATGCGTTCATGATAGGTGGGCGTGATCTTGCGGCGCTTCAGCACCAGACGGCCATCGGCATCGAAGATCAGCTGGGTGTTATAGAGCGAGCCGTGATCCCGTTCGTTCACGCCCAGAACCACCACGACACCGCGTTTGCGCGCAGCCTCGGCCACGGCGCGGGTTTCGGGCGAGGGCACCACCACCGCCTCGTCATACAGGCGCAGATGTTCGGCGCCCTGGCTGACCGGCGGCAGGACAAAGCTGAAATAGGGGTAGTAGGGCACAAAGGTTTCCGGAAAGACGATGAACTCCGCGCCCTTGTCAGCGGCATCGGCAATCGCGTTCAGCACCTTTTCCATGGTGCCTGCACGCGAGGTCAGATCAGGCGCAATCTGCACGGCGGCGGCGCGGATAACGGGTTTCGGGGGCATGGCACGTCCTTTGGCAAGGGGTGGCCCGCCGGAGGGGGCCTTCGGGCAATGGGCTGGGGAGGGGGGGATGGCCCGCCGGAGGGCGGGCCTGCCGGGATCAGACGGTCCAGGTGTCGATGATGACGGCATTGGCCTTCTTGTGCAGCAGGATGCAGTCCAGCACATCCTGCGGCATGATCGGCGTGATGCCGGGGATCAGCGCAGGCTCGCCCGTGCCGTAAAGCGCCTGCAGCGCGAAGCGGCAGGCATAGACCTTGCCGCCTTCCGACATGAACCGTTCCAGGTTCTTGTTGAAATTCTGGTGGCCCGGAAAAGCCTCGTCACCGATCTTGGGAAAGCCGCGCTGCACGCCCAGCAGAACACCGGGACCATAGAGCAGGATCGAGGTTTCATAGCCCTTCTTGGTCAGGCGGATGGCGTTGAGGATGTTCACCAGCCCGATCGAGCCTTCGAAGGCCATGGTGTGAAAGGTCACCAGCGCCTTTTCGCCCGGATCGGCCTTCACGTCTTCGAACACCTTGCTTTCGTAATCGACGAAGAAATCGCCGGGCTTGTGGGCTTCCTTGGTCACTGCGGGCATCTGTTTCTCCTGTTTGCGATCAGCGCTGTCTCAGGGTGCACCGCAGATTGATTGGATCAAATTGATAATCAATTATCCATACAATAAAATGGCAATGATACATACGCTGATGAAGGATCAGGCAAAAGAACCAGCGTTCTGGGGGAAATGGAGGCGGATTTCGACTTTGGGCACCCGAAAAGCGCAGAATCGCCTTGCCATTTTGCGCTGCGGCGCAGATGCATACAAATGCAGTCAATGCCGCAAAATCGGAGCCTGAGATGAAAACCTGGGTGCCAACCTTCGGCACAAGCGGCAAGCCGCGCTATCTGGAAATCGCGGATGCCATCGAACGCGATACCGACAGCGGCCTTCTGTCTGCGGGGGACCGGCTGCCGCCCCAAAGGCGGCTGGCCGAATTGCTGAGCCTGGATTTCACCACCATCAGCCGCGCCTACACCGAGGCGCAATCGCGCGGGCTGGTGGAAAGCCATGTGGGCCGGGGCACCTTTGTGCGCGCCCGCACAGGTCAGGACGGCCCCACCGCCGATCCGCGCCGCGCGCGCGAGCAGGATCTGTCAATGAACCTGCCGCCCGAACCGGATGACCCCGCCCTGCTGGCGGCGATGCGGGCCGGGCTGGAAACCGTGGCCGCCAATCTGGTGCCGCTGCTGCGCTATCAATCCACCACCGGGTCCGAGATGGACAGATCGGCGGCGCTGTCCTGGCTTTCGATGCGCGGCATGGTGCCCAATCTGGACCGGATCGCGGTGACACCCGGGGCCCATGCGACGATGACGGCGGTGCTGAACATTCTGGCCGCCCCCGGCGATACCATCCTGTGCGAGGCGGTCACCTATCCCGGCCTGAGGTCGATCGCGGCCCGGGCAGGGCTGGTGCTGGTGGGCGTGCCGATGGATGAGGCGGGTATCCTGCCGGAAGCGCTGGCCGCTGCGATCCGCGCCCATGGCCCGAAGGCCCTGTATCTGAACCCGACGCTGCAGAACCCGACCACGCTGACGATTCCCGCGCCGCGCCGGATGGAGATCGCAGAGATCCTGCTGCGCCACGGGCTGCCGCTGATCGAAGATGACGCCTATGGCTTTGTACAACCCGGCGCCCCTGCCCCCTTTGCCACGCTGGCCCCCGAGCTGACCTGGCATATCGGCGGTCTGGCAAAATGCATCGGGGCCGGGCTGCGCCTTGCCTTCACCATCGCGCCGGACAGCCGGGCCGCCTATCAGCTGGCCCAGACCCTGCGGGTCACCAATGTCATGGCCTCCACCCTGTCGATGGCGCTGGTGACGCGCTGGATCGAGGATGGCACGGCAGACCGGATCTGCCGCTTCATCCGCGCGGAAAGCGCCGCACGTCAGGCCATTGCCGCAGAGGTGCTGCACGGCTTTGCCTTCAAGGCCGACAGCCATGCCTTCAACATCTGGCTGAGCCTGCCCGACGGGGTCAGCCGGGCCGAGCTGATGGGCCGGATGAACGGGCTGGGGATCGGCATCATGCCCTCTGATGCCTTTACCGTGCTGGGCCCGCCGGGCGAGCATGTGCGCGTCTGCCTGGGCGGCGCCATCAGCCGCGAAGGGCTGCGCGCGGGGCTGTCGTTTCTGGCCAACACCCTGAACGGGGAAATCTGGCTGGGCTGATGCAGCGGCCGCGCGGGCGCCCCCCCCACGCCATTGCCTGCCGCGGCCCCCGCGGGGGTGGGATGCGCGCCGATGGTGCAGGCTGGCCGCGCAGCCGCGCATGGCGACGATGTCGCCCGATCCTGACCGCAGTGGCCCCCTTGGCAGGCCTGCGCGGGTCAGAACGCGGGTCACCCGTTGCCGGCCTTATGGGCCAGCGCATCGACCCACAGCGCCTTGGCCAGATCGATTTCATCCCACCGCGCACCGCGCACTTCTTGTGATCGCGCGGCGGTCAGGGCGGCAAATTCCAGACATCGACTGCCCATCCCGTCGCGCTTGCGCAATTCAGAAAACCAAGCTGGCGCGTCTTCCACCCGAAGCGCGGGCTGATTGGCTTTTCTGGCCACCTTGGAGGCTGCGGGCAGCAGTTCCTTCAGGTTTCCAGCCCAACGCGCAGGATTGTCGCCTGACCGATGCCCCGAAACGGTCGCCCAGCTTAGAACGGCTTCGATCCGGCCACGCAGGCGTGAGGCCGTTTCGGTCTTCGCTTGCCAAAGGGTGTCGGTTGCACCGGCGGCCACGGGCTGGTTTAGAACCAGAAATACATCCTGCACTGCAATGTCCTGCACCAGCATCTTGCCCAGATGGGGAATGGCATAGGTCTGCAGAGTATTGCGCCACTGGTCGCGGTGCTTGGCATTCTTGAAACCGTCCAGTTTCGCCGAGAGGTATTCTTCCACAGCCTTTGCAAAGGTCAGCCCCTGACGCTGGGCAGCAGCAAGCGCCGACCGAACGGCTTTCCGCGCTTCCACCGGATCTACGCCCGAGCGGATCTGATCCTTGGCCGCTCTTGCCCGCTCGCGCGCCTGTGCGAGAGTGACATCGGGGAAACCGCCAAGCCCGATCTCACGACGCCTGCCGCCTACCGATGTGCGCAAAAGCCAAGTCCGACCGCCCTTCGGCGTGATCTGCAGCAGCAATCCCGAGACGCCGCCTACAGCGAAAGTGGCATTGCCGACACCGCCTTTGTGCTGCAGCCGCTTCACTTCCAGATGGCTCAATTCCTTTGCGGTACGCGGCACAATGCCCTCCATAATACCCGCCTAAAACTATGCGACGCACCAAGGCCGGTTGCAACGCTATGCGAGGTTGATTTCGTGCAATAGTCTGGAAACAATGAGTTTACGAGACAGATCACGGTGCCATGCGTCGGCTCGATGGCGGGCTTCGTCTCCGCCATATTCACATACAGAATACGTCCTATGGCTCCGATTGGGGCATTTTTCTTTTTGTTTCAAAGGGCGTTGGCAGGGCTATTCACCACTCGGAGACAGGACGCTTGACGCAAATTGCGTCCCTGAATGGCCTGCGTCTCTCTTCGATCGCCCCTCAATGGTCACGGGGCGGCCTTCGCATTTCCAATGGGTTGCTGCGTTCATAGGGCCGTCTCGTTCGCGGCATAATCTGATGGCGGAGACCGGCACGAAAGCGCAGGGCGGTCGGAAGGCCGACTCCTGGCGGCCTATCACGAGGTCAGCACGGCACTGAATGCGATCCGCAAGAAAGCGCTGATCACGGATCGCCTTTCAGGCTGGCCGCCGCATCGTGGTGTTCGAGGGGCTGAGCCCAGATCCGCGCGATCTCGCAGATGCGGGCAGGCCGCTGACGGGTCCGATGGCCGATCTCACCGCAACCGGCTGAACCTGCGGTCGGGGCCGACAGGCCGGGCCGGGGACATGAACAAGAGACCGGATGGCGCAATCACCCTCATCCCCGCGGCGCGCATGAAGATGGAGCGGGAACATCGCGTCCCCTTGAGGGGAATGCGTTTCATGGAAAACCTCTGGAGACGGGCGGAAAGCGCCGGACATGTGCTTCGTGTGGGGGAGAGCCGGATCAGGAAGATGCCGATGTGTGGAGGAATATGAGGGGCTGCGCGGCGATCGAACGCATGGGGGATGCACGGTCGCGCAGGGCAGCTGCCTGCGTCGGCCTCACAGCCTGACCCTGGCTAGGCCGACCTTCTGCCGCACCTGGAACAATCATGATCTCTGCCTCACTGTTCGTCACTCCATGTTTCGAACATCAAGAACAAATCGAGCGTATATTTGACTACATATCGTTCATGGCGTGGCGCGGCGTGCCGGAACAAAACGTTCTAATGGATGTGTTTGCGACAAAACTGCGGGAACGGGCGGCACAGCTCGGGATCTCCAACGCCGAAGTGGCCCGCCGCGCAGGCCTGAGCGAGCGGCGCTATGGCCATTACGTCAGCGGTGTCCGCGAACCCGATCTGCGCACCCTGCTCACCATCGCCACGACACTCGGCACCACGCCTGACGTGCTGCTGGGGGTGGTGGATGCCAAGCCATCATCCCAGCGGCAGGATCTGCAGGACAGGATCCTGTCAGCCCTCGCCGCGCTGTCCGAGGATGACCTGCAGACACTGGCCATCCAGATCGAAGCCCTGGCCGCCGCACGGGCACAGCCAACGTGACGTCGTAGCTTGGTTCTTTCAGAGCACAGGCACCAGACCGGCGGATGGCCCACCAAGTGTTCGTGAACACTCTATAAACCCTTCCAGCCCCGTGTCGATGAATGGCGGTTTGTGGTGAGGGTACGACCAAACGGCCAATCATCTGAAACAAAACGATTTACCGGACGTTTCCTTAATCGCGCAGTTAATTGCGCCCCAACCAGGCGTAATCAATACTCGCTTGCCGCGGAGAAACCGAACTCATCCAGGACGATCTGCGAAAGCTTCGGCAATAAGCCCGCCGCCGCGGCCGAATCACAGCCCGGCTGCGGAGCCCAGAGACCGGATGCAATCCACAAAGGCGCGCACGCGCCGATTCTCGCGATTGGCGGGGCTGAAATAGGTATAAAGATAGTTGGGTGGCGGCATGTAGCCGGTCAGCACCGGCTGGATATCGGAGCTAGCGTGCAGGCTGCGGCACATGCCCTCGGTCAGATAGCCAAGGCCCAAGCCTGCGCCGACCAGACGCATCGCAGTCGAGAATGACGCAACGGTCAGCCTGCCAGGAGGTTCCAGTTCGATAATCCGGCCATTGGTGGTGAATTCCCAGCGATAGGGTTTTTCCTGGCCCGGGACGTGGCGGCGGATGCAGTGATGGGCCAGAACATCCTTGGGCACTTCGGGGCGGCCATGCCGGTCGAAGTAGTCGCGCGTGCCCACCACCCGCCAGCTGATCGGCTGCGGGATACGCGCGGCGACCATATCGCCCTGGATATATTCCCCAAGGCGAATGCCGATGTCGAACCCCTCCGCCAGCAGATCGGGGCGGCCCTCGCGGCTCTCGGCATGAACCGCAACGCCGGGATGGCGGGCCGCAAAAATCTCCAGCGCCGGATCCAACACTGTCTCCAGCGCCATGGCCTGGACACAGATCCGCAAGGTGCCACCCAGTTCGGTCCGGCGATCCTGCAGATCCTCAAGCGTTTCTTCCAGAGCGCCGGTCAGGGGTCGCAGGCGATCCAGCAGCAAGAGGCCCGCTGTGGTCAGTTCAACGCGCCGCGTGGTGCGGTGAAACAGCTTGGACGAGAGCCGCTCTTCCAGTTGCCGGATGGTGGCCCCGACAGCCACGGAACTGACCCCGAGCCCCTGCGCCGCCTTGCGGAAATTCTTGGCCTCCGCCACCGCTAGGAATTCCGGCAGGCCCTTGAACAGATCCCGTTCCGCCATTGATTGATAACCTATGCTTTATTCTGATATTAAAATGACCAGAATTGTTATGCAATGAGTTTCCCGCTCAAATGGATCAAAGACCGCAACAGGGATCCTCACCATGCTCTCCAACTCACTTCATGAGCGCGATATCGCCAGCCAGCTGCATCCGCAGACGAACCTTTCGCTGCATGAGAAAACCGGCCCGGTCGTGATGGTGTCAGGCCATGGCGCCGAGATCACCGACAGCAATGGCAAGACCTATATCGAGGGCATGTCGGGCCTGTGGTGCACCGCCCTTGGCCTGAGCGAGACCCGTCTGGTCGAGGCTGCCACCCGTCAGATGTCTACCCTGCCTTATTACCAGAATTTTGCCCATCGCGCGACCGAACCGGGCATCGAGCTGGCGACGAAACTGCTGGGTATTGCGCCGGTCCCGATGTCGAATGTGCTGTTCCAGTCGTCCGGCTCGGAAGCGAATGATACGGCTATCAAGCTGGCCTGGTACCATTTTGCCGCGCAGGGTCGGCCGGAAAAGCGCAAGATCATCGGCCGCAACCGGGGCTATCACGGCACATCGATCGCTTCGGCCTCGATCACCGGCCTGCCGCATCTGCATCGCGATTTCCACCTGCCGCTGCCTAATTTCCTGCATGTCACCTGTCCGCATTTCTACCGCGAGGGGCTGGCCGGAGAGACCGAGGACCAATTCTCGACCCGTCTGGCCGACGAACTGGATGCGCTGATCTTGGCCGAAGGGCCAGAAACGGTTGCCGCCTTCTTTGCCGAACCCGCCATGGGCACCGGTGGCGCGGTCATGCCGCCTGCGGGCTATTTCGAAAAGATCCAGAAGGTTCTGAGAAAGCACGAGGTTCTGCTGATCGCTGACGAGGTTATCACCGGCTTCGGGCGCACCGGCAACTGGTGGGGCAGCCAGACCTTCGGCCTGAAGCCTGATATGATCTCCTGCGCCAAGGCGCTGACCGCCGCCTATATGCCGCTCTCGGCGCTGCTGATTTCCGAGCCAATCTACCAGTCGATGAAGGCACAGTCGGAAAAGATCGGCGTTTTCGGTCATGGCTATACTTATGGCGCGCATCCGGTCGCATGTGCGGTCGCGAATGAGGCGCTGCGGATCTATGACGAAGACGGCGTCATCGCGGGTGTCGCGGCCAAGGGCGAACAACTCGGCGGCCTGCTGGCACCGCTGGTCAGCCATCCGCTGGTTGGCGAGGTGCGCGGCACCGGCCTGATGTGGGGGATCGAAATCGTCGCCGATAAGGTGACGCGCACGCCCTTCGACCCGGCCCGCGGCATCCCCGCCAAAGTGCAGGAGGCCGCCTTCACCCGCGGTCTGGTCTGTCGCGCGCTTGGCTCGGCCATTGCCATCGCCCCGCCGCTCGTGATCCGCCCCGACCAAATCGAGGCCGCAGCTCAGCGGTTCAGTGCAGCGCTCGACCAGATCGCCGACGAGCTGGGCACCCGGCCCCAGTAATGTGACGTGGCACAGGCTTCCATCGCCACGATACAGGATTGCTGCTCAGCCAGAAGCGCCGCCAGGCGAGTCCGTGACAGAACGCGGTTGTATAGAACCGCCCCATCCAATCCAATTGCGCAGACTTGGAAACTGCCCTTCGCCAAGTCGATCGCCAGCATGCTGATCGGTGTCGTCATCGATGTGCCCTCCCTTAGGTTCCGGTGAAACCATCATGGCATACGTGATGCCGTTGGGTGGGGGCATCCACCGCATCAGTTCAGACCGAGCCGTTCCGAAACCTCGCTCACCGGGTAGCCCCGCTCGGTGATCTGAGCGACTGCGTCACGCTTGAAGTCGTCGCTGAAAGTGCTTGTGCCCATCATGGCCTCCTTGCCTCAAAATTAGCAAAAAAGGGCGTCCACGAAACATGGGGCTATTCAGATGCCGCAGTTGGAGGCAAGTCGTGCATGAAGCTGGTATCTTCGAACTTCGGTATTTTGAGAAGGATGGACAGCGCTCTGCTTGGTACCGGGACAAGTAAAGGTCTGCGAGCTCATGACGAGTTTTCAGCGTGAAATACGACACCAACAACTTGTTCTGTGCAGGCACGGGAAAGTGAGGGTCATCCTCGGCCGCTCTCGTTATGACGAGCGAACAGCGTGCTTTTGCAATTATCCCCGCGTGTGCGGGGGAGCNNTATCCCCGCGTGTGCGGGGGAGCCAACCCGGCGCTTTGCCCTGGATGACCGAAGCGGGGTCTATCCCCGCGTGTGCGGGGGAGCCGTCAGAAGTCGAACGGGCGGCCTGAGTGTTCAGGGTCTATCCCCGCGTGTGCGGGGGAGCCATCTGCTCTGACCACGCCCCGCCGAAAGCCACAGGTCTATCCCCGCGTGTGCGGGGGAGCCCCCGTCGCGGCCTCTACCTCTGCGATGTAGTGGGGTCTATCCCCGCGTGTGCGGGGGAGCCGATGTCTATGCGCGCTGGCTTGCACAGGCCGCGGGTCTATCCCCGCGTGTGCGGGGGAGCCCGCTTCATGGCGGCGCTCACCCGGCGGCTTTGGGGTCTATCCCCGCGTGTGCGGGGGAGCCAAGGGGGTCACGCTGCTATCGGCGTGGCGCGAGGGTCTATCCCCGCGTGTGCGGGGGAGCCTCGTCAGACAGCGCCTTGAGCAGAGACCCCATGGGTCTATCCCCGCGTGTGCGGGGGAGCCCGAAGGGTTGCCAAGATCCTCATCCATCAGGCGGGTCTATCCCCGCGTGTGCGGGGGAGCCATGCAAAACAGCCCCGATTATGGGGCTGCTGTGGGTCTATCCCCGCGTGTGCGGGGGAGCCTCTCCGAGCTATATCTCTGTATTTCAACAAATGTCAAAGAGCATCAAGGCGAGTAGATATGGCGCTACTTTCGTTTTACGAGTAGGACGCCATCCGCATCCACAATGATCTTGGAGGGCTCGCCCAATACTTCTATGCGCAGATTTCCCACTGCCTTCGTGTCGCGCCATACTAGCGTCAGCGAGCCGCGGCCGAGTTCTGTCCACCAATCCTGCATGACCGACCAGACCCGGGCGCGCACTGCCGCCGACATCTCGGGAGCCACATAGACGCCCGGTGCAACTTCCAGCATCACAGAGGTAAGGAAGCCGCGATAACGCATCTCGACATCGCGAGTGACGATCATGGTCAGCGGCATCAGGGGCCACGCCCTTCGATCAGGGCCTTGATCCGTTCGATCATCTCGGGGATCACACCCTGCCTGGACAGTGCGGCGCCCGTGAACCTGCGTGTCATACGTTCGATGTTTTCGGAAGGGCGTTCCTGCACCAGCTTCGCCGCCTTGAAGGCACAGGGGATGGTCAGGCTGTCACGGTAAAGATCTGCCACGTCCAGAACGAAGCTTTGGCCCGGGTCTTCATGAATGAACCCGAGCTGCGGGATGGTGGCCGTGGCGCAGACGGCAATCGCCGCAGCGGCCTCGACGGCACTGGCAGCGTGATTCAGGGCCTGGTTCGCCAGATCGGCGGCCATCGGGGCGCCCCGGTCATACCGCCGACCCTGCCACCTGATGCCGATCCGCTGCGCTTGTAGGGCGTAGGTTTCCTTCATGCGCGCGCCCTCGATCCCGCGCAGTACATTAAGGTCGGCATGGGGAAAAACTTCACCCAGACGCAGGGCATACATGCGCCGGGCGGTCATCACGCGCAGATCGTCATCGGCCCAGATCCGGGCCTGCAGGCGGGCGAGGCCCGAACGATCGGGGATCAGCGGCGGGGCGGTATAGAGCCGGACGCCATCTTCGCCGACGGCGGCAAGCGCGGTGCGGGCATGGGCCAACAGACGCAACGCATCATGGCTGACGGTAGATCCGGGGCCGAGCAGGATGATCGAAACCCCTTGCAGCGGGATGGCATAGTCGCCGGGATCAAGCGCATCCGCCGCCGTTGCCTCGCCTTGCAGAAAGGCCAAGGTTCCGTCGCGGGCTGTCAGAGCGCCGCGCGCAAGGTAGAGACACCCGGCCCGATCGGCATGGGGCACCTTCGCACTGTCAAGCCCGAGCCGCCCCTTCAGCATCACATCACCCTTTGTGCGGGCCGCAGCAGCAGCATGCCGTAGCCATAGCTGCGATGGCGCCCCACGCCTTTGGCCAGCAGCGCGGCAAAGGCGGCGGGGTCGGCAATCACCACAGTCCCGTGAAACACCGCATTTGGCCCCTCAATCCGCCTGCCGTCGCGTTGGATGCGCGACCGCTGAAAACTGACCATCCGGGTGGTCGCCATTTCCAGATCGGCCGCCATACCCAGCCGTGCGGCAAGCCAGTCGCGATAGACATCTTCCCGGGTGGTGGTCGCGCCACGCAGGACAGTGGCCAGAAAGGCATCGACCTCGGCACCCTTGCGCAAGCGGACCTCCGCGCCCGTCTCGTCCTGGCCTGCAAGAGCAGAAGCAAGGCGCGCAACCGGGCGGATGCGCAGATCAAAGCCGATGCGCTGGCCTGCCACCCATGTCGCGGCGGGCCTCGGGATCGACCGCAACCTAGCAGGATCGACCACAGCCGCCAGATCGGGGGTCAGGCTAAGCTGGGCCTTCTGGCGAAGTGCTGCGGCATCCTCGGCGGCATAGGCATAAAGACTGCCGTTCTCCGCCCGCGGGGCCACCATCAGGCGAAAGGGTTGCAGCATGGCCGGCCCGAAGGTTTCGCCCAGCAGGTGATGCAAGGCCACTCCTTCGTCAAAACCACTGCCCAACCTGCGCACCCCGGCCCAGACATGCAGCGCCTTGAGCGAGAGGGGAAGTTCGACCAAATGCAGGGTCATGGGATCATCCTTTCACAGACCCTGCGACTGCCGCCATGCAGGCCGGTCACCCAGTTGCGCAGATCCGGCAGATCGGAACCGGGGTCATCCCCCGCCATCGGCCAGAGCGCACGCCCCGGTGTGGCAAGCCCCAACAGCGCCCCTTGCACATCATCGGCTTCGATCCAGCCTGCAAACAGGGGCGCCGCGGGCAGGCAGGGCTTGCGCCCGATGAACAGCGGGCGGGCCGGGCGATCCAGCACGGCGGNNAGCCTGTCCAGATCAGGCCCATCGCCCGGCAGCAGCCGCAGCACCACCCGGCATTCGTGATCGGCAAGATAATCACGGCGGCGGCGGTGCGGGCTGTCATAGGTGGCGCCCGCCCGTTCATCCGGGCGGCCCCATGTCGTCCAGCCACGGTCATTTCCGCCGAGCTTGGCATTCTGGTTGTCTGTCAGAACCCTGCCCTCTCGGGCGATCAACGCGCCAAAGACCAGCCGGTCCTGAAGGGCCTGATGGGCGGCGCCATCTTCGCGGCGCCAGCCAAGCCCATTGGCAAACAGCCCTGTCAGCGCCGAGGTCGATGGAAAATCACGGGTCGGCCCGACATGGTCGATGGACACACCACCAAAGGCCATCAGCGGTGCGGTCAGGCGCAGATGCAACCAGCGCAGGGTCATGCTGCAGGCCCGGCCAGTTGCAAGGGCAGATTCTTGGCAAAACTGGCCAGATCGGCCAGCGTGCCACGGACAGCCGCAGGAACTTCGGTATTGGCCAGCGACATCACGCGCCGGGTCTCGCCTGTGGCATAGGCGTCATCCAGCCTTGCCAGATGTTCCGACAGCGCCGCAACCGCCTGCCCGGTTTCGGCGCGGCACGGGCTGCGGAACGCCTCGGCAAGCGAACGGGGCTGGCGGTCACCCGCCTCCACCAGCAGGAAAGAGGCACGGGAATAGGGGGCCGTGGACCCCAGCTTGGCCCCCGGCGAGACTTCGGCGATCAGGTAAAGCAGGTTGTGCAGAACATCGCCCGCAAGCCGGGCATCGCCGCCCAGGTTCAACAGCAGGCCCGGCAGATCGACCACGACATAGCCATAGAACAGGCCCGAGGTCAGTTCGGTTTCCTGAATGGTATCGGCGCCGGTATCCTCGTCCCGCGCCAGATCGTCGGCGGCGATGAAGTAATCGCTCTCCGCCTCTTCGGCGTGAACGGTGAAGGCATGGGCGACATGCACCGGCGCGTCGATATTGGCCTTGGGGTCCGAGGTGACCATCCGTCCGAACAGGGCGCCGGTCAGGCCGCCAGGCAGTTTTGCGCCTTCGCTCATCGTCTTGAGATTGGCCTTGTGGGCCTTGTTCCATTCCTTGGCCAGTTCTGCCGCCGCCTTGGCATCGCCACCCGCCTCGGCCACCAGCCGCTGCGCCTCGGTGGTCAGATAAGCCACCTCCACCTCGCCCAGAAGCAGGGTCTGGCGGGATTTCTTGTCGGTGCCCTTGTCGCCGTAGATGGCGGTCAGCATGGCCTCCTTGATCGGCTTTACAACTGCCGCATCGATATCTGCTGCCCAATCGGCGAAAACCTTGCGATCCACCGTTTCGCGCGACCGGAACGCATCATCGGCCCCTGCAATGCGATGCAGGCTGTGCGGATCATCGGCCAAACGCCAGTGCCGCTTCAGGCATTGCGAACTGACACGGGTGCGCAGATGCCCGCCATAGGGCAGCCGCTTGGCCAGACCGGAATCATCCCGGTTCAGCAGCGCTGCCGTATAGGGTGCCAGAAAATGGATCTGCAGGAAGCGCGGTTCAGTCATTTTGGATATCCTCGGTCTGCGAAGCGTCAGATTGCTTGTAATAGGCGCGGGCCAGATGGCGGCTGTCGTCGGGGCGGAATATGGCACGGGCCAGATCGACGACGCTCACGCCGGGGGTCTTGCGGGCGGACATGCGGATCGCGCGTTCCAGCGCATCGTCGCGGGATGCCCCGCGGGCCGCGATCAGCCGCGCCAGTCGCTGTTCGCTGAAACCGGCTTCGTGTAGAGCCGCCCCCAGCGGTCGCTTGCCATCATGGATCGAGGTTTCACGGCTGGCGGGTGTCAGCAGCGCCACCAGCCGGGTGAAGCGCAGCCAGCCCTCCTCCTGCCAGCGCGGGATGTCCAGCCGCGCGACCTGCCGCCAGAACAACGGCGCCCCCGCAGGCCCCATGCGCCGCGCATCGGCCTTTTCACCGGGGTCGGCTGCGGCAATCGCGGCGGCAATCGCCATGGCCCGGCGGGGCATCTCGTCGGTTTCGTCAACCATCGACCTTCTCCTGTTTCCACTCCCGCATTGCGAAATGCAGCCCGCGTTCCAGCGCCTGCCAGCCCCGCACCTCGGCGCGCGGGCGCATCAGGCTGGCGCAGGGCATGCCGGGCAGCGCCTCGCGAAATTCCGCACGGGCCTGCGCGGCCAGCCGTTCCAGAAAGGCCAGATGCAGGGGGGCAAAGTCGGCATCGACCTTTGCTTCCATCCGCAGCCAAAGTTCGGGAAAGAACCATTCGTCGGCCTTGCGCCGCAGCGTTGCGCGCGCGGGCAGGCTGCGGGCGTAATGTGGCTTGCCCAGTTTTTCCCTGTCGCCGCCCGCCGCCACGGTTGCCAGCCCGTTGCGCAGCGCCAGATCGACAGAGGCGATGTCTTTCAGAATGCCATCCGCAACCATTGTCGGCTTTTCGCCGAACAGCTGCCGCAGCATGACCTTTGGCACCGGCACGACACGCGATTTGAAACCATCGGTCTTGGAATTGCCGCGCGAAAACGCCTCGGCCACCAGCAGCATCGGTTCACGGGCCTCTTCAGCATGGCTGCGCGCCAGCGGGGGCACATGCCATTCGCGCTTGTCTTTCCTGAACAGCAGCCGCACCAGCAGCTCATGCGTCCAGTCCTGTTCCCCCAAGGTAAGGCTTTTCCCTTCGGCGATATGCAGGGGCGCCCAGGGGTCGCCGGTATTGCCCATCGCTTCCTTGCCCGCCACACGCGCGGCCTTTGACGTGCTGCGCTCGGCCAGGATCCGGCCGTGCTGCACCACCAGCCGGACACGGCGGCAAACCTCGATGAACAGGGGATCAAGGCCCGCCAGTTCCAGTGATCGCCCCTCGGGCCATGGTTCCAGCCAGAGCAGCGCCTTGCCCTCCAGTCCCTGCCGCGCCGCCAGCAGCCGCGACACATCGCGCGCCCACCAGGCCGAGGGATCGGCCTGCGCCGATCCCGCCCGCGCCGGGGCCAGGCCCAGCAATACCCGCGATGACGATCCGCCGTTCATTCGGGCGATGCCATAGTTTCCGGCGCCGCCAAACCCCTCCATCGTCTGCAGGCTGACCAGCGCAAAGATCCAGTCCTGCGGCGCAGCCTGCCGGGCGATCTCGCGCTTGATGTCGTGGTTGCGCGAGGTGATCAGCATGTCCAGCGCATCGGGGGTGGCGACGCCCGACCATTTCAACCCGCCGGGATCGGCTGGTTGCAGAAAGGCGGGCAGGCGACTGTCCGCACCCAGCAGATGCCAAGGCTCATCCCCCGGAAAGGTAGAGGTCAGCCCGCGCAGGGCGGCGCACCAGTCCTCCTCAACCAGCGGCAGATCTCGCCGCCCGGCCGCATCCAGCGCCAGCACGGCCAGCTGCACCAGGAACATGTGCCAGGCCGGGCGCTGATGTGGGCGCAGCGCGGGAAAGCCCTGCACCTCGCCCCGCGCCATCGCCGCCAGCAGACCGGGAAGGCTGTGCCATCCCCGATCGGTCTGGATCAGCGGTTCATGCAGCAGATCATGTGTCATGTTTCGCTCCTTGTCCCAGACCAGCGAAACCGTAGGGCATGGTCAGCTGGGAAACGGTGATCGTCATCGGCGGGCCTTTTTCGACGTAAACCATCTCCTCCCCCGTCAGCCCGCGTGACCAATGGGTCGGCAGGGCGAGCCGGGTGATCGGCGTGCCGAAGGCGCCCAGAGTGCCGGGCGGTAGACGCAGCACCACGCCCTCCTCGCCCAGCCGGGTGCGGATCTTTTCTTCATCCGGAAAGCATTCCAGCGGCTTCCCGCGATCCAGCAGCACCAGCCCAGCCGTCCGCATCTCGGCCAGAGCCTTGCCGGTCACGCGCTGGTAATAGGACTGCCAACCCCGCGCCTCGGCCAGCGCCGACAGGGCATCGGGGTGGGTTGCGGCCTCCACCAGCTGGCGGTTCATCGCGGGGATCTGCCAGATGGGCCGTGTCTCGATCTGGTCGAGCGTCGCGGCCAGCCCCGGCACATCGACATAGACCCCCGCAAGGCTCGGCCCGCCCGCAAAGGCGCCTAGCCCGTTGTCGGCCGCCCGCGTCAGGGGATCAAGACCGGCCTCCGGGCACAGCACCACCGCCCGGGCTGTCTGATACCCGGCAGGCCGTGGCCGTTTGTGCCGGTGCAGCCGCCCGATACGCTGCAGCAGAACATCCATCGGGCAGAGGTCGGTGATGAGAAAGTCAGCGCATAAGTCCAATGATTGTTCCAGCGTCTGCGTGCCGACAACGATCCGCCCCCCTAGGGCACTGTCCTTGCCGATGGCCTGTTCGACCGCATGGTCCAGCAAGGCCCGATCCTCCGCAGCGAAACGGCTGTGATGCAGCGTCGGGATGCCATTCACTGTTAGCAGCAGATCGGCGGCCTGGGTCTGGCAGGCGGCAAAAGTTTCCTGCGCCCGCGCCACCGTATTGCGGATTACCAGCACGCGCGCGCCCTGACGCGCCGCCTGCACGGCTAGCGCCGCCGCATCCGCGCCCGACCAGCCTGCCTGCGCCTGCACCGTGACCACCTTGGCGCCGTTAGGATCGGCGGCCACCGGATGCAGCCCCGCCGATGTCCAGACTGCCGGATAGGCCAGCGCGGTATCCGTTGCCAGATCCGCGGGCGTCTCGTTCCGCCAGCGCCGCCGTGCCGCCGCCCCCAATGTGGCCGACATCAGTAGCACATGCCCGCCCAACCCCAGATGGCTGCGCACCAGATTGCGCTGCACCTCGGTCATGTAAGGGTCCGAAGCATGCACCTCGTCGATCACCAGCAGCCCGCGCGACAGGGCGGTGCCGCGCAGATGCGCATACTTCACCTGCAGCCCGCCAAGCGCCACCTGATCGACGGTGCCAACCGCAACCTGCGCCGCCAGATATCGGGCGGAATGTTCGGCCGCCCAACGCGCAGGATTCTGCTGTTCGTCATCCCAGAGCATCGAGAAATCGGGCAGGCGCTGCCCCTTTGCCTCGCCTGCCATGACCTGACCGGGGATCGCCAGAACCGCCTCTGGCGCCGGATCGAATATCCGTCCGAGCGCGGTATTCACGCGACCATGCAATTGCCGCGCCGCGGCCCGTGTCGGCACCGCGAAGTAAAGCGCCTCCACCTCGCCCGCCGCTACCAGCGCGGCAAAGCGCCAGAGCGCTGCTTCCGTCTTGCCCGATCCGGTTTCCGATTCCAGCAGTATCAGGCGCTCATGTGCCGAGATATCACCCACCGCCCGCTGCGCAGGGCGTGGTGCCGGATGATCAGAAATCAGCGGCCAGCTGACGGCGGCCTTCAGCGTCAGCCGGGCATCCAGCCCAATTTCCGCCAGACGCCGCGCGGCCTGCGCCTGTGCCGTTTCCCAGTAATCCGGCTGAAACGGTGCCATGAAGGGAAAGGCGCCGCGATCCGACCCGATCCAGTCGGCCAGAATCAGCAGCCCGCAGATGAAATGCAGAAAGGTTGGCTCCGGTGGCGGCGGCTGTGCGGTGGCTATTTCCGGGAACCATGACAGCAGTGCCTTGCCCATCACGGCCTCTTCGGCTCGCCAGTCGTAATCCGCCAGAACAGGAAAGGCTGCACCGGCCTTTCCTGGATCGGGAACCGGAACCGGCCGCCCATGATGTGCCAAGATCGCGGCAAGCCAGTCGCCTATCCCCGGCCAGGCTGCCAGATAGGTGATTGCCCCATCCAGCGCTTCGGGACGTGGCAGATGTGACCAGAGCCAGCCACATTCCAGATGCCCCCTCAGGCTCAGGCCATGGCCCTCAGGCCAGGCCTTGGCCTGAAATCCCGGCGCTAGCTTGCCGATGTCATGGAGAAAGGCGAGCGCGGCAAGGCAGGCGATCTCATCTTCGCGCAGCCTTCGTCCCAATGCGCACTCGGCGCGGTTTCGCCAGCATGGGTGACTCAGCAGCGCCGAAAAAACAGCGGCAACATCTGCAGAATGATGCGCAAGGTGGTGATATTCACTAGAGAAACGATCAGCTTTGCCCCATGCAGCAAACTTCAAAACATACATTTCAAAACAACCCAAGAGGTAGAGCTAAACCTTGAAACACCGCAAGGCAGTGTGGCAATAGAAATCTGCGTCAGTTGCTTACCTTGCAAAAGATCTTCGGCAAGATGCAGGCTGCGTGCCTCCCTTTCGGCAGAGACCGTATGAACTTTCCATAGCGTAGGGCGGGAAAGCCCTACACAAGGCGATATCCTGACACACTCGCAACCAGTAGCAAGCAAGCGCAATCAGGATGGCGGGTTTTTTGGCTGGTATCTACCAGAAATCATGGAATTTCCAATGATTTCAAAGGCATGTGGCGGAGACGAAGGGATTCGAACCCTCGAGACCCTTCCGGGCCTGCACCCTTAGCAGGGGTGTGCCTTCGACCACTCGGCCACATCTCCGTTGGCGGGTTTAGCGGCGCGGTGCTGTGTCTACAAGGGGGAAAATGTGGGCGCAGCGGCGGCGCGGCATGAAAAGCGACCCTGTGCAGCTGTCGGTGTAGCGTGACAGCAAGTTTTGCAGCAGAACAGTTCCCACTATCGACAGTTAACCTGCGCATCAAACATCCGATCTGAAAATGGCGCCAGCCGCTTGAGATCGCACTGTCAGGACATACGGCGGATTGGCGAGTTGCTGGGCTGGCCGAAAGCCGAACTTGAGGCCTCCTGACCAGCTCTCTGTCGGAGCGCAAGTATACCACCTATGTCTTCGCCGCCCGACAGCCTGCCTTATCCCAGAAACCTGTAGCCGATCCCCGGCTCTGTCATGATGTAGCGGGGATTGGCGGCGTCATCCCCCAGTTTCTGGCGCAACTGCCGCACATAGACGCGCAGATACTGGCTGTCCTCGGCATGGGCCGGCCCCCAGAGCGATTTCAGGATCATGCCCTGCGTCACCAGTCTGCCCGCATGGCTGGCCAGCAGCCACAGCAGATCGAATTCCCGCCGTGTCAGGTGAAGCGGCTGGCCCGATTGCGTGACGCTATGGTTGGCGGAATCGATCCGCAGATCCTGGGCCGCGATCACCGCCGGGGTGGACACTCCGGCCCTGTCCCGCAGCAGGCTGCGGATCCGCGCGAGAAGTTCGTTCATGCTGAAGGGTTTGACGACGTAATCCTGTGCACCGGCATCCAGAGCGGCAACCTTTCCTGCCTCATCCGCACGCACCGACAGCACAAGCACGGGAACCTGGCTCCAGCCCCGGATTTCCTGCAGGACAGTCAGGCCATCCGCATCGGGAAGCCCAAGATCAAGGATCACAAGGCCAGGGGCTTCACGCGCCACCGCCAGAATGCCCTCGCGGGCAGTGGCGGCTTCAAGAACGCTGTGGCCTTCGGCCTCCAGCGGCACGCGCAGAAACCGGCGGATCGGGGCTTCGTCATCAATCACCAGAATACGGGTCGGCTGTGTCATGCGGCGGTCTCGGGGTTGAAGAGGTGCAGCGACAGCACAATCCGCGTGCCCGTGCCGTCTGGTGCGGCGGTTTCGGCCCGGATGGTGCCGCCCATCGCCTCTGTCAAGCCTTTGCAGATGGCAAGGCCAAGCCCGGTTCCGGCGCGCTGGCGGTCGCCTTCGGTGACGCGATAGAACATGTCGAAGACGCGGCCCTGTTCGGCAGGCGGAATTCCGGGTCCGCTGTCGGTGATCGACAGGTCCAGCCTGGCCCCGGCCGGTCGGGCGGAAATGGCAATCACCGATCCTGCCGGGGCGTATTTCGCGGCATTGTCCAACACATTGACCAGCACCTGTTCCAGCAGCACTTCANNGGCCGGCACATCGGCTGCCACCTGATGCGCGCGCAGCGGGCTGCGCAGCCGGTGGCGGGCGGCACCGATCAATTCGCCCATGTCCAGCGGCGCCAGATGCAGCTTCAGCGCGCCATGGCCGATCCGGGTCATGTCGAGCAGGTTCTGCACATAGCGGTCCAGCCGCTCGCCCTCTTCGCAGATGTTTTCCGCCAGATCCTTGCGGGCAGCGGCTGGAAGGCCCGGCGTATCGGCCAGACTGCCTGCCGCACCGATGATCGTCACAAGCGGGGTGCGCAGGTCATGGCTTACCGAGGACAGCAGGGCCG
>DOMY01000282.1 GCA_003509785.1 Gemmobacter sp.
GATTGCCGCCCAACCCGTCGAACCGCCCGCTGTAGCCACCGCCCGCATCCGCCACCAGATTGGTCAGCCAGACATTGCCCCGCCCCTCGGGGCAGATCACATCCAGAATATCAGTCCCGCTGCCGCCCGCCACCTCATCGGTGCTGCCAAGGCTCATGCGGATGGTATCATTCCCCCCCCCGGTCCAGATCCGGTCATTGCCCAGGGCCGAACGATGGCCGGTGATCCGGTCATTTCCCCCGGCGGTGGTGATGTCGATCACCTCGACATTGCGCAGCACCGCGCCATCGGCCAGGGCCGAGGCGCCGTTCAGATCCACCACGACATGGCCCGCAAACCAGCCCAGATTCATCTGCGCCCGGTCCACCCCTTCGCCGCCGTCAATGGTATCGCGCCCGCCCCAGCCATAAAGGCTGTCATTGCCCGCGCCGCCCGCCAGGCTGTCATCCCCATCGCCCGACACGATGCTGTCATTGCCGCCCGACAGATCCACGAAGGTCAGATGCCCGAAACCCGCAAAGCTGCAGTCATTGCCCCCCATGCCGTCAAACCGCCCGGCATAGCCGGTCAGCGGCGGCGCCTCGGCCCCGGTGGCCGCAGGCACCATGCCATTCAGCCAGACGTCATTGGTCTGCGTGTCATAGATGAAGATCAGCCGGTCCGCCGCCGTGCCAGTGACGGTGCCCACAGATCTGTTGCGTATGGTGATGTCAGCCATGGTATCCCCCCCGATAACCTGCCAGCAGCATGGCAGGCCCGGGGGCGCGGCGCCTTGCTGCAGATCAACCGGCCCCGCCGGGCAGCAACAGCCGCCCGCGCATCTGGTTGCGCTGCATCATCGTCTGCACCAGATCGCGGAACACATCCTTCACCGCCCGCGCCGACAGCGACAGTTCGGAAAACTCATGCCAGACAAAGGACAAGGTCCGCTCGATCCCCGGATCGACAATGCGCGAGGCCACCAGAAGCCCCGCCTCGATCTCCATGGCAAAGGCGGAATAGGGCACCACCGTATAGGCAGGCCCGCTCAGCGCGATGCTGCGGAACACCGACAGCCTNNCCGCCCGCCCATCACCAGCGGCAGGTTCTGCAGATCGGAAAAGGCGATCACCTCGCCCGCCCCCGGCGGGCGGGTCCGCCCCACCAGATACAGATCCTGCGCCAGCACCGGCTCTGATGCCGCCCCCACCAGCGTCGAGACATTGGGCAGCAGCCCGAAATCCACCTGGCGCGAGGTCACCAGCGTATCGCTTTCCACCCGCAGCAGATCCAGGATCACCAGCCGGATCTGCGGATGCGCCTGTCGCACCGCCCAATACAGCTGCCCCGCCAGCAGCGGCGCCGCCGAGGCCGCCAGCACCACCCGCACCTCGCCCGTCAGGCTGGCCTGGGCGTTCACGGTTTCCTCGCGCACCTGATCCACATGGCGGAACAGCGACAGCGCCCCCTCATACAGCCGGGCGCCCGCTTCGGTCAGCGTCACGCCCTTGGTGCTGCGCTCCAGCAGGGTCAGGCCCAGCTCTTGTTCCAGCATGCGGATATGCGCCGAAAACGCCGGCTGGGCCAGCCGCACATTGCGCGCCGCCGCCGATATGCTGCCGCAGCGCGCGGCCTCGATGAAGTAGCGCAGATGATCCAGACGCATGGCAAGCCTATCGTGATTTCGTATGGCAACTATCGTGAACTAATATTTTTACGATACCTTTTTGTAAACTATTCCTGAAGCCGGGCAGATTCTGCTGCCGGCAGCAAGGCGAATACAGATGCAATACAGCGCAGCACTCCGCAGCATTTTCGGCACGAAGGATGGCGCTGCGCCGCTGTTTTCCTTCTGGAGCCACTTTCCCGATGCCGATCTCGATGCCGACCGTCTGGCCGAGGCCACCGTGGGCTTTCAGCGCGAATTCGATCTGGATTTCGTGAAAACCGCCCCCAACGGCATGTATGCCATCGAGGATCTGGGCGTTCAGGTCGATTTTTCGGATGTCCCGCGCGGCGGTGTCGCCACCGTTACCGAAACCCCCTATGACGCGCCCGATGCCTGGCTGCGCCTGCCCGAAGCCGATCTGACGCGCGGCGCGCTGGCCCGCGAATTGCGCGCCCTGCGGCTGATGCGGGCGGCCATGCCCGGCGTGCCCATCGTCTTTACCGTCTTCAGCCCGATGACCATCGCCGCCAAGCTCAGCCGCGGCCGGGTTCATGCCCAGATCGCGGAACGTGTGTCGCTGGATGCCGTGCATGTCGCGCTGGACCGCATCGCCCGCAGCGTCAGCGCCCTGTCGCAGGCTGCGATCGAGGCCGGCGCCGATGGCGTGTTCTTCGCCCATCAGGATACCGGGCGCGATCTGCTGTCCTATGATGATTTCTGCGAATTCGTGGCACCCTATGACATCGAGGCGCTGCTGGGCGCGCGGCAAGGCAGGTTCAACATCCTGCATGTGCATGGCGCCCAGATCCGCTTCCGCGAAATCCAGGATTACCCGGTGCACGCGCTGAACTGGCACAATTGGGAAACCCGGCCCAGCACCGCCGCCGGGATGCTGACCTCGGGCAAATGCATCGTCGGCGGGGTGGATCGCTGGTCGATCACCCGCAACGATGTGCCCGCCGTGCAGCGCCAGATCCTGGATACCATCCGCGCGGTTGAAGGCCATGGCGATCTGGTCATCGCCCCCAGCTGCGCCATCCGTGCAGGCTTCTCCGCCCAGACCATGCACGCGATCCGCGATTTTGTCCGCGGCCTGACCGGCCCAGATGCCCTGAGGGCTGCTGCCGGTCAGACCGTGGCCGCCTGACTGCCCGCGCAATGCGGGTGCCGAAGTGCCGCCATGCCGGCGGCACAACCCCCCTGGCCGTGACCCCCGGCGCAGAGCCTGATACCGTGACAGCCAAGGATCACGGAAGGCCGGAAGTCCGGTCTGGCCAAGAACGATCTCAACACAACAGTACGAGGAACGGATGAAACGCTCGCAAATGCTTCTTGGTCTTGCCATGGCAGTGACCCTAGGCCAGCCGGCCCTGGCCGAATATCCCGAAAAGCCCATCGAAATGATCGTGGCCTTCGCGCCCGGCGGCGGCACCGATGTGGCCGCCCGCTCCATCGCCATGTTCATGGAAAAGCATCTGGGCAACGGCGCCTCGATCGCGGTCATCAACAAGCCCGGCGCCGGTGGCGAAATCGGCTGGACCGCGCTGTCGACCGCCGAACCCGATGGCTATACCATCGGCATGATCAACCCGCCCTCCTTCGTGGCGCTGGCCGTCGAGGGCAAGGCGAAATACACGATGGAGGATTTCCAGCCCATCGGGAACATCGTGCTGGATCCGGGTATTCTGGTTGTCGGCAAGGACAGCCCCTATGAAACCCTGCCCGCGCTGGTCGAGGCATCGAAAGCCGCACCGGGCGCCATCGTGGTGGGCACCTCGGGCGCGGCCGGATCTTCCGAACATATCGGCATCCTGAACCTGAACCGCTCGGCCGGCACCAGCTTTACCCCGGCCTTCTTCGGCTCTACTGCGCCGGTGCGTCAGGCCCTGCTGGGCGGCCATATCCCGGCTGCGACCATGAACCTGTCCGAAGCCCTGCCGCTGGTGCGCAGCGGCGATATCCGCCTGCTGGGCGTCATGTCGCCGGAACGCTCGGCCTATCTGCCCGATGCGCCCACCTTCAAGGAACAGGGGTTCGAACTGATCGTGACCGCCTCGCGCGGGCTGGCCGCCCCGGCAGGCACCCCGCCCGAGATGGTGGAAAAACTGCAGGCCGCGCTGAAGGCCGCGATGGAAGATCCCGAATATCTGAAAACCGCGCAAGAGGCTGAAATCCCGCTGGCCTATCTGGATGCGCCCGCCTACCGCGCCCTGATCGACCAGATCACCGGCGAACTGGCCGAGACCTGGAAGGTAACCCCGTGGCGCTGATCTCCTCCCCCTCCCGGCGCCAGGGAGAGCTGGGCTTTGCGACGGTGCTTCTTGCCGTCGCGGGCTTCTGCTTTGCCACGGCGGGCGATTATCCCGGTGCCAGCGGCACTTACCCCAAGGTGCTGTCGGTTCTGCTGGGCTGCGGCGCGGTCCTGATGCTGCTGCGGGCCTGGCGCCAGACCGGCGATGACAGCCGGGCGCCGCTGGTGGTGAACCTGGGCCGCTGCCTGCTGGGCTTTGCCACGCTGGCACTCTACATCCTGGCGATCGACCTTCTGGGCTATATCCTGCCCAGCTTCGTTCTGGTCGTGTCGCTGCCGCTCTTGCTGGGTTACCGCGATCTGCGTCTGGCCTTCATGGCTGCCATCGGCGGGCTCAGCTTCATCCTTCTGGTCTTTGCCGTCATCCTGGAACGCCCGATGCCCGCAGACCTGTTCGACCCGGTGCTGGAGATGCTGCGATGATCGACGCCCTGCTCAGTGCCCTGCCCCATGTGCTGGACCCTGCGAACCTGTTTGCCGTGCTGCTGGGCACCGTTGCGGGCCTGCTGGTCGGCGCGTTGCCCGGTCTGACGGTGACCACCGGCCTGGCCGTGCTGATCCCGCTGACCTTCGGCATGGATCCGCTGTTTGCCCTTGGCATGATGGCCGGCATGTACAACGGCGGCAGCTATGGCGGCGCCATTCCCGCCATCCTGCTGCGGGTGCCCGGCACCCCCGCCTCTGTCGCCACCCTGCTTGATGGCTACGAGATGACGAAACAGGGCAAGGCCGCCTATGCGCTGCAGATCGCGGTCGTGTCCGGCGTCATCGGTTCTGCCCTGTCGGCGGTCTCGCTGATCGTCTTTGCGCCCTGGCTGGTGAAGGTCAGCCTGATGTTCGGGCCTGCTGAATATTTCTGGGTGGCGCTGCTCGGCCTCGCCACCGTGGCCTCGCTTCTGGGCGATGATTTCCTGAAAGGCCTGATGGCGGCGGTGATCGGCCTGCTGATCGGCACCATGGGCACCGATCTTGCCACCGGCACCGAACGCTACACCTTCGGCTGGCTGGAATTTGCCGATGGTCTGGATATCGTCGTGCTGCTGACCGCGCTGTTCGCGATCCCGCCGGTGATCCAGATGATCGAAACCGCCAGCCATCAGGGGATGCCCAAGGAACTCCTGAACCTGCGCAAGCAGGGATCGGTGCTGCGCGAATGGCGGCGCTATCTGCCGGTCTGGTCGCGGTCCTCGGTCATCGGCATCATCATCGGCATCCTGCCGGGTGCGGGCGGTTCGATGTCCTGCTATCTGGCCTATAACGATGCCAAGCGCCGCTCGCCCAATCCCGAAACCTTCGGCAAGGGCAATCCCGAAGGCGTCGCCGCCTCGGAATGTGGCAATGGCGCCGATAACGCCGCCTCGCTGATCCCCGCCCTGTCGCTGGGCATCCCCGGCTCGGGCGTGGCGGCGGTGATCCTGGGCGGGCTTCTGGTGCATGGCCTGCGCCCCGGACCGCAGCTCTTTGCCGAACATCCCGATGTTGTCTATGGCTTCATGCTGCAGATGCTGATCTCTGCCGGGCTTCTGGTGCTGGTCGGCGGGCTGGCCGCCACCCGGATCTTCGGCCAGGCCCTGCGCCTGCCGCATGTGGTGCTGGCGCCGCTGATCCTGCTGTTCGTGGCCATCGGCGTCTATGCGGTGAACAATGCCATGTTCGACCTGTATCTGCTGCTGGGCATCGGCATCTTCGCCTATGTGATGGAACGGCTGGATTATCCCAGCGCGCCGATCATCCTGGGCGTGATCCTTGGCCCGATTGCCGAAAGCCAGCTGTCACTGGCGCTGACCATCTCGGGCGGCAATCCCTTCGCGCTGGTGTCTTCGCCCATGTCGATGATCGTGGTGACGCTGACGCTGTTCATCCTCTGCGTGCCGCTCTGGGGCATGTGGAAAGGCCGCCGCAGCGCCGCCGCCTGATGCCAACGGATGCGGGGGGCCAGACCCCCCGCCCCCCTCCCCTTCTTGAAAGCTCCCCCCATGACCCCGATCACCACTGCGGCGGCACCGGCCGCCATCGGCCCCTATTCGCAGGCCATCGCCAGCAACGGCCTGCTGTTCGTCTCTGGCCAGCTGCCGATAGATCCGGCCACCGGCGCCTTTCCCTCGGATGATCCGGTGGATCAGATGCGCCAGTGCCTGAAGAATATCGCGGCCATTGCCACGGCGGCGGGCACCGATCTGCACCGCACCGTCAAGACCACCATCCTGGTGCGCGACCTGTCGCGCTTTGCCGAAATCAACGCCGCCTATGCCGAGGCCTTTGTGGCCCCCTATCCCGCCCGCGCCACCTTTGAAGTCTCGGCCCTGCCCAAGGGCGCGCAGATCGAGGTCGAGGCCGTCATCGCCCTGGCGGGGGCCTGACATGCAGCCGGATCACTGTTTCACCGAAACCCTGCCCTCGGGCGAAAACCCGGTGCGTGACTGGGGCCGCCACGCGATCGAACTGCTGCTGGGCGATGCCCGCCGTTCGGCCGATACCCATATGATAAAGCCTGTTTTCAAGGGCTTGCCGGGGATTTCCA
>DOMY01000116.1 GCA_003509785.1 Gemmobacter sp.
TGTCGGGCGGGCAGCGCCAGCGCGCCTGGATCGCGCTTGTTCTGGCACAGGAATGTGGCACCATCCTGCTGGACGAGCCGCTGAACTTTCTGGATCTGCCGCATCAGGCCGAACTTCTGCATCTTCTGCGCGATCTGGGCCGCAGCCGCAGCATCGTGATGATCCTGCATGATCTGACGATTGCGGCCCGGGTCTGCGACCATATGCTGGCCCTGCGCGCCGGGCGGCTGGTGGCGGCAGGCCCCGCTGCGGATGTTCTGGTGGCAGAACCGTTGCGCGCCACCTTCGGCATCGGGTTCGATTGCGGCATCCTGCCCGACAGCGGCAAGCCGGTGATCCTGCCAGGGGCGCTTTAGCGCAGNNCAATGCGCGGTTCACGGCGACTGGCAGCACCGACATATGGGTTTCGCCCGCATAGGTCTCATAGCGCACTGTCATACCGGGACAGGCGGCAAGATCCGCCGCCAGCTCTTGCGCGGCGCCCAGGGTGCGGGTCTTGGCCTTGTCGGCCAGACGCTTTTCGGCATCGGGCGCGCCTTCCTGAAACGGGGCAAGCTGGTCACCCTCCCATTCGCCTGCGGAAAGATGCAGCACAAGCGCCCGGCCTTCCGGGTTGAACCCGGCGCGATGACCCAGAAGAAAACTATCCTCCCAGGTGATCGACGGGCTGGCGGCGATCCAGTGGGTAAAGGCATCCGGCCGGGTGAACATCAGCCACAGCGCAAACAGCCCACCAAAGGAATGGCCAAACAGCCCCTGCCGCGCAGGGTCCAGCGGCACTTGCCGTCCGTCCAGAAAGTCGCGCAGATCCTCCAGGATGAACCGCGCCAGTTCGGCGCCCCCGCCGGTTTTCACCTCGGGCGTGTCGGGCCAGAACGGCGGATAGGTCGCGCCCGGCGGCGGCCCCAGATCCCAGCTGCGGCGGAATGGATCATAGGCCTCTTCCGTCGGATAGCCGATGGCGATCAGCGCCCCCCACATCAGGTTGGTGCCTGAAGGATAAGAGGCCTGCGCCCGCATGGCATCCACCGCCGTGGCGATCACGGCATTGCCGTCTGTCAGGGTCAGCGCAGGCCAGCCCGCCGCTGGCGGATCGCCCGGTGGCAGCCAGAGGAAGACACGGCGAATGGCCCCGGTCACGCTGTCTGCAAGGTCGAACCAGCGGGTGCCGCCCGCTGTAAAACCGCCCTCTGCCACCAATCGGGGGATCGTCATCTGCAACCGCATCCTGTTTTGCCCCATCTGGCATGGCGCGGCGCCTGTCTCAAGCGCCGCCTGCAGCAGATCAATGACCCGCCGCTGCCGCCTCAAAGGCGCGGGCTTCTGCCGGGGCGGTGCCCAGCCCGCTGGCCACCGCCAGATCAAGGCCGGGGAAATCGCGCCGCACCAGATCCGGCAGCGCCCCTCCGCCCGCCTGCGCTTCGGCACAAAGCGCCTTGATCCTGGCCTGCGCCTCGGGGCGGGGCATGTGGCGGGCCAGCGCGAAACTATAGGCCTCGGCATGGATCAGGCCGGTTCCGTCATCCAGCCCACGGGCCATGGCGGCCGCATCCGGGCTGATCTTGCCCACCAGATCGGTGGCCAGCGCCAGTGCCCGCCCGGTCGTCAGGCACAGCTGCGGCAGGGTCAGCCATTCCGTGAACCATGCCGCCCCATCGCGCTGTTGCCGGTGCAGCCCTGCGCCCTGCAGCACAGAGGCCAGCGCCACCGCCTGCCGCGCCAGCGCCACCAGCACCGAAGGGCCGACCGGGTTCTGTTTTTGCGGCATGGTCGAAGACCCCCCTGCCCCGGCAATCGCAATCTCTCCGATGCCGGATTGCGCCATCAGGATCAGATCCTCGCCCATCTTGCCCAGGCTGGTGCAAAGCCCCGCCATCCAGGCGGCAAAAGCCCCGATCCGGTCACGTTCGCCGTGCCAGGAATGGCCAGGGTCTTGCAGGCCAAGCGCCTCGGCCAGCGCCGCGCGCACCGCCGGGCCTTCGGCGCCCATGGCTGACAGGGTGCCCGCCGCCCCACCCAGCGAGACCAGCGCCAGTTCTGGCCNNGGTGCCCCCAGCCCGCCACCACGGCGCCAAAGCTGATGGGCGTTGCCGCCTGCCCATAGGTGCGCGCCGCCATCGGCAGATCGGCATGGGTAGCGGCCAGACGCCCCAGCCCCTGCACCAGCTGCTGCAACCGCCCGTCCCACAGCTCGGTCAGGCGGCGCAGGCGCAAGGCAAGAGCGGTATCCATGATATCCTGACTGGTGGCCCCCCAATGCAGATATTGCGCGTGGTCGGGCGCCTCCATCGCCTTGCGGAAGGCCGCCACCAGCCCCGGCACCGGCACACCGTTCACCGCCGTTTCCAAAGCCAGCCCCGCCGGATCAATCTGCACCTCGCGCGACGCGCGGTCGATGAAGGCCGCGGCTGTTTCGGGGATCAGCCCAAGCCGCCCCTGCACCCGCGCCAGCGCGCCTTCGACCAGCAGCATGGCCCGGATTTCGGCACTGTCAGAAAACAGCACGGCGGTTTCGTCATCGCCGAAAAGGTTGCGATACAGGGCGCTGTCGGCAAGGGCTGCGGGCATGATGGTCCTGATGTCTGGATGCGGAAGCCCCGGCGCAGGCCGCGCCGGGGTCTGGCAGGTATAACGCCTGTGCCCGGGCAGGAAAACACCCCCGGCCCGTCAGGCGGCGGCGGGCATCCGCAGGCCAAGGATCGCCCGCGCCTGCTGCCATGCTGCCACCGGGCGGCCGTAGCGATCACACAGCTCGGCCGCACGACGCACCAGCGCGGCATTCGACGGCGCCAGCCGGTCACGATCCAGCCGGACATTGTCTTCCATGCCGGTACGGGTATGGCCGCCCTTGCGGATCGACCATTCGTTGATCGTCAGCTGCGCAGGCCCGATGCCCGCCGCGCACCATTGCGCATCCGGGGCCAGCCGCCGCAGCGTCTCGATATAGAAATCGAAAATCGGCTCGTCCGGCGGCATGGCATTCTTCACCCCCATCACGAACTGCACATAAAGCGGCCCCTTCAGCCGCCCGTCGGCCTGCATCCGCGTGGCCTGCACGATATGCGACAGGTCGAACGCCTCGATCTCGGGTTTGATGTCATGGGCCAGCATCTCTGATGCCAGCCAATCCACCAGATCCGGCGGGTTTTCATAAACCCGCGTCGGAAAGTTGTTCGATCCCACGGAAAGCGAGGCCATGTCGGGTGCCAGCGGCAGCATCCCGCCGCGGGTCTGCCCTGCCCCCGACCGGCCCCCGGTGGAAAGCTGCACGATCAGCCCGGGGCAGTGCTTGTGCAGCCCCTCCATCAACAGGCGGAAACGGTCGGGATCAGAGGTGGGTTTGCCCTCGTCATCGCGCACATGGCAATGCGCGATGCTGGCCCCGGCCTCAAAGGCCTCCTGCGTGGAGTCGATCTGTTCGCTGATCGAGATCGGCACAGCGGGGTTGTTGGCCTTGGTCGGCAGCGATCCGGTGATCGCCACGCAGATGATGCAGGGATTGTCAGCAGGGTTTTTCATGATGTGCCCCTTACAGATCGAAGAACACGGTTTCGCCCGCGCCCTGCAGCACGATGTCGAACCGATACTGGCCCGGCCCGGTCTTGCGGGCGATCAGCGTCTGCACCCGTTCGCGGTGCTCGATCCGCTGCAACACGGGGCAGGAGTCGTTCTCTTCATCCTCGAAATAGATCCGGGTCTGCAGACCCAGATTGATGCCGCGCGCCACCAGCCACAGCGAGATATGCGGCGCCATCATCCGCCCGTCGGGAAACGGCACCCGCCCGGGCTTGACCGTGTTCAGCGTCCATTCGCCGCTGTCGAAATTGGCGATGATCCGTGCCCAGCCAGATACATTCGGATCAGCCGCCCCGCGCGGATCATTGCCGGGATAAATACCCCGCGCATCGGCCTGCCAGCTTTCGATCAGCGCATCGCGCAGGATCATCCCCGCCCCGTCGCGCACAGTGCCGATGATGGTGATCGCCTCACCCTGCGCGCCCGGCTGGATCGGGCTTTCGCCCAGATCCTGCGGATAGATGCCGGTATTGCCCAGCTTGTTCGGCGTCAGCCCGATATGAACATAGGGCCCGGCGGTCTGCGACGGCGATTCCTTCAGATAATCCAGCCGCTGCATCACATCCCCTCCTTGCGGTTTTCGAAGACCGACTGGCGCCGCCCGCGCAGCACGATGTCGAATTTGTAGGCCAGACAATCCATCGGGATCGCCCGGTTCATGTCCAAGGGCGCCACCAGCGCCTCGATCGCCTTCTGCTGACCGATGGTGTTCACGATCGGGCAGCGCGCGATCAGCGGATCACCTTCGAAATACATCTGGGTAATCAGCCGCTGCCCGAAGCCCGATCCGAAAACGGAAATATGAATGTGCATCGGCCGCCAGTTGTTCACATGGTTGGGCCAGGGATAGGCACCGGGGCGCACGGTCAGAAACTCATAGCTGCCATCTGGCCCGCTGAGCGCGCGTCCACAGCCACCGAAATTCGGGTCGAGCGGCGCAAGATAGCCATCCTTCTTGTGGCGATAGCGCCCGCCCGCATTGGCCTGCCAGATCTCCACCAGCACATTCGGCACGCCGCGGCCCTGTTCGTCCAGCACCCGGCCATGCATGATGATGCGTTCGCCCACGGCGGGCTGGCCGGTGAAGTTCAGGATCAGGTTATTGTCCAGCCGCCCGATCATCGACTGGCCGAAGGCCGGCCCGGTTTCCTCGGACAGGGTGGAGCCAAGCGCGACCAGCGGCCGGAACGGCGCCCGCGTCATCGAGGTCTTGTAGCCCGGCGTATAGGCGGCCGGATGCCAATCACGATCCCGCGAAAACAGCGGGCCGCTGTCGATTGCATTGCTGAGGGTCATCGCTGTGTCTCCTCCCCCGCGCCCGGCAGAACGCCCATCTGCGCGAATGTTTCCTTGGCGATCTTGATCGCATGATTGGCGCGGGGCACACCGGCATAGATGGCGACATGCAGCAGCGCGTCCAGCACATCTTCGGGCCGGGCGCCGGTATTGGCGGTGGCGCGGATGTGCATGGCCAGTTCGTGATCGTTGCCCAGCCCCGCCAGCAGCGCGATGGTCAGCATCGACCGTTCGCGCGGCGTGATCGTGTCACGCGACCAGACCCGCCCCCAGGCCGCTTCGGTGATCAGCGTCTGGAAGGGCGTGTCGAAATCGGTCTTTGCGGCCTCGGCCCGATCAACATGGGCATCCCCCAGCACCCGGCGGCGCGTGGCCATGCCTTGCGCGTGAAGCGGATTTTCGGATGCGGCGCTCATGCAATATCCTTCAGGAAAGCGGTCAGCAGGGCGGCAAAAGCCGCTGGCGTCTCGACCGGGGGCAGATGGCCTGCGCCCGCAATGGTGTGAAAGGCCGCCCCCGGGATCAGCCGGGCGGTGGCCTCTACCAGATCGGGCGGCGATGCGCCGTCATCGGCCCCGGCGATCACCAGTACCGGCAGGCGCAGCTTTGCCGTTTCGTCAGCCAGATCCGCGGCGGCAATCGCGGCACAGGCGGCAACATAGCCCTCCACCGGGGTGCGGATCAGCATGTTGCACCACAGCGAAAGATCCGGCGTCGCGCGAAAGGCCGGTGCAAACCACCGCTCCATCACCGCATCGGAAATGGAGGCAATCCCCCCGGCCTGAACGGCGGCAATGCGGGTGTTCCAGGCCTCGGCCGTGCCCATCTTTGCGGCAGTATTCGACAGCACCAGCCCGCGCAGCAGATCGGGCCGCCGCGCGGCCACCGCCTGCCCGATCATGCCCCCGATGGACAGGCCGACAAAGACAACCGGACCTTCGGCCAGGCTTTCGATCAGGGCAATGGCATCTTCGGCCAGATCGGCAATCGAAACATCGCCGCCCGGATCCGACAACCCGTGACCGCGCTTGTCAAACCGGATCAGCTGCAGATCCGGCAAGAGCGGCAGCACATGATCCCAAAGCCGCAGATCGGTGCCCAGCGAATTGGCGAACACCACTTGCGGCGCGCCTGCTGGCCCTTCGGTGCGATAGTGCATCGCCCCCCAGGGGCGGGTGAATGTCTGCATGATGTCCTCCCATGCTGCATAATCTGACACAGCAGAACCGGCTTGGATAATGCAANNACCCCGGCCTGAACACTGGCCCGCCAATGCAGCCCGGCAGTGAACTCGAAGAAACATCCCCAAATATCCTTGCAAATCATCCACCTTATGGAGTATTTGCAAGGATATGTATCAGCGCCATTCCAGAATCCTTGTTGAAACAGCCCTGGCAGAACAGGCCGGTGTGGTGCTTCTGGGCCCGCGTCAGGTGGGCAAGACCACCCTGGCGCTGGACATCGGCGATGGGCGCGATTCCGTTTATCTGGATATGGAACGCGAAGGGGATCGCCGCATCCTGGCAGAAGCCGATCTGTATCTGGATGAACAGATCGGTCGCCTTGTCATCATCGACGAGGTGCAGCTTGTTCCCGGCCTTTTCGGCACCCTGCGCGGGCAGATCGACACGCGCCGCCGCAAAGGCCATCGCACCGGACAGTTCCTGCTGCTGGGTTCGGCATCGAATGTCCTGCTGCACCAAAGCGCCGAATCCCTGGCGGGCCGCGTCAGCTATATCGAACTTGCCCCCCTGGCCCTGACCGAAACAGGCCCGGCGCAGATGCAGGCCCTGTGGCTGCGCGGGGGCTTTCCCGACAGCCTGCAGGCACGATCCGACAGGGCCAGCCTCACATGGCGCGAAGATTTCATCCGCACCTATCTGGAGCGCGACATCCCCGCGCTTGGCCCACGCATCCCGGCCACCACCCTGCGGCGATTCTGGACCATGCTCGCCCATGTGCAGAGCGGTCTGCTGAATGCCGCCGCCCTGGCCGAAGGTCTGGGCGTTTCGGGGCAGACCGTCGGGCGGTATCTGGATCTTCTGGTGGATCTGATGCTGGTCCGCCGCCTGCAACCCTGGCATGCCAATATCGGCAAGCGGCTGGTAAAATCGCCCAAGGTCTATGTCCGCGACAGCGGTTTGGTTCACGCCCTTCTGGGGCTGGAAACGCCAGAGGCGCTTCTGGGCCACCCGGTGGTCGGCGGCAGCTGGGAAGGCTTCTGCATCGAAAACCTGATTTCCGCCGCCCCGCCGGGATCAGAGGCATATTTCTACCGCTCCTCTGGTGGGGCGGAACTGGATCTTGTGCTGGCCATCCCGGGCGGCGCCATCTGGGCGATCGAGATCAAGCGCACCACAACCCCCCGGGTCACGCGCGGCTTTCACATCGCGGTCGAGGATGTGGGCGCAACGCAGCGGATACTGGTCTATGCGGGCGACAAGGAGGTGCCGATTTCCGACACCCTGCGCGCCATGCCGCTGCAGATCGCCATGGCGCGGCTGCAGGCGCTTCAGCAGGCCGACAAAACCCGCTGAAGCCCCGCGTCTCAGCCAAGCGCGCCCTTGCGGGAAATTACCTGCCTGGCCAGATCATGCGCCCGCGTCAGACAGGCCTCGGCCGAAAGGCCAAGACTGCGGCCCACGATCCAGCCGGCGTTGAACGCATCCCCCGCCCCGGTCGTATCCACCGGCACCACCGGCGCAAGCGGCACAAGGGTTTCGCAACCCTCCACGGCCAGCAGAACATCCTGCCCGCCGTTCTTCACCACAACCTCACGCCCCTCCGCCGATCCATAGCGACGGGCGCAGGCTTCAAGGCTGATATCGCCGAAATATGTGGCCTCATCCTCGAAACTGGGCAGAATGATATCCGCCACGGCCGCCGCACGCTGCACGACAGCACACATGGTGGCGTGATCTTCCCACAGCCGGGGCCTGAGGTTCGGATCAAAGGCAATGCGCACCCCCTGCCCCCGGGCCTCGGCCAGCGCCGCAATCAGACGGTCGCGCGCCTCCGGGGCCAGAATGGCCAGGGTGATGCCGCTGACATAGGCCATATCCGCCCAGCCGAGCGCAGCGGCCAGTGCCGCGCCATCATCGGCCAGCAGCTTTGCCGCCGAACGGTCGCGCCAATAGGTAAAGCTGCGCTCGCCCTCGTGCAGCGAAATCGCATAAAGCCCCGGCCCCCGCACAGGATCGCGGCGGATAAAGCCGGTCTGCACCCCGGAATCCTGCAGGAACTGTGCGATCCTGTCCGAAAACGGATCGCAGCCCAGGCAGGTGAAATAGGCAACCTCTGCCGTATCCCCGCACAGCCGCTTCACATGCCAGGCGGTGTTGAACGTATCCCCCGCAACATTCATCGCCCAAAGCGGCGGTGCCTGCTCCGACAGTTCAAGCATCGCCTCGCCAATGGCCAGAAAGCGCATCACCCCTGCTCCCGGCAATCTGCGGCTTCACGGGCGATCACCGCCACCATGCCTTCTTGCAGGATCATGCCCAGCAGATCGCGCAGGGCGGTGCCAAAGGGGCTGCCGGTCAGCGGCGCGGGCAGGATATCAGGGCAGACCGCCGCGATGGCCGCCACCAGATCGGCGGNNCCGGGCGTGGTCTTGCCCGACAGCGCCGCCATCAGCCCCGCTGCCTTCGGATCATCCACCGGCACCGGGGCACCGCCCGCATCCCGCCGCGCCAGATAGGCGATCCAGGCCGCCAGCGCAAAGGCGAAGGGCCGCGCCGCCGTTCCGGCCGCCAGCGCCTGCACCGCCGGTGCGGTAATGCGCTGCGGCAGTTTCTGGGTGCCATCCATGGCGATCTGCGCCGTCGCATGGGCAATCGCCGGGTTGCAGAACCGTTCGGCCAGCGCAGCAGCATAGGCCTCCAGATCCAGCGACAGGCCCTGAACCGTGGCTGCCGCCGCCGCCAGATGCCGCCGCACCAGCGCCGCATGATCGGCATCCGCCATCACATCGCGCACATAGGCCCGCCCCGCCAGCTGCCCGCTATAGGCCAGTATCGAATGGGCACCATTCAGCATCCGCAGCTTCATCTGCTCATAGGGCGCCACATCGCGCACGAAAACCGCGCCCGCCAGTTCCCATGCCGGGCGGCCTGCGCAGAAATCATCCTCGATCACCCATTGCGAAAACGGCTCGGTTTCCACTGCCGCCAGATCCTCATGCCCGGTCAGCGCCACCGCGGTCGCCACCGTGACGGCAGTCGAGGCCGGGGTGATCCGGTCCACCATGGTGGACGGAAAGCGCGCCTCGGTGGCGATCCAGTCTGCCAGATCCGTGCCGAAGGTTTCACGCGCGAAGCCCAGAACGGCGCTGCGCAGCTTCTGCCCGTTATGCGACAGGTTATCACAGCTCAGCACCGTGAAAGGCGCAAGCCCCGCCGCCCGCCGCCCCGCCAGCGCAGCAACGATCAGCCCGATCACGCCCTGCGGCGCCTCGGGCCGCGCCAGATCGGCGGCCACGGCGGGATGCTTGCGGTCCAGCTGGCCATCGCTGGTGATGCCATAGCCCTTTTCCGTCACCGTCAGGCTGACAATGCGGCAGCCCGGCGCCATCATCGCCGCCAGCGCCTGCGCGCCCACATCCGGCCCGGCCAACACGCCCGCCAGCGCCCCGATCACCCGCGCCGAAGTGTCGGCCCCCCGGGTGATCAGCGTATAGCGGCCCTCCTGCGGCATCAGACTGTCGGCCACCGCCGTGCCCCGCAGCGAAACTCCGGTCACCCGCCAGTCGCCCCCCTGCAAGGCCAGCGCGGCATCGGTATAGGCCAGCAGATGGGCGCGGGCAAAATTGCCCAGCCCCAGATGCACAATGCCCGGCGCGTGATCCTCGGGGCGATAGCCGGGCCAATCCGCCCGGCCCACCGGCTTCGCAGATGCCGAAAGCCGGGTCATTGCGCCGCCCGCACCGAAGGATGTGCCAGCGCCGTCATGATGCCGCGCAGTTCGGCCAGGCCTTTCAACCGCCCGATGGCCGGATAGCCCGGCTGCGCCTTGCGCTTCAGGTCATCCAGAATATCCTGCCCATGGTCGGGGCGCATCGGAATCTGCCAGTCGGCCCGGCCCGCCGCCTTGCGGCGATCCTCTTCCGCCAGAATGGCCGCGATCATCGCCACCATATCGGTGTTGCCCTCCAGATGCGCCGCCTCGTGGAACGATCCGCCAAGCGCGCGGTCTTCCAGCGCGACATTGCGCAGATGCAGGAAATGCACCCGGTCGCCCAGCCGCGCCATCATCCCAGGCAGATCATTGTCTGCCCGGGCGCCCAGCGATCCGGTGCAAAGCGTGATACCGTTGGCCGGAACATCCACCGCATCCATCACCGCCCGGTAATCCGCCTCGGTCGACATGACACGCGGAAGACCCAGCAGCGGGAAGGGCGGATCATCCGGGTGGCAACACAGCCGCATCCCGATGTCCTGCGCCACAGGCGCAACCTCGGCCAGAAAATCCACCAGATGCGCCCGCAGCCGTTCGGCCGGGATATTGTCGTAATGCGCCAGATGGGTTTTCACATCCTGCATCGACATGCGCTCTGCCGCGCCCGGCAGACCGAAGACCACATTACCCGCCAGCTCTTCCTTCCGCGCCTCGGTCATGCCTGCAAAACGGGCGCGGGCGGCCTCCAGCACTTCAGGGGCATAGCTGTCGGCGGCGCCACGGCGTTCCAGCAGGAACAGATCGAAAGCCGCGAAATCAATGGCATCATAACGCATGCAGGTCGCGCCATTGGCCAGCCGATAGGCCAGATCGGTGCGGGTCCAGTCAAGGATGGGCATGAAGTTGTAGCAGATCACCTCGATCCCCGCCGCGCGCAGGTTGCGCATCGAGGTTTTCCAGTTGGCGATATGCGCCTTCCACTCGCCGGTCTGGCGCTTGATGTCTTCGGAAACCGGCAGGCTTTCCACCACTTCCCATTTCAGGCTGGATGGCGCGCCATCCCGCATCACCGCCAGTTCGGCCTGCCGCTGCGCGATATCCTCGGGCGTCCAGACGGTGCCGGTGGGCACATGATGCAGGGCAGTCACCACGCCTTCCACGCCGGCTTGCAGCATGTCGTCGATGGAAACCAGATCTTTGGGGCCGAACCAGCGCCAGGTCTGTCTCATGGGGTCGTCTTTCTGTCTGGATGCGCCGCGCGATCAGGCGCCAGCGAAGGAGAGTTGAACCTTGACCGATTGCCCCCGGTCAGAGGCGGCGCGAAAGGCGGTCAGCGCCTCGGCCATCGGATAGGTGGCGGTAATCATCGGGCGCGGATCAATCGCCCCCGATCCGATCAGCCGCACGGCATCGGCAAATTCGGTATCAAAGCGGTGCGATCCGATGAACAGGATTTCCTTGCCCACCATCACGTTCAGCGGCAGCGGCGTCGGCCCGGCCACGCCCACCTGCACCAGAACCCCCAGAGGCCGCAGGCACGAAACCGCATCGCGGATCGCGGGCGCGGCGGCGGAACATTCGAACACCAGATCCACCCGGCCCTTGCCCGCCTGCCATTCCGCCAGCCCTTCGGGCGCACTGGCGGTATTGATCGCGTGATCGGCCCCCATCTGCCGGGCCACCGCCAGCGTGGCATCCTGAATATCGGTCACGATGATTTCGGCCGCGCCGCGCTGCCGGGCCACCGCCACGCACAGCGCACCGATCGGCCCCGCGCCGGTCACCAGCACGGTCTTGCCTGCCAGACTGCCGCCGACCACCTCGCCCCGGTTGGCCGCGTGCAGACAGACGGCCAAAGGCTCGGCACAGGCCGCAGCCCCGGGCGCTATGCCTTCGGGCAGCGGATGGCACTGTTTCGCGCCGATCACCATGCGGTCACGGAACATGCCCTGTTCATGCGGCAGATACATCGCCGATCCCTTGAAGCGCATCGCCGTGCAGTGATGCGGCAGGCCCTGGCTGCAGAAATCGCAGCTGCCGCAGGGATGCGACGGGTTCATCGCCACCAGCTGCCCGATCTGCAACCCGGTCACGCCATCGCCCAAAGCCTCGATCCGGCCCGCGGCCTCATGCCCCAGAATGATCGGCTCACGAACGCGGATGGTGCCGATGCCGCCTTCCAGCCAGTAGTGCAGATCCGATCCGCAGATCCCGCCAGCCAGCACGGCCACCCGCACCTCGCCCGCCCCCGGCGCCTGCAGCGCCAGAGCCTCGATCTTCAGATCATCCTGCCCATGCAGGCGCACAACACGGTTTTCTTGCATTTGGGTCATCATGGCACCTCAGGGCATCAGCAGGTTGGGCAGCCAGGTGGCCAGCGGCGCCCAGTAGCTGACCATCAGCAGCACGGCGAGATTGGTCAGCAGATAGGGCACGATGGCCCGGATCTTCGGCGACAGCGGCAGACGCGCGATGTTCGAGGCCACGAACAGACACACCCCCACCGGCGGCGTCGTCAGCCCGATCATCAGGTTCAGCACGGCAAAGCAGGCAAAATGGATCGGGTCGATCCCCACCGCCATGGCCAGCGCCTGCAGCGGCACGAACAGGATGATCAGCGCGGCAATGGTTTCCATGAACATGCCCACGAACAGCAGCAGGATGTTGATAAGCAGGATCACCAGAAACTTGTTGTCGGTGATCGACAGCACCGTATCGGCCAGCATCTGCGGAATACGTTCCGCCACCAGAATCCAGCCGAACACATTGGCCGTGCCCACCAGCACCAGAATGCCCGCCGAACTGATCGCGCTGTCGATGATGATCTTCGGAATACGCGCCACCGGCAGTTCACGATAGACAAACAGCCCCACAAGCGCCGCATAAAGGCAGGCCACAATCGCGGTTTCGGTGNNTCGGTGGGGGTGGTGATACCGATCAGCAACCCGCCCACGATCAGCGCCGTCATCGCAATCGCCCAGATGGCCCCCGCGAAAGAGCTGAACAGCTCGCCCAGCCCCTTCCACGCCTCGCGCGGGAAGCTCTTCTTCTTGGCGATGAAATAGGTGGTCACCATCATGGCAAAGCCCATCAGCAGGCCGGGCACGGCGCCCGCCAGAAACAGCTTGCCCACCGAAAGGCCCGACAGCGACCCCACGATGATCATCGGCACGCTGGGCGGGATCATCGGCCCCACGGTCGAAGACGCGGCGGTCACGGCGGCCGAGAAATCGCCGGGATAACCCGCCTTCTTCATGCCCGGGATCATCATCCCGCCGACAGAGGCCACATCGGCCACCGCCGTGCCCGAAATCCCGCCGAACAGCATCGAGGCCGCGATATTGGCCTGCGCCAGCCCGCCCCGCATCCAGCCCACCAGCGCATTGGCAAAGCGGATGATCCGTTCGGTGATACCGCCCGAATTCATCAGATTGCCCGCCAGGATGAAGCCGGGGATGCAAAGCAGCACGAAACTGTCCATCCCGGCATACATCTTCTGCGGAATGACCACGAGCGGGATATCGGCAAACAGCAGATAGGCCATGGACGAAAGGCCAAGCGTCACCGCCACCGGGAGGCCGATGGCAAGGCCCACCACGAAAATTCCAAGAAGCAGGGCAAGGCCCATCACTCTTCCTCCGACGCAAGAATGGGGCGGCCATCATGGCGGCCAGTCAGCATTTCAAAGGCGCGCATCACCGCCCAGAGTGCGAGTGTGACAAACAGGATCAGCATCGAGGCGTGAATGAAATCCATCCGCCAGCCCAGCGAAGGCGCCGTCTGGCGGCTGCCGATCATCGTGTAATCCCAGGCGGCGGGCAGCAGGATCAGCGCAAACAGGGCCGTCAGCACCGCCGACACCAGCCGCAAGACCCAGGGCGCCCGCCCCGGCAGGCTTTCGCACAGCAGATCGACGTTCACCATATCGCCGCTGCGCAGCGCCATTCCGGCACCAAGCGCGCCGATGAAGATCAGGCAGAACCGCGTCAGCTCTTCGGTCCAGACCGGCGCAGTGGCCAGAAAGGTGCGGGCAAAGACCTGCAGCAGCACGGATGCCGACAGCAGCAGAAAAGCCCCGAGTATCAGGAGGCGGCACAGCCCCTCCAGCCCTTTGAACGCTTGTGTCATGGGTGCCTCCGCATGGGGTTCTGCCGGGATGACCCGGCAGAACCGCTGCGTATCAGTTGTTGAAGATCTGCTCGGCCAGCGGGCGGATTTCTTCGGGAACAGAGGCGATCACCGCATCCTTGGCCTTGGCGGCAAAGGCGGCCTGATCGACCTCGACAAATTTCACGCCACGGCCTTCCAGATCGGCGACCAGCGCCTGTTCATCGGCCAGGAACAGCTCGCGTTCAAAGGCTTGCGTGCGCTTTGCGGCTTCCAGCAGTGCGGNNTGATCGGCCTCCGACAGCTTGCCCCAGCTGCGTTCCGAAATCGTCAGATAGATCCAGGACCGCACATGCTCGGTCTTGTTCACCACCTTCTGCACTTCATAGAAACCGCCGGATTTGAACAGCGCCAGCGGGTTTTCCTGCCCCTCGATCGTGCCGTTCTGCAGCGAGGTGAAGACCTCGGAAAACGCCATGGGCGTGGGGTTGGCCCCGATGGCCTGCCAGGCCGCCACAAAGACCGGCACGTTCGGCACCCGCAGCTTGAAGCCGTTCAGATCATCCGGCGTGGTGATTTCGCGGTTGGCCGAAAGGTTGCGCGGGCCACGGGCAAAATAGGTCAGCGCGCGGACACCGGCGTTTTCGATGATCTCGGCTTCGATCTGCTGGCCGATCTCGCCCGAAGCGACCTGATCCATATGTTCCAGCGATTTATAGGCATAGGGCAGCGCCAGCAGCGCGGCCTTGGGCGCCCAGTTCTGCAGGCTTTCGCCGGTGATCGTCATATCGGCGGTGCCAAGCTGCATCCCGTTGATGACGTCGATTTCCTTGCCCAGCGACTCGTTCGGGTAAACCTCGACCTCAACCCGGCCTTCGGTCAGGGCTTTCACCTCTTCCCCGAATTTCACCGCCGATTTGTGCCAGATGTTCTCTTCATTCGCCAGATGGCCCAGCTTCAGCGTGACATCCGCCGCCAGGGCAGATGTGCCCATCAGGGCGACCATGGCGCAGGTTGCGGCCAGACGGCCAAACATTTCGAACTTCATCAGCTCCTCCTCCAGGATGATGCGATCTCCGGCACTGGCCGGGATCAGAGAAAATATTCGGGGCGCTCCTGCTTGATGACGGGCAGATCCGTCAGGATGCCCTGCAGATGCACTCGCATGGCGCTTTCGGCGCGGGCCGGATCACCCTCCGCGATTGCATCGACCACGGCGCGGTGCTGGTCGATCAGACGCGCCACCGGGAAATGCATGCTGGACAGAAAGCGCACCCGATCCATCTGCGCCTTCATCTCGACGACGACGCGCCAGGCATTGCCCTTGCCCGCCCCTTCGGCCAGCGTGCGGTGAAAGATCTCGTCGGCATCCATGAAATCGCGGGCCGATCCGCCGACGATATCCTGCTGCCGCACCAGCTGCCCGCGCAGATCGGCCACCAGGGCCATATCCGGGGCCTGCGCCAGCAGCTTGACGATATCCGCCTCCACCGCCTCGCGCACGAACCGCGCATCCATCACGGCAGGCAGAGAAATCTTGGCCACGAAAGTGCCGCGCTGCGGCCGCACCTCCAGCAGGCCCTCATTGGCCAGCGAGATGAACGCCTCGCGCACGGGCTGGCGGCTGATGCCATAGCGCTGCGCCACTTCGGCCTCGGAAATCCGGGCGCCGGGGTTCAGGTCATTGTCGATGATCGCGGCGCGCAGGGCCGCATACAGCTGATCCACCACGCTGGTGCGCATCGGCTGCAGGCTGATCTGTTCAGTTTTCTCGCCCGTCATTCCGGTCTCCCCCCGCCGAGTCAGCGATATACCATACTACCATACAAGTCAAGCTACGGATCAGACACCACCCCGAATACAAATTTCGGAATCATGTTGACAAATGACAGAATCAAAGCTCTTTTACAAAAGTCATCTGATAGTGAACTACGTCAGATGGCAGGGGAGGGGATCATGGATACACCGCTGCTGGAGGTTTCGGGCCTCCGCAAAAGCTATGCCGGCGTTCCGGCACTGCGGAACGGCCAGTTCCGGCTGGCGGCCGGATCGGTTCACGCGCTCTGCGGCGGCAATGGCGCCGGAAAATCCACGTTCCTCAGCATTGTCATGGGCATACAGCCACGCGATGGCGGGTCGATCCGCCGCCGGGGCGCCGAGGTGCAGTTCGATGGCCCCGCCGCTGCCCTCGCCAATGGCATCGCCATCGTGGAACAGGAGCTCAGCCCCGTTCCCGCCATGACCGTGGCCGAAAACATCTATCTGGGGCGCGAACCCACCGGCTTTCTGGGCCGCATCGATTATCGCCAGCTGAACAGCCGCACCCAGACCCTGCTGGACGGCTTCGGCTTCTCGATCCGCGCCACCGATCTGATGATGGATCTGACCGTGGCCCAGACCCAGCTGGTCGAAATCGCCAAGGCGCTGAGCTATGATGCCGAAATCATCATCTTCGACGAACCCACCTCGGCCCTGGGCGAGGCAGAGGCGGAACAGCTGTTCGCCGCCATCGCCCTGCTGAAGGCCCGTGGCAAGGGCATCGTCTATGTCAGCCACCGCCTGTCAGAGATCTTCTCGATTGCAGACAGCTACACCGTCTTCCGCGACGGACAGTTCGTACAGGATGGCGCGCTGGCCGATATCAACAAGGAACAGCTGATCCAGCTGATTGTCGGCCGCCCCCTGACCGAAGAATTCATCAAGGACAACACGCCGGATGCAACGCCCATGCTGCGCGTCACCGGGCTTTCCGCCGGGCGCGGCGTGCGCGACATCAACCTGACAGCACATCGCGGCGAAATCCTCGGGCTTTATGGCCTGATGGGATCGGGCCGGACCGAGATTTTCGACCGGCTGTTCGGCCTTGCCCCGGATCGCGGCGGCCAGATCGAGATCGAGGGCCGCGCGGTGCGCATCGCCGCGCCCAAGGATGCCATCGCGCAGGGCATCGCCTATGTCACCGAAGACCGCAAGGGCACCGGGCTGGTGCTGTCGGGCAGCGTGCGCGACAACCTCTGCCTCGCCCTGCTGGATCGCCTGTCGCGCGGCCCGCTGATGAGCGCACAGCGCGAGGCCGCCGCCGCACAAGGCATGATCGACGCGCTGAACATCAAGACCGCCAGCGATGCCCTTGGGGTGGCGCGGCTGTCGGGCGGCAATCAGCAGAAGGTGGTCCTGGGGAAATGGTTCCTGACCGAACCGAAGATCCTGCTGCTGGATGAACCCACGCGCGGCGTGGATGTGGGGGCAAAACGCGAAATCTATCGCGTCATGTCCGATTTCGCGCGGGCGGGCGGCACCATCATCATGGTGTCCTCGGAAACGGACGAGATTTTGGGGATGGCCGACCGGGTCATCGTGCTGCGGGATGGGCGCATGGCGGGCGAACTGCCCCGCGCCGAACTCTCGGCGGAACGCTTGCTGCATCTGGCCGCCTGAAACGGCGCCGAACGCAGGGGAGGAATGGGAAAGTGACGCAAATGCAGACGCAGGGCCGCGCCAAAAGCGCCGCAGCCGGGGGCTTTGGCTCCTATGCGCAGAAATATGGTATCCTGATCGCACTGGTTCTGGCCTGCGTGGTTCTGGCCCTGATCAACGAGAATTTCCTGTCGGCGCGCAATATCCTGAACGTGCTGCGGCAGACCTCGATCAACGGGGTTCTGGCCATCGGCATGACCTTCGTGATCCTGACGCGCGGCATCGACCTTTCGGTGGGGTCGGTGGTGGCACTGACCGGGGTGGTGGCTGCCTCTTTCGCCACCACCAGCACGGCAGGCTTCATCCCCGGCGCCCCCTACCCTGCCCTTCTGGCGCTGGCCATCGGTGTGGCGGTGGGGATGCTGGCTGGCTCTGTCTCGGGGCTGATCGTCGCCCGCTTCCGGGTGCCTGCCTTCGTCGCCACGCTGGGGATGCTGTCGGCGGCGCGCGGCCTGACGCTGCTTTATTCCGGCGGGCGGCCCATTCCGGCGCTGACCGATACCTTCCGCTGGATCGGGACGGGCGATGTTCTGGGCGTGCCGGTGCCGATCTTCGTGCTGCTGGCCGTCTTTGCTGGCGCGCATTTCGTGCTGACCCAGACCCGCTTTGGCCGCCATGTCTATGCCGTGGGGGGCAACCCCCATGCCGCCAAGGTTTCGGGCCTGCCGGTCACGCGCATCCGCTTCATGGTCTATGTGATTTCCGGCGGGCTGGCGGGTCTTGCGGGCATGATCCTTGCCGCGCGCACCGGATCGGCCCTGCCGCAGGCTGGCATCGCCTATGAACTCGACGCGATTGCCGCCGTGGTGATCGGCGGCACCAGCCTGGCGGGNNGCTGATCGGCGCGCTGCTGATCGGGGTCATGAACAACGGGCTCGATCTGATGGGGGTCGAATCCTATTACCAGCAGGTCATCAAGGGCTTCCTGATCGTGGCCGCCGTGATGCTGGATCAATCCAAGAACAAGCAGGACTGAGGCCGCAAGGCCCCGCTCCATGCCTGCGGCACCCCTGAGGAGGGGGCGCCATAACCGAGCGTGATCCATGGGAGGACAGACGCGATGACGAAAACGATGTTGATGATGGCAACGGCCATGTCGCTGGTGGCCGGTGTTGCCGGCGCACAGGACAAGCCGAAGATCGGCGCGGCCGTCTATGGCCTCAATGCCGAATTCATGCAGATCTGGGCGCAGGCCGCCGAAAACCACCCGGCGGTGAAGGAAGGCCTGGTTGAACTGACGGTGTTCGACGGCCGCTATGATGCGCTGGTGCAGCAGGAACAGTTCGAAACGATGATCACCCAAGGCATTAAGGCCATCGTCTTTGTGCCGATCGACATCGAGGCCGGCGCTGCCGCCGTGGATGCCGCCGCCGCCGCGGGCATCCCGGTTTTCGGGTCGAACACCCGGGTGAACAGCGACAAGCTGTCTGCATATGTCGGGTCGGATGACGTACAGTCGGGGTACATGGAGGCCCGACACGTGCTGGACAAGATTGGCTGCAAGGGCAACGTCGTCATCATCGAAGGCCCCATCGGCCAGTCGGCCCAGATCCAGCGGCTGGAAGGCAACATGAAGGCACTGGCCGAATGCCCGGATGTGAAGATCCTGGAACAGCAGACCGCCAACTGGAGCCGGGCCGAAGCCCAGACCCTGATGGAAAACTGGCTGACCTCACATGGTGATTCGATCGACGGGATCATCGGCCAGAATGACGAAATGGCGCTGGGTGCCATCGAAGCGGTCAAGGCCGCCGGCATGAACGTGACCGATTTCGCCATCGCCGGCATCGACGGGGTGACCGACGCGCTGGTGGCGGTGAAGGCAGGCGACATGGCCTCGATCCTGCAGGACGGCCATGCGCAGGCGCAGGGCGCGCTGGATCTGGCAATTGCCGCCGCGATCCCGGATTACAAACCGATGTCCGACATCTGGGAACAATATCCCGATATGCCCTGGGCTGACGGAAAATCCAAGGAATACAACGTTCCGTGGACCCCGGTGACCGCCGAAAACGTCGATGCGCTGCTGGCCGCCCGCCAGTGACGCCCGACCTGTGACGCAAAGCTGCCCCGGGGCCGATCAGCCCCGGAGCATGTGACCGGGCCCGCCCCGCTACAAGGACAACAAAGATGGTCGCTGCGAGTTTTGACTTTTCACTTTCGGGCAAGGTTGCCGTCGTGACCGGCGCCGCCTCGGGGATCGGGGCGGCCATTGCCGCGGCCTATGCCGCAAAGGGCGCAAGGGTCGCCTATCTGGACATGAACCTTGAAGCGGCCACGGCCGCCGCCGCGCAAAGCGCCACAGGCGCCGCCTTCCGTTGCAATGTGACCGATGGCGCCAGCGTGGCTGCCGCCGTTGCGGATGTGCAGGCCGCCTTTGGGGGCATCGACATTCTGGTGAACAGCGCAGGCATCGTCGATCTGGCCCCGGCCGAAGATCTGACCGATGGCGCCTGGCAGCGCACGCTTGACGTGAACCTGACCGGCAGTTTAGTGATGGCCCGCGAAGTCGGCCGCGCCATGATCGCCGCAGGCCGCGGCGGGCGGATCATCAATCTGGCCAGCCAGGCGGGATCGGTGGCCATCGAAGGCCATGTGGCCTATTGCGCCTCGAAGTTCGGAATCATCGGCGTGACCAAGACATTGGCGCTGGAATGGGGCAGATATGGGATCACGGTCAATTCCATCTCGCCCACGGTGGTTCTGACCGATCTGGGGCGCAAGGCCTGGGACGGGCCGAAAGGCGAGGCGATGAAGGCGCAGATCCCTGTGGGCCGCTTTGCCGAACCTTCTGAAATTGCCGCAGCTGCGGTGTTCCTTGCCTCGGACGAGGCCGCGATGATCAATGGCGCGGATCTGCTCGTCGATGGCGGCTATACGGTGAAGTGAGAGACAGGATGCAGAGGTTCATCAACAATCCCGACGATCTGGTGGATGAAACCGTAGCCGGTTTCGTGAAGGCCCACCGTGATCTGGTGCGGCTGGATGCGGAAAATCCGCGCGTGGTGATCGCGCGCAATGCGCCGCAGCCGGGCCGGGTGGGCATTGTCACCGGCGGCGGATCGGGGCACGAACCGGCCTTCATCGGCTATGCCGGGCGCAACATGGTGGATGCGGTGGCGGTGGGAGAGCTGTTTTCCTCGCCCACGGCGAAAAGCTTTGCCGATGCCATCCGCGCGGTGGACAGCGGCGCCGGTGTTGCCGTGCTGTATGGCAACTATGCCGGCGACAACATGAACGTGAAGATGGCCGCCCGCATGGTGGCAAAACAGGGGATCGAGGTTGCCACCGTCGTCGCCAATGACGATGTCTGTTCTGCCCCGGCGGAAGAGCGTGCCAAGCGGCGTGGCGTGGCGGGCGAGATCTTCATGTGGAAGATCGGCGGCGCCAAGGCCGCCACCGGCGCCAGCCTTGCCGAAGTTCAGGCCGCCGCGCAGAAGGCGATCGACGCCTGCCGGTCTGTCGGCGTGGGCCTTGGCCCCTGCACCCTGCCCGGCGTCGGCCATCCGAATTTCCAGATCGAACCCGGCACCATGGAAGTGGGCATCGGCCATCATGGCGAACCCGGAACCCGGATCGAGGCGCTGAAAACCGCCAATGAGGTGGCCGATGACATGCTGCGCATCGTGATGGACGATCACGCCCTGCCCGCAGGCAGCGAGGTGGCGGTGCTGGTTTCCGGCCTGGGCGCCACCCCGGTGAACGAACTCTATGTGCTGTATGACCGGATCGAAACCGGGCTGGCCGGCATGGGGATGACCGTGCACAAGGCATTGGTCGGCAACTATTTCACCTCGCTGGAAATGGTGGGGGCCACGCTGACGGTGATGGCGCTGGATGCCGAGCTGAAGGCGCTGCTGGATGTCGAAACCGCCTCTCCGGCCTTGTGAGGACAGAATGGACAAGATCAGAAATCAGGGCCTTGGCCCGGTTGTGGAAGAGCTGGCCGAGGTGATCGTGGCCAACAAGGCCTGGCTGTCAGAGATCGACGGCAAGATTGGGGACGGCGATCACGGCATCAACATGGCCAAGGGCTTTGGCCGCGCGGCAGAGCGTATCCACGGCCAGGACATGACGCTGGATGCGGCGCTGGCGGTGCTTTCGGATGTGCTGATGTCGGAAATCGGCGGGTCGATGGGGCCGCTGTATGGGCTGATGTTCGAAGATATGGCAGCCGCGCTGCAGGGGCATGAAGACATTGATGCAGAAGTGTTTTCTGCCATGCTGAACGGCGGTCTGGAAGGTGTGCGCGGGGTTGGATCGGCGCAGGTGGGCGACAAGACGCTGATGGATACGCTGGTGCCTGCGGTTGCGGCCTTCGATGCGGCGCGCGGCGAAGGATNNTTGCCGTGGCGGCAGAGCAGGGGCGCGACAGTACCATTGATCTGGTGGCGAAGATCGGCCGGGCCAGCCGTCTGGGTGAACGGTCGCGCGGGGTGCTGGATGCCGGCGCCACCTCGTGCTGCATGATCCTGACGGTTCTGGCACAAGGCCTGAGCCGCCGTCTGGTGTGAACCCCCTTGCGCCGGGGCAGGGTTTCGGCAGAAGTCAGCATATGAAACCGCTGAGCGCCTTTGACATCGTTGATCTGTTCCGCACCATATCGGCGCGGATGTCAGAGGCGCGCAGCCATCTGGGAGAGCTGGATGGCGCGGTGGGCGATGCCGATCACGGCATGTCGATGGCCGATGGCTTTGCCGCTGTGGTGCGCGCCAGCCATGATGCGGCGGCGGGCGGCACGGCGGCGGGCGATCTGTTCCCGGTGGCGGCGAAATCCTTTCTGAATACCGTGGGCGCGACGACGGGGCCGCTTTATGCCAGCGCCTTTCTGCGCGCCGGGCAGCGCTTTGCCGGACAGACCAGCCTGCCGCCCGCAGCGCTGGCCGATGTGGTGGCCGCCATGGCCGAAGGCATTGCCGACCGGGGCAAGGCGCAGCCGGGCGACAAGACGATGATGGATGCCTGGGCCCCGGCCGCGCGGGCGGCCCGCGCCTGCCGGGATGGCGGGGGCGATGCGCTGGCTGTTCTGCTGGCCGCACGCGATGCCGCCGCCGAAGGGCGCGATGCGACACGGGCCATGGTTGCCTCCAAGGGGCGGGCGGCGCGTCTGGGCGCGCGCAGCCTGGGCCATATGGGNNAGCGGTGATCATCCTTGCCGCCCTGCACGAAGGTCTGCGCGGGATCGCCCTGCGTGGCGGCGGGGTGGCCTGATGGCACCACGGATTTCTGCCCGCAATGACAGCGACACAGGCGCCGGGATGCCCCTGCGCTTTGGCGATGACCCGCTGCTGTGGGCGGCCTGGCTTTACTATGAAGAAGGCATGACCCAGGGCGATATTGCCGCCGAGATGGGCCTGTCGCGGGCCTCGGTAAACGCTTATCTGGCCGATGCGCGGACGCGCGGCATCGTGAATATCGAAATCCATCCCGAAAAGTTCCGCGCTTTGTCGATTGCGCGGGCGTTGAAGGATCATTTCGGCCTGCAGGATTGCCTTGTGATCCCGGCAGAGGGCGGCGCGCGCCCGCTGATTGCCCGGCTGGGGGCGGCGGGGGCGCAGGCGCTGGCCCATAATGCCAAATCGGGCGATACCATCGCCGTGACCTGGGGGCGCACCATGCTGGCCCTGGCAGAGGCGCTGCAGGTCGGCGGGTTGCAGGATGTGCGCGTGGTGCAGGCCACGGGCAGCACCACCGCCAAGATCGCCTGGACGCCCGAGGCCTGCGCCTCGCGCATGGCCGAGGCGATGGGGGCGCGCTGCATCCCGATTTCGGCCCCCGCCATCGTTTCAAGCGCCGGGGTGCGCGATGTGCTGCTGCAGGAACCCGTGCTGGCAGAACAGCTGGCCGTTCTGGCAGAGGCGAACCGCATCGTGCTGGGCATTTCCTCGCTGCGGCCGGAAAGCACCATCCATACCAGCGGATTTTTCGACGGCATGGCGCAGCATTCCTATTATCAGGAGGCGGTGGGCAGCATTGCCGGGCGGTTCATCTCTGCCCGCGGCCATCCGGTGCTGGGGCCGCTGAACGATCGCACCATCGGCGTGGATCTGGCGGCGCTGCGGCAGATCCCGCAGCGCATTGCGGTGGCGGGTGGGGTGGACAAGGTGCCCGCGATCCTGGCCGCCCTGCGCGGCGGGCTGGTGAATGTTCTTGTGACGGATGTGGCCACCGGGCGCGGCATCCTGACGGCAGAGGGCTATCACGACACGCCCCGCCGGGCAGCGGCGCCCGCGCCCGAGGCCCTGGCGGCACGGACCCGGGTGAAAAAGCTGCTGAACGCCCCGCAGGATGCGGTGGATGAATCGCTGGCCGGCGCGCTGGCCGCGCATGAAGATCTGATTGCCGCCCTGCCCGGCGCACCACGGGCCATCGTGGCGCTGGATGGCCCGCGCCCCGGCAAGGTGGGCATCGTGATCGGGGGCGGCGCGGGGCATGAGCCGGGCTTCTGGGGCTATGTCGGCCGGGGGCTGGCCGATGCGGCGGCGGTGGGCAATGTCTTTGCCTCGCCCCCGCCCGATCCCATTCTGGCCTGCACCCGGGCTGCGGATGGCGGGGCCGGGGTTCTGCATATCTACGGAAATTTCTCTGGCGATGTGATGAATTTCGACATGGCGGCCGAGATGGCGGCGGCCGAGGGCATCCGGGTGCGGGCTGTCATCACCACCGATGATATCGCCTCTTCACCGCTGGAGTCGCGTTCGGCGCGGCGCGGGGTGGCCGGCAATGTGTTCATCTTCAAGATCGCGGGGGCCGCTGCGGAACGGATGCTGCCTCTGGACAGCTGCGAGGCGCTGGCGCGGCGGGCCAATGCCCGGACCTATACGATGGGCATCGCCCTGGAACCCGGATCGCCGCCCGAAACCTGCCGGCCCAGCTTTGTTCTGGGGCCAGAGGATATGGAGATCGGCGTGGGTGTGCATGGCGAGCCGGGCGTGGCCCGCCAGCGGCTTGCCTCGGCAGACGAGGCCGCAGATATCCTGATCGACCGGATTCTGGCCGAGATGCAGCCGGCCGAGGGCGACCGCGTGGCGGTTCTGGTCAATTCGCTGGGCGGCACCCCGACGATGGAGCTGTATATCGTGTATCGCCGCGTGCGGCAGCGCCTGAAGGCGCGGGGCGTGCGCGTGGCAAAGAGCCTGGTCGGCGCCTATTACACCTCGCTGGATATGGCGGGGGTTTCACTGTCGATCCTGCATCTGGATGACGAGCTGGCCGATCTGCTGCAAGACCCCTGCCGGGGCGCGGCACTGGATCTGCGCTGATCGGGTCAGTGGGTCAGCTTGTGCAGGACAGCGGCGCAGGCCGCCTCCCAGCCAGCGCCCATGCCGTGATCCTCCAGCACCTGCAGGCCGCGTTCCGTGATGCCACCGGGGGTGACCAGTTCCTGCAGCAGCTGGGCCATCGGTTCGGGCTTGGCCGCCATCAGGGCCCCTGCCGCGACAAAGGTGCCTGAAACCAGTTGCCGTGCTGTATCCGGCGCCAAGCCCTGCGCCACCGACCAGTCGGCGGTACGGCGGATCAGCTCTTGCGCCCAGCCATAGGCGGCAGCAGAGACCGTCGCCACCTCGAATTCAGCCTCGTTGCGCAGGGGGATCAGCGGGCCAAGGGCCATCAGCAGGCGGCGCACCTGCGGCAGATCGGGAAAGCAGATGGTGGGGCTGGCGCCGATTTCTGCGGCGGTCATCGGCATGATGCGCATGGCCTGTGCCGGGGCCACGGTCATTGCGGCAAGGGGCACGCCCGCGCAGGCCGAAATCACGATCTGATCGGCGCGCCAAGGCAGGCCCGCGATGGCCCCGGCCACCGCTGCCGGGCGCACGGCCAGCAGAACCACATCGGCCCGGCGCACCAGATCGTCATTATCCACCGCGACGGCAAAACCATGGCGGGCGNNCGCACCAGACCCGCCAGCATCGCCGTGGCCAGATGGCCAACCCCCAGAACCCCCAGCATCATCTTGCCCACCTTTTCGCATCTGCCGATCCCGCCACCATGCGGCAGGCCGAAGCCCCACGCAAGTGTCGACATTTTTCTGGCGATCTGGCGGCGATGGGGTAACCTTGGCCGGTCATTCATCACAGGACCGCCATGCAAGCCGCCCCCCTGCCCCCGCTGACCGACCCCCGCCTGCCCCCCGGTGCTGACCTGCTGCAGGCCGGGCGCGCCATGGCCCGAGACTGGACTGTTGGCCCCTGCCCTTTCCTGACGGAACATGGCCTGGCATCGGAAACCGAATGGAAGCGGCGCATCACCGCCAGCGGGCGGATCATGCAGCACGCCCATATCGGCTTTCGCAATGTGGACCGCACGATCAGCGCCATTGCCGAAGTGCATGAACAGTGCAGCCGGGCAGGCATCACGGTTGACAGGTTCGGCATCACGCTTGACTGGTCTATGGGCTATCCGGGGCATATGCGGGCCAAGGCCACACGCGGCACGGGGATCGTGCTGTCCGGCCCCGAGGATTTCGCCCGCATCACCCATGCGGCCCCGGCAGCAGCACATTTCGGGGATTTCATGCTGGGCCTGCCCGGCGCGGTGGAAAATACCCGCGCGGCGCTGGCGGCCGGCGCGGGGGCGATTGGCAATCTGGGGCAGTATTTCACCTTCCGGCTGCCCTATTGGGATGATGACGTGGCCACAACAGAAGCCACCGTGACCGCCCTTGGCCTGATCGCGGCGCAGCAGGCAGAGGTGCTGGTTCATTCCAATCTGGATGACGGGTTTGCCGGGCTGTTTCTGGACATGTCCTGCGCGCTTGGCATGGTGCTGGTGGAAAAACACATTGTCGAAGATCTGATCGGCGCGCGGCTGGCGCATTGCTATGGCCATCATTTTGGCAATCCGCTGTCGCGCGCCGCCTTTCACGCGGCACTGGCCCGGGTCAGCGATACACCCGGAACGATGATCTTCGGCAATACCGTCTCTTACCAGTCTGACCCGGCGGGAAATTATGCAAGCCTTGGCAATTACCTGCTGGCGGACATGCTGGCGCTGGGGCGCTGGCCCACGGGCCATGCCGTCAACCCGGTGCCGGTGACGGAAAACCAGCGCATCCCCGATGTGGATGAAATCATTGCCGCACAGAGCTTTGCCCATCGTCTGGCCGATCACGCCGGGGCCTATGATGCGGTGTTCGACTGGCCGAAGGTCGAGGCGCTGGCAGACCGTCTGGGGGCGGNNAGTTTGCCAGCGCCCTGCTGGCCGGTCTGGGTGATCGGGGGGTGGATGTCACCGATCCGGCGGCGCTGTTGCTGGCGATCCGCCGGCTTGGCCCGAAGCGGATCGAGGCGCTGTTCGGGCCGGGGGCCGAAGGGCCGCGCGGGCGCCAGCCGCTGATCCATGCCGAATGGGCGCGCGAGCTGAACGAGAAGGCGGCGCATTGGCTGCTGGGGCGCCCGGCCCTGCCCCGGCCGGTTACCGTGTGCATCGGCACCACGGATGTGCATGAACACGGGAAGTATCTGGTGGAACAGGCGCTGACCGGGCTTGGCGCGCAGGTGCTGGATGGCGGGGTCAGCGTGGACCCTGAAACGCTGGTGGCGACGGCGCTGGCCGGTGGCGCGCAGGCGATTGCCATCAGCACTTACAACGGCGTGGCGCTTGGCTATACCCGTGCCGTGCTGGCCGCGCTGGAACGCCAGGGGCAAAGCCTGCCTGTGCTGGTGGGCGGGCGGTTGAACGAGATCCCGGCGGATTCAAACTCTGGCCTGCCGGTCGATGTTTCGCAGGACATCGCAAAGGCAGGCGCCTTTGCCTGTGGCACCCTGGAAGACATGATGGCGCCGCTGACCCGGGTGGCGCCTGCCTAAGCCCAGATCACAAGCCGTCGAACAGCCCCGGTTCCATCCTGTCCCAGAAGGCAAAGATGGCCCGGGCGTTCAGCGCGCTGTTCCAGCCGAAGCGGCGAAAATCCTCGCGTTCCAGATCATCTTCCAGGCTGGATTGGAACATGCGGCGATCCGCATCGCGCTGCGTGGGGTTTCGCCGCGAAACCGCCTGCTCCACCGCCGCAAACCGCCGGCGCCGCTGATCGCGTTCGGCAATGCGCTGATCCAGCGCGGCTTCTGCCTCTGCCTCGGCTTCGCGGCGGCGCTCCACCGCAGCCACGGCTTCGGGTGCGGGGGGCGGTGCCTTTTCCGGCGCGCCATAGCCCTTGGCCAGGGCATCGCGCAGATAGCCCGCGGCATTGCGCACCTTGCCCTTGCCGGTGACGAAAGACAGCTTTTCGGCCACCACCTCTTCGCCATGCTCTGCCAGCCATTGCCGCGCCAGCCGGTCTGATACGCCCTGCCCCACCAGCCGCGCATAAAGCGGGCTTTCGCGCACCGCATCATCGCCCTTGATGTCGAACATGGCGAGCTGCGGGTTTTCCTCGATCAGAAAGCGGATCTCGGAAACCGCGCGGCCCATGCGGCGAAATTCGGGTGTCAGGCGGATATTGGAGGTGCGGTTCACCTCTTCCACCGCGGGCTTGATGATCTTGGCGTTCAGCTGCTTGAACACCTCGTAATAGGCGCTGCCCTCTACCCCCATCAGGCGGCGGAAGGTTTCGATCGGCCACCAGCCGGTGGAGCCGGTACGGATGAACCGATAGCAGTTTTCATAAAGTGCCAGCCCATGGCCCGAAGTGAAGCGGCGCTGGATGTTCAGATTGATCAGCGCATAGACCTTGGGATCATAAAGCTTTTCCGCAAGCGCCGGCGAATAGGCATATTCGCAGACCCCCGCCTTCAGCTTGGCATAGGACAGCAGGGCAGACACCCCCCATTCCTGCCGGCCCTTTTCATCCAGCATATCCCATTCCGCCACGGTCTCGGCCAGACCCCGCAGGGCATCGCGCAGCGTATCCATATCGTTGGAATTATAGCCGATCATCAGGGCCAGCGTGCGCGCGTCGATCTGGTGCCGTTGCTGCGTCAGCAGGGTATCATAGGCATTGAGCAGCAGGACATTCGACAGTTTGCGCTGCAGCAGGGTCAGCTTGCCGGAAACATGGATCGCCGCGACATTCTTCTTCACAGAGCCACGCCGCATGGCCCCGGTAAAACGCGGGTCTGCGGTGAAGTCGAGATCATCCGGCGAATCTGGGCGCGGCACGGCGGGCTCCTTTTATCTGACTATCTTCAAAAAGGTATCCAGATGCAATAGAGGCAAGGGTGCCTGTGACCGCCCGATCAGCCATACCGCAAGTGGGTACTTTTGGAGGGGGCGGCAGGGCCGGATGGTCACAGACACGGCGAATCTGATCCAGTTTGCGAATCTGATTCGCCATAAACAGCGAATCGGAGGCGATCTGGGGCAGAATTGCCCCGAAAACCGGCCCCGAAAGCGGGTTCCCGGGTACCTGAAACCGGGTACCCCTGGCACCGTAGACGGGAACCCATGGCACCGCATATGGGTACCATTGCGCCTGTATTCTGGCACCTGTCGTGCGATATTCTGTTGTTTTACAATGAATTGAGCTGCGTAAAGATCTTAAAGACTCTCAATGAATCAAACAGTTTTGTCTTGAGTTTTTCTGAGGGAACTTGGGTAGATTCTGACGCCAGCCCAACCCACCATCGGTGAGTTTCGCGGCGAAACCAGCCAGATTTCTGCTGACTTTGACATTTCAGGCATATGTGCGATAAATCAGCGTATAACAGGCAAAACTCCGCACATCAGGCAGGCCACCGCACATGAGCAAGAAGCCAGAAACAACCGCGCAGCCCTATTTCAACATTGATCCGGCGCGCGCGGCAAGCCGGTTGGGCGAGGCGGTCACGACAGAACGCTTCGCAAAGGCGGCGGCGTTTTGTGCCCGCGGGCGCGACGATCTTGCGCGCCGGGGCTATTCGCCCGATGGCCGCAAACATCTGCGCAAGTTTTCGATGTGGGAGGTGACGCGCTATCTGCTGCCCATTGCCGGGGCACATCTGCGCCGCGTGCTGAAAGCCCATCCTGAACTGCCGCAGGGCGAAGGCGATTCCAACTCGCGCTTCTTCACGCTGGAAGAGGTGCTGCAGTTGCGCGACTTTCTGGCGCGTGAAGGATCGCCTGCCAAGGAATACCGCCCTTGGCGCCCTGCTGGGCTGCCAGCCAAGATCTGTGCTGTGACCAATTTCAAGGGCGGCAGCGGCAAGACCACGACCTGCGCCCACCTGGCCATGGCTGCTGCGCTGGACGGCTACAAGGTTCTGGTGCTGGATCTGGACAGCCAGGCCTCGATGACCTCGCTGCTGGGCGGGCAGGTGCAGGATGAATGGCAGACGGTCTTCCCGCTGATCGCCCGTGACTATGCCCGCGCGGTGACCGCAGAGAACGAACTGCGCGGGATGCGCGGCGAGGCAGCGTTGCCCCTGGATGAAACCCTGACCGAGGCGCTTTCGGTTTCGTCGCGAAACCTGATCCAGAAAACTCACTGGCCGAATATAGACCTGATCGGGGCACAGCTGAACCTGTACTGGGCCGAATTCCAGATTCCGGTCTGGCGCATGGGGCTGAAGACCTGGGCATTGTGGGATGCCATCGGCAATTTCCTGCAGGAAGACGGCCTGCTGGATGAATACGACATCGTGTTTCTAGATACGCCGCCGGCCCTGGGCTATCTGACGATCAACTCGCTGGCGGCGGCGGATATTCTGCTGGTGCCACTTGGCGCCTCTTTCCTGGAGTTCGACAGCACGGGGCGCTTCTTCGACATGCTGTATTCCACCTTCGCCTCGATCGAAGAGGGTGAAAATGCGCAGCGCCGGATTGCAGGCTTGCCGGAAATGCGGTTCGAATGGGATGTGGTGCGCGCGATCATCACCCGGTTCGATGCCAATCAGCAGACCGATCTGGCGAATGTCATCCAGGCCTATTTCGGGGATTTCATGACCGCCTACCGGCAGGAATTCACCGCGCTGGTCGGGCAGGCGGGCGAACAGATCAATGGCATCTATGAGGCGGATTACCGCGAATTCAACCGCGACACCTATCTGCGTGGCCGCGAAGCCTTTGACCGGACTTATGCCGAATTCAAGGAGCTGTTGCTGGGCACCTGGTGGCGCGACGATCAGGAGCGGAAGGGAGGTTGACCATGGCGAAACGCCGCAAACTTGAAGCACCGACAGCCGAGGCCATGGCCGAAATCGCCGCAGAGCTGAGCCGCGTCGCCCCGCAGGCGCGGGCGGCCGTGGCGCCGATTGCGCAGGTGGCGGCAGAAGTGGCCGCCGCACGGCCTGCGGGCGATCATCCCAGCCAGATGGCCCGGCAGCGTGACGCCAATGATGCCGAGGCCTGGCGCGATGCGGATGCGCAGGGCCGGGTGGTGTTGCGGCTGCCGCTGGACCGGATCGACCTGGATCATGTGGTACGCGATCGCATGGTATCAGATGACGAGGATATGGCGGAACTGCGCGCTTCTTTGCGGGCCTCGGGTCAGCGCCTGCCGGTCGAGGTGGTGCCGCTGCAGGGCGGGCGCTTCGGGCTGATTTCGGGCTGGCGGCGCATCACCGCACTGGCGCAGATCGCCCGCGAGGATAATGCACCGCAGGCCGAAGTTCTGGCGCTGCTGCGGCAGGGCCGGGATGCGGCGGCTGTTTATGCGGGGATGGTGGAAGAAAACGAAATCCGCGCAGCGCTGACGCCTTATGAACGCGGTCGCATTGCGGCGGTTGCGGCAGGGCAGGGGGCCTTTGCCTCGGTCGATGAGGCGGTGGATGTGATTTTTGCGGCGGCGTCCAAATCCAAGCGGTCCAAGATCCGCGGGTTTGCGCTGGTGCATGAGGTTTTGGGCGATCTGCTGGCCTTTCCCGCCGCGCTTGGGGAAAAGCAGGGGCTGCAGCTGGCGCAGGCGCTACGGGATGGCCAAGGTGCCCGTTTGCGGGATGCGCTGGCGCAGGCGGCGCCAGACCGGGCCGAAGCGGAATGGAAATGTCTGGATGCGGTGATGGCCGTTCCACAGGGCGCCTCACAAAAGGGTGGCCGCCCGCGCAGCCTGCCTGCATTGCAGCGCGAGGTTCTGGCATCGGGTGCTGTGCTGGAATTCGGCCGGTCAGAGACGGGGCTGGTGATCCGGGCGCAGGGGCTGACGCTGAGCCCGGCGCGGTTCGAGGCGCTGCTGGCCGAACTGCGCAGCGGCACCGAATAGTCGCTGGCTAATTG
>DOMY01000090.1 GCA_003509785.1 Gemmobacter sp.
TGCGTTTCAGAAATCCCGCCTGCAGCGCCCGCGCCTCTGCCTCCAGCACAGCTTCCGTGACGGCGATGCCCGCCGCGCGCAACATGGCATGGCCCCGCCCCTCCACCCTGGGATCAGGGTCGGTCTGGGCCGTGACCACGCGGGCCACCCCGGCCGCAATCAGGCCTTCGGCGCAGGGCGGGGTATGGCCGTGATGGGCGCAGGGTTCCAGCGTGACATAGGCGGTGGCGCCTNNTGCCTGATCCAGCGCCCGGCGTTCGGCGTGGGGGCGGCCACCCGGCTGGGTCCAGCCGCGCCCCACTATGCGGGCGCCGTCTGGCCCGCTGTTCACAATCACGCAGCCCACCGCCGGATTGGGCCAGGTATTGCCCAGCCCCCGCGCCGCAAGGGCAAGGGCTGTGCGCATATGCGCCGCGTCGCTCACTCGTCAGAGGTGGGTTGCGGCGGGCGCAGTTCGCTTACGAATTTGTCGAAATCGTCTGCCGCCTGGAAGTTCTTGTAAACGCTGGCAAAGCGCACATAGGCCACGGTGTCGATCCGGGCCAGACTTTCCATGACGATTTCACCGATGCTGCGCGACGGGATATCTGTATCGCCCAGGGATTCCAGCCGCCGCACGATGCCAGAGATCATCTGGTCAATCCGCTCCGGCTCGATCGGGCGTTTCTGCATGGCGATGCGGATCGAACGTTCCAGCTTGCCGCGATCGAAATCCTCGCGCTTGCCCGAGGATTTGATGACAACCAGATCCCGCAGCTGCACCCGTTCATAGGTGGTGAAACGGCCGCCACAGGCCGGGCAGAAGCGCCGCCGCCGGATCGACACGTGATCTTCGGCCGGGCGCGAGTCTTTCACCTGAGTGTCGATATTGCCGCAGAATGGGCAGCGCATTGGCCATCCCCCTTGTATGTGTCACGCCTGCCTCATCCGGGGTCGCCGCCCCGGTTATCCACAGACCCTAGCAAGACTTCGCAGGTCTGGGCCAGCAGGAATTTCCACCCACTGCATATGGGGGCACAGGTGTGGCTGCGCGGACTCAGGGTGAAGGCGTGGCTGTAGCGTTGTAGCGTGACTGTAGCGTGACAAACAAACCTGCAGAGTTTGACAACGAAACCTGCAGCAGAACGGTTTTGGGGGGGGCGGGCTTGGACCGTATGCAGAAGACGACAAGCGCTAGAACAGCTAACTCTTGTCGAAAGGCCAGATGACAGAGAAGATCGACCGCTGATCACTCAAGCGCAGAATGTCGTCAGGTCGTATTGTGTGAGCTTTCTTCCGGGTTCCGCCGGTTCTCGACAGAATTTGAATGTCGGGGCTCTCGAAGATGGCAGCGCGAATGTCGTGGGNNCGGAGACAGACACCGCATCCCCGTAGGTCGCAATCGCTCTCGGGACGTCTTCGAGCAGCTTCACCTTAGCCCGAGCACGGTCTTCGTCTCTGAACAGATATAGCGACCCGTCCTTGGAGGGGTCATAAGCAAGCATCTCCAAACCAAGACTACCAAAGTGAGCCTGAGCGTTCGAGTTGGCATGTAGGATGTCGTTGTAGACTTGGCGAGCACGGGGAGAGTTAGCGAAGTGCACGAGCCAATATCGCCATCCACTAGGGTTATGGATCGAGAAAGGGCTGGTATACGTCCCCGCAGTATTGAGATGATGGTAAACCAGCTGCTCAGCTGCACCCAACCACTCTTTGCGACTTATTACTCCTTCGAGGTCGCGCAAGTCTGTTGCTGTCATACCAAGATGCCCAAATCGTCGTAGCAGTAGCGCGGGGTTTTGGCTGCTGAGGAAAGCGACAAGGGGCTTGATCATGAAGGTTAGAAAAACCTCAGCACTGTCGAATGTGGCCAAGATGTCAATGATCGTTGCCTTGTCAACATGAGTGCCGCCGCATTGATCAAGGTTGAAGAGAACATTGTTAAACCGTCCTCGCTGAAGACGCGCTTTCACGTCTGGGTAAAAATTGGCGAATCTGACGCTCTCGAACTCAACATGAAGCTTCGCTGTAGGTAGCGCATCGTGAAATGCCGCCCGAACAGGCTCAAGATTTTCGCGCAGCTGGGCTGTGGCGCGGCGGTCAGCATCGTTTAACACGAGGTAAAACTCGAGTTCGATCTCCCGGAACCCTTCGACCGCCCGTTTGGCAGCAATTTCGAGCATGGTTCTTTGAAAAGTTTCCAGAATTACTAAGGGTGAGCCTGCCTGCCCTTGGGAGTAGCGACCAGCGCCCGAGAACCCATCAACAACCGCAAGCCGGAACTTGCCCTGCATTGGGACTGTGCCGCATCGGACCCTTAGGTAGTCAGCGAAGTATTCTTGGAGGACTTTTAGTTTGCGCGCCGTATGATCGAGAAGTGGGGCGCCGTTTTCCCAATCGTAACCTTTTTGAACCAACTCAAGCCCCCAATAATCATCCCGCGGATCTCAACTGCTGCATGATTGTGGCAGGGACTATCTCCCAAGGGAAGCCGTTCCACTCTTCCCCGTCAAGCGTGCGCCCCCCAGACTTGGGACGCGCACCGCCCCATTGCTTGAAGAAGAACGCAACCCTATCGCGCTCGCAGATCCGTCGCAGTTCGGTTGCCCATTCACCTTCCATGACTCGTGCACCCGGGCCACTCTCCCCACCGACGATTGCCCAAGCCACCCCGAGCAGGTCCACATTGCCGACGGGACCGAGCAGCGGTTCGAACGAGATGAACCGCGCTTCCGAATTGATCTGTTTCAGATGCTCAATACGGTTTTTGTGGGCCGCATCCTCGACCGAAACGCCGAGCCAGATGTGGCTGGGTACCTTGGCGCCATCATAGCGGCTTCTGACATAGTTCCGCATCAGGGAACTGCGTTTGGTCAGCACCTGATAAACATGCCAGTCCGCAACCTCCATCGCATCAAAAACTTGATCGACATATGAGCGCGGCACATCCTTGTGGAACAGGTCGCTCATCGAATTCACAAAGATCATGCGCGGCTTCTTCCAGCGTGCTGGCTGCTTCAGCCGTTCCGGCCAGATCCGCAGATCAAATCCCTGTTCGTATGGATGGCCAGGAATACCGCGCCAACGCTCGGCAAAGCGCTCCGCATAGCAATTGTCGCAGCCGGGACCAACTTTGGTGCACCCCGTGACCGGATTCCAGGTTGCATCGGTCCATTCGATTTCAGTTTTTTGCGCCATGGCACTGCTCCGCCGTGTTTCGCCACATGCTAGCACCTGTCCTTTCGATAGGGAACAAAAGTGCTACGGCCAAATAGGCCAGTGGGCGAAAGAACAGTCTGGCAAGCTTCAAGGGTGCTTTGAAGCTCACCAATTTGACGATGCAAACCCATCCCCCACCGCCCGCACCTCCGCCACGGTGGTTGCCGCATCGATGGCGGCGCCCTGTGCCAGCCTTGTGGCTTCCAGCCCGGCGGCGGAATTGCGCCAGAGCAGGGCCATGTTCAGCCAGACCTGCGCCAGTGCTGTGGCATCGGGGGCGGTGAGGCCGACTTCGGCGGCGAGCAGCGGATAGGCGGCCAGATCGGGCGCCGGATCGGCGAGCCAGGCGCGGGCCTCGGCTTCCTTGGCGAGGTAGATCATCTGCTGGCCCGGCAGATCTGTGATCAGGGCGCTGCGGGCAGCGGCGATGCGGGCGGCCAGCGCGGCATGAGCGGCGGCCTTGGCCTGTGTCAGGGCTGCGGCATCGCGGGTCTCTGCGGTGATGATGCGATCCCACTGGATGGTCATGCTTCGGTCTCCTCTGCGGGGATGGCGGGCGCCCAGGATGGCAGGGCCACCAGGCCGGTGTCGGTGATGTGCAGCGGCGCGGGGAACAGGACGGCCAGCGCCTCGGGTGGGGGCGCGGGCGGGATCGGCCCATGCGGCAGGATCAGGGTCAGGTGCAGCACGCCGTCGATGCGCGTCACATCCGAGGCGAGCCAGTCGCAATCCACCGCATCCCGCGGCAGGGTGGCGCCTTCGGGCAGTTGGGTGAAGTCAAAGGCTGTGTCGTTGGTCGTCAGCACGTCGCCCGCGCAGTGCAGGGTCAGGCTGTCGTCGCGGCGTTGCGGGATCAGGGGGATGATTGGCATGATGTCCTCCTCAGGCTCAGAACCAGCGGCCGATGGCCAGCAGACGGCAATTGTTGACCTGGGCGGTCGCCGC
>DOMY01000304.1 GCA_003509785.1 Gemmobacter sp.
GTCTCGGGCCGCCCGCCCAGGATCACGCGGTTGAACGCGCCGGTCAGAAAATCAATCGCCTCGGCATAAAGCGCTTCCAGCCGGTCGACGGCGGCGGCGGCATCGGTAAAGGCTTCGGGCGCCGCATCGGACGGCGTCAGGTAGGTCTGCGAAATCTGTTTCACGATCACATCCATTCTTGGTCGCTCTTTGTGCCTCAGCCGGCCTTGTCAAATCAAGTCTTGCGCGTCAGCGCTAACTCTGGCCTGTCACGGAGCGATGACGCAGTTGAAACGGAAAGCGGGGCAGGCGGTATGGCACATGTGCTTCTCACCCTTGGGCATGGATATTCGGCGCAGGCGCTGGCCGCGCGGCTGATCCCGCAGGGCTGGCGGGTGATCGGCACCACCCGCAGCGCCGAAAAGGCCGAACGCCTGCGCGCACAGGGGGTAGAGCCGCTGATCTGGCCGGGCACGGATCTGGCGCCCGCCGTGGCGCAGGCGACCCATATCCTTGGCTCCATCGCCCCCGATGCGGCGGGAGATCCGGTGCTGGTGGCCCATGCGGGCCTCTTTTCGCAGGCGCGGCCGCTCTGGGCGGGTTATCTGTCCACCACCGGGGTTTATGGCGATCATGCGGGCGGCTGGGTTGATGAAGACACGCCCCTGACCCCCGGCACCCAGCGCGGCCACCAGCGCGTCATGGCCGAGGCCCAATGGCAGGCGCTGGGCCTGCCGCTGCNNCTTCCGGCTGGCGGGCATCTATGGCCCGGGCCGCGGCCCCTTCCGCAAGGTGCTGGATGGTACGGCGCAGCGCATCCTCAAGGAGGGCCAGTTCTTCTCGCGCATCCATGTCGACGATATCGCCCGCGTGCTGGAGGCTTCGATCCAGCGGCCCGATCCGGGGGCGATCTACAATGTCTGCGACGATGATCCTTGCCCGCCCGCCGATGTGCTGGCCCATGCCGCCGATCTGCTGGGCCTGCCCGTGCCCCCCGCCGTGCGGATCGAGGATGCCGACATGACGCCGATGGCCCGCAGCTTCTATGCTGAAAGCAAGCGGGTGCGGAACGATCGCATGAAGGCGCTGCTGGGTGTTGCCCTGCAATATCCCACCTACCGCGAAGGTCTGGCGGCGCTGCTGGCGGCCACAAAAATGGCAGACCGGGGTTGAATTCGCCCAAACACCCCCCATCTGGCTTGCAGCGGACCGGGCCCCTCTGACGCGACAATCGCGTGATGTCGGACCGCATCGAGCATGCTCGGTGGCGCCCGGTTGTTCTGCGGATGTTTCCTGACATGCTCTGTCATACATAGAGGATGCCGATGGAAACGTTGCTGTTTACCCTATTTCTCGGAACACCGCTCTGGCTGTGGTTCACCTTTCTGGGCCTTGTTATGGCCATCCTGGTCTTTGACCTGGGCGTGCTGAACAAGGAAGATCACGAAATCGGCATTGCCGAAAGCCTGCGCCTCTCTGCCTTTTACATCGCCCTTGGCCTCGGCTTCGGCGGCTTTGTCTGGTATCAGCTGGGCGCCACCTCTGCGGCGGAATATTTCACTGCCTTCGTGGTGGAAAAGACGCTGGCGCTGGACAATGTGTTTGTCATCGCCCTGATCTTCTCGTTCTTCGCCGTGCCCCGCCACCTGCAGCACCGGGTGCTGTTCTGGGGTATTCTGGGCGTGATCGTGCTGCGCGGCATCATGATCGGCCTCGGCGCCACGCTGATCGCGGAATATCACTGGGTTCTGTATATCTTCGCCGCCTTCCTGGTGTTCACCGGCATCAAGATGCTGGTCACCGAAGAAAAAGAGATGGATCTGAGCCAGAATCCGGTGCTGAAATTCATGCGCAAGCGGTTCCGCGTCACCGATACGCTGCATGGTAATGCCTTCTTCGTGAAGCAACCGAACAAGGCGGGTCGTCTTGTTACCCATATGACCCCGCTGTTTCTGGCGCTGGTGCTGGTCGAAATCGCGGATCTGATCTTTGCCGTCGACAGCGTGCCCGCCGTCTTTGCCATCACCACCGATACCTTCATCGTCTATACCTCGAACATCTTCGCGATCCTTGGCCTCCGGGCGCTGTTCTTCGCTCTTGCGGCGGTGCTGCACCGCTTTGAATATCTGAAACAGGCGCTGGCCCTGCTGCTGGTGTTCATCGGATCGAAGGTCTTCGTCGCCGATCTGATGGGATGGGAAAAGTTCCCGGCCAGCTGGTCGCTGGGCATCACCTTCTCGATCCTGGGCGCCGGTGTCGCCTGGTCGCTGTGGAAAACCCGCGAAACCCCGGCACAGCGCATCGATGGTTGACCCAAGGTTGCGGCCCCGGCCTTTTGGCCCGGGGCCGCAACGCCCCTTGCGGGCGGGCAGATGGCCCCCTAACTGTGGTGCCAGCCGTTTGGTGCAGGTGAAAGATGTCCGCGCAAGAGCCTGATCTGCCCGCCCCGCCGCTTCTGGCTGCCGCGCCGCTGCGTATGCCCCGCCGCTTTTCCGAATTGCTGGAGGATCTGGCCCGCGATCACACCGGCGAACGCCTGACCGTGGGCGATCTGCTGCGCGCGATGGAGGGGCGGGCGATTGCCGCCCTGCTGTTCATCTTCGCCTTTCCCAATATCCTGCCCTCTCCCCCCGGTCTGGCAGCGGTGCTGGGGCTGCCGCTGGTCTATCTGTCGTTTCAGCTGATGCTGGGCCGCGACCCCTGGCTGCCGCGCTT
>DOMY01000139.1 GCA_003509785.1 Gemmobacter sp.
CTTCATCATCTTCGATCTTGAAGTGGCCTTCCTCTTCCCCTGGGCTGTCGCATTTGGCGAGCTATCTATGATCGGCTTCTGGTCGATGATGGTCTTCCTGGGCGTTCTGACTGTCGGTTTTGCCTACGAATGGAAGAAAGGGGCACTGGAATGGGCGTGAGCACCAGCGCAAACCACGCGGCGAATGATCTTGATTCCGGTGTGGCCGCGATGAACCGCGACCTGCAGGACAAGGGTTTCCTGCTGACCTCGACCGAAGACATCATCAACTGGGCGCGCACCGGCTCGCTGCACTGGATGACCTTCGGTCTGGCCTGCTGTGCGGTGGAAATGATGCACACCGCCATGCCGCGCTATGATGTGGAGCGCTACGGGTTCGCCCCGCGCGCCAGCCCGCGCCAGTCCGATGTGATGATCGTGGCAGGCACCCTGACCAACAAGATGGCCCCGGCTTTGCGCAAGGTCTATGACCAGATGCCAGAGCCGCGCTATGTGATCTCGATGGGCAGCTGCGCCAATGGCGGCGGCTATTATCACTACAGCTATAGTGTCGTGCGTGGCTGCGACCGCGTGGTGCCGGTGGATATCTATGTGCCCGGCTGCCCGCCCACCGCAGAGGCGCTGATGTATGGTATTCTGGCGCTGCAGCGGAAGATCCGCCGCACCGGCACGCTGGTTCGCTGAGGAGCTGTTGATATGTCCGAAGCCCTGACCCAGCTTGCAGAACATCTGACGCTGAAACGCCCGCAGGCCGTGATCGCTGCCGAGGTGGCGTTCGGTGAACTGAATGTCGAAGTTGCGCTGTCGCAACTGGTGCAGTTCATTGATTTCCTGAAAACCGACAGCAGCTGCCGGTTTTCGACCTTGGTGGATATCACCGCTGTCGATCACCCGGAACGTCCGGCGCGGTTCGATGTGGTCTATCATTTCCTGTCGATGTACCAGAACCAGCGCATCCGCGTGAAGGTGGCGGTGCGCGAGGATGAAATGGTGCCCTCGATCACCCCGGTTCACACCGCGGCCAACTGGTTCGAGCGGGAAGTCTTCGACATGTTCGGGATCCTGTTTTCCGGCCACCCCGACCTGCGCCGCATCCTCACGGATTACGGGTTCCGCGGCTATCCGCTGCGCAAGGATTTCCCGACCACCGGCTATACCGAGGTGCGCTATGACGAGGCGCAGAAGCGCGTGATCTACGAACCCGTCAAGCTGGTGCAGGAATATCGTCAGTTCGATTTCCTGAGCCCGTGGGAAGGCGCGCAATATGTGCTGCCCGGCGACGACAAGGCCAAGGCGTAAGGGGTATCCAGGGTGAGCGGGGAGCCGACAGTCCTGATCTGTGTAGGTGCGACAAAGGCAGGGACATCCTGGCTTTACGATCACCTGCGCCTGCATCCTGACTGCCATCTGCGCAGCATCAAGGAACTGCATTATTTCGACATGCAGCATCACCGCAACTTTGATCGCTATCTGGCGGGTCTGACGCGGCGCGCCACCGCGCTGACGGCCGAGCGGGCAGGGGCACCGGCCCGCGCCCTTGCCCGGCTGGATCGCAAGCTGGCCGATGTGGCGGATTGGCGGGCCGTGGTCGATCTGCGGGCCGATGATCTGCAGGCCTATCGCGATTATCTGCTGGGCGGTCATGCCGGGCAGGCGCTGGTGGCCGATCTGACGCCGGGCTATGCGCCGCTGCCCGAGGACCGCTTTCGCCAGATGGCGGAACTGGGCGCGGATGTGCGGTTCGTCTATCTGCTGCGCGATCCGGTTGCGCGCCTGTGGAGCCAGATGCGCATGACGGCACGGCGTCAGGTGGCCGATATCGCCGATTACCCGCGCCGGGCGCTGATGCTGATGCGGCAGGCCATCCGCGATATCGCGGGCGGCAAGACCGACCGCGAGGATTACGCCGGAACCATCACCCGGATGCAGGGCGTCATCGCGCCGCAGCGTCTTATGGTGATGTTTCAGGATGACATGCTGACGCCTGCAGGGCTTGCCCGGCTCTGGTCCTTTCTGGGCATCGGTGCGGGGCAGGCCGATTTCGGCCGCCGTGTGCTGGAAGGTGTTTCCCTGCCGTTGCCGCCCCGGCTGCAAGCCAAGGCTTTCGCCGTGCTGCGGCCCCAATACGACTTCGTCGCCCGCCTGTTTCCGGCCCTGCCGGAAAGCTGGCGCAAGACCCTGAATGAGGTTCACGCATGATGGACGGACAATTCGACGACGCGCTGACGGGCGAACAGAAGATCCGCAACTTCAACATCAACTTCGGGCCGCAACACCCTGCGGCGCATGGTGTGTTGCGTCTGGTGCTGGAGCTGGACGGCGAGATCGTGGAACGCTGCGATCCGCATATCGGCCTGCTGCACCGCGGCACCGAAAAGCTGATGGAAAGCCGCACCTATCTGCAGAACCTGCCCTATCTGGACCGGCTGGATTATGTGGCGCCGATGAACCAGGAACATGCCTGGTGTCTGGCCATCGAAAAGCTGACGGGCACTGTGGTGCCGCGCCGCGCCTCGCTGATCCGGGTGCTGTATTCCGAAATCGGCCGGGTGCTGAACCACCTTCTGAACGTCACAACGCAGGCCATGGACGTGGGCGCGCTGACGCCGCCGCTCTGGGGCTTTGAAGAGCGTGAAAAGCTGATGGTGTTCTATGAACGCGCCAGCGGCGCGCGTCTGCACTCGGCCTATTTCCGCCCCGGTGGCGTGCATCAGGATCTGCCCGAGGCACTGCTGAATGATATCGACCAGTGGGCGGTAGAATTCCCCCGCGTGCTGGATGACATCGACGGGCTGCTGACCGAAAACCGCATCTTCAAGCAGCGCAA
>DOMY01000201.1 GCA_003509785.1 Gemmobacter sp.
TTTATCTTGGCCCAAATATCCCGGGGGGCCGCGCGCCAGCGCGGCGGGGGCAGCGCCCCCTCTGCCTGTCATGCCTTTTCAACAGGCATCCCGCATGGTAGGAGGCGCCGTCAATCAAGCGCGGGGGGCCAATTCCCGCGCATTTCGTTATGGAGAGCCTCATGGCCATCGAACGCACCCTGTCGATCATCAAGCCCGACGCCACCAAGCGCAACCTCACCGGCAAGATCGTTGCCAAATTCGAAGAGGCCGGCCTGCGCGTCGTCGCGTCAAAGCGCATCCACCTGTCGCTGGCCCAGGCCGGTGCTTTCTATGCCGAGCATAAAGAGCGCCCCTTCTATGGCGAACTGACCACGTTCATGTCGTCGGAGCCGGTGGTGGTTCAGGTTCTGGAAGGCGAAGNNCGCGACCAACCCGGCCAATGCCGCCGAAGGCACCATCCGCAAGGAATTTGCCCTGTCGGTTGGCGAAAACTCGGTTCACGGTTCGGATTCGGAAGCCGCTGCTGCCCGCGAGATCGCGTTCTTCTTCTCGGGTCTTGAACTGGTCGGCTGAGCCTTCCGCTCTACCACCCCGAAGAAATCGAGGGCCGCTTCCAGTTCGGAGCGGCCCTTTGTCTTGGCCAGATCCCCGGCCACTTCGGCCTTCAGCGCGTCAAAGCGCAGGCGCAGGGCCTTTTTCTCTTCGCCCTGGCAATCGTTCCAGGGCCGCCCCTGCAGCCCCATCACCAGCACATAATAGCCGATGAAATGCGGCGGCGTGCCGCTGCGCATCAGCGCAAGATAGGCCGCATCGGCGCCCATCGCGTGGATCGCATCGGCACTGTGGATGCCTGCACGGGCAAAGGCAGCCTCTGTCGCGGGGCCAAGATTCGGGATCGAGGAAACGGGATCGGGCATTGCGGCGGNNCCCTGTCTGTTCCAAGTCTGTTCCCGCGCGTTTCCGCCTGTCAGATCGACGCCCAGTCGCGGATCACCGGGCCGCTGCCCTGCTGCTGGCTGGGTTGGCTGGTCTGGCTCTGCTGCTGGCTCGGCGTGGTGGCGCCGCCCTGCTGGGGCTGCGATTGCGGTTGTGTGGTGGCCATGTCTCTGCTCCGGTTCACTGGCTCAACTTTATTCGTCGGGCGGCGAGGGGCCGCCCCGTCATACCGACGAAGCCAGTCTGGACCCGGATTCGGGCGGACCTGCGGCGCGGGCATGGCGCGGTGGCGGGCAGATATGTCGGAAATCGCAGGCCGACAAGCGGTTTTGTCACAATCGCGTTTCAACTCGGCGTCATCTTGCGCGGCTTTGGCACCGGGGCCACAAAGCCTGTGCTACAAGCAGATGGCGGCGTCAGGCGGGCAGGGTCTCTGCCGGAAAGCCGATCTGTTCCAGCGTCTGCAACAGCAGGGCGGCAGGGGCATCGCCTTCGACGGTGGCGCGACGGCTGGCGGCATCGAAGCGGATGCCGGTGACGCCCGGCAAGGGCAGCAGCGCCGCTTCGATCGAGGCGCGGCAATGGCCACAGCTCATGTCGGGGATGGAAAGATCGGTCATGGCAAGCTCCTTTGGTTCCCGGTTGATATGGGGTTTCCGGCTGCTGGAAGGTCAAGAGGCAGAAACGCCGCTGCATCTTTTTTGCCGACAGGACTTTTTTACCGACAAGACCGGGCAGGGCTTGACCTTCCGGTGACGGGAAGCCCCATATCCTGCCATGAAAGGAACATTTCATGACCTCTGACGCCAAATCCACGAAAACTGCCCGTTTCCGGCTGGAGGGCATGACCTGTGGCTCTTGCGTGGCCCGCGCCGAACGGGTGCTGAAGGCGCAACCGGGGGTGACGGAGGCCCGGGTGAACCTGGCCGATGAAAGCGCCGAGGTGCGCTTTGCGGCGCCGGCGGATGCGGTGGGGCTGGCGGCGNNACCGGTGGAGGGCATGACCTGTGCCAGCTGCACAGGGCGGGTGGAGCGGGTGCTGAAGGCGCAGCCCGGCGTGATCGCGGCGACGGCGAACCTTGCCGCGCGCCGGGCGCAGGTGACGGTCTGGGATGGCACGGGGGCCGAGGCGCTGGCCGCTGCGGTCAGCCGGGCCGGGTTTGCCGCCACGCCGCTGGATCAGGCAGACCCGGATGCGCGTGTCGGCGAACTGTCCTCCCTTCGTCATGATACCCGTCTGGCATCCGTCCTGACATTGCCGGTCTTCATCCTTGAGATGGGCGGGCATCTTGTGCCTGCCTTTCATCACTGGCTGCTGGGGCTGATCTCGGAGCAGGCGCTGTGGCTGGTGCAGTTCGTGCTGGCGACGCTGGTGCTGGCGCTGCCGGGGCGGCGGTTCTTTGCCAAGGGTCTGCCCGCGCTGGGGCGCGGTGCGCCCGACATGAACAGCCTGGTGGCTGTGGGCACGCTGGCGGCCTGGGGCTATTCCACCGTGGCCACCTTTGCGCCCGGCCTGCTGCCCGTCGCGGCGCGGGCGGTGTATTTCGAGGCGGCGGCGGTGATCGTGGTGCTGATCCTGATCGGCCGCCTGCTGGAGGCGCGGGCGCGGGGTCAGGCGGGCGCGGCGATTGCCGGGCTGATCGGCCTGCAGCCGAAAACGGCGCTGGTGGAAACCGAGGGCGGCTTTGCCGAGGCGCCGCTGGCCAGCATCCGCCCCGGGCAGCTGTTGCAGGTGCGGCCCGGCGCGCGCATCCCGCTGGATGGGGTGGTGGAACAGGGCCGGTCGGCGGTGGACGAGGCGATGCTGACGGGCGAGGCGCTGCCGGTGGCCAAGGCGCCGGGCGACCGCGTCACCGGCGGCACGGTGAACGGCACCGGCGCGCTGGTGATGCGGGTGACCGAGGTGGGCCGCGATACCGTGCTGGCGCGCATCGTGGCCATGGTGGAAGAGGCGCAGGGCAGCAAGCTGCCGGTGCAGGCTTTGGTGGATCGCATCACCCTGTGGTTCGTGCCGGTGGTGATGGCGCTGGCGGCGCTGACAGTGCTTGTCTGGCTGATCTTGGGGCCGGGGCTGGCCGAGGCGCTGGTGGCCGGGGTTTCGGTGCTGATCATCGCCTGCCCCTGTGCCATGGGGCTGGCGACGCCGGTGTCGATCATGGTGGGCACGGGCCGCGCCGCCGAACTGGGCGTGCTGTTCCGCCGGGGCGAGGCGTTGCAGACGCTGGCCGAGGTGCGGCGCGTGGCGTTTGACAAGACCGGCACCCTGACCGAGGGCCGCCCGGTGCTGACCGATATGGTGCCCCATTCGCCGCATCTGCTGCGCATGGCGGCGGCGGTCGAGGCCCAATCGGAACATCCGCTGGCGCGGGCGGTGGTGCAGGCGGCAGAAGGCGCGGGCTTGCAACTGCCGGTGGCCACGGATTTCGCCGCCATTCCGGGCCATGGCGCCGAAGCGATGGTCGAGGGGCAGCGCATCACGCTGGGATCGGCGCGGATGTTCCCCGAAGGCGTCGGCCATTGGCAGGCGCAGGCGGATACGCTGGCGGCACAGGGCAGGACGCCGGTGTTTCTGGTGGTGGAT
>DOMY01000020.1 GCA_003509785.1 Gemmobacter sp.
CTGTGCCGCCAGCCAGGCCGCAAAGCCCGGAACCGGCGACAGGGTCACGAAGGTCTTGATATTGGGGCGTTCGGCTTTCAGCTCTTCCACCACCTGCTTGATCAGGAAATTGCCGAAAGACACGCCCGCCAGCCCGCGCTGGGTGTTCGAGATCGAATAGAACACCGCCGTATCCGCCTCTTCCGCCCGGATCGGGCTGCGTGACAGATCCAGCAGTTCCGCCACATTGTCCGGGATGGCCCGGGTCAGCGCCACCTCGACGAAGATCAGCGGTTCATCCACCAGCTGCGGATGAAAGAAGCCATAGCAGCGCCGGTCGGTGGGTTGCAGGCGGTTGCGCAGGTCATCCCAGTTCTGGATGGCATGCACCGCCTCATAGCGGATGATCTTTTCCAGGATGCTGGCCGGGGTGTTCCAGTCGATATGGCGCAGGCCCAGAAAGCCGCGGTTGAACCAGGATCCGAACAGATGCGCGAAATCGGCATCCACCCGGCGCAGATCGGGCTGATCGCGCAGATGGCGCAGCAGTTCCTGGCGCATCCGCNNGTTCAGCCGCCGCAACAGCTCTTGCCGCTGGGGTTCGGCGGCGGCGTGCAGCGCCTCGATGGCCTCGATCGACTCTGGCGCCTTCTGCAATGTGGCGAGGGCGGTTTTCACCGCCTTCGCATCCGGGCCGAAATGTTCGGCCAGCGCTTTCAGAAAGGCCAGCCGCGCCGCCGGATCGGCATCTTCAAAGGCGGCCAGCAGCGCGCGGGCGATCACCACCCCCGAAGCCTCGCCCCGCCGCGACAGCAGGCGCTGCCCCAGCTCGGCCAGATCGGGCGCCGGGATGGCCTCTGGCCCGGCATCCTCGCGCCATCCCAGCAGGCGGCGGCCGCGTTCCGTCAGGCTTTCGAACAGATCGCCCAGAAAGGCGGGGCGGCGGGGGGTTTGTTCGGGCTTCAGCATCACAGACCTCTGGTTCGGGGGCGACGGCCGGGGTTATCCCGGCACCAGGACAAAGATGATCCACAGCACGACCGGCGCGATGATCGTCACCAGGGCACCGTAGTTCAGCAGCTTGCGGAAGAAGGCCTGCTTGTCCACGCCAGAGGCATTGGCCAGAACCAGCGCACCATTGGTCGAGAACGGGCTGACATCGACGATGGTTGACGCAACCGCCATGCCGGCGATGAACCCGATGGCGCTGACGCCTGTGCCGCCTTGCAGAAACGGCACCGCCAGCGGGATCAAAGACCCCAGCACCGCCGTGGAAGAGGCAAAGGCCGACACCACCGCGCCGATGAAGAACAGCATGAGCGCGGCCAGCAGGGGCGAGGCCATGCCCGCCACGCTGTCGCCCACAAAATCTATCGTGCCCATATGTTCCAGCACGGCCACATAGGTGGATACGCCGGTAATCAGCATGATTTCGGGCCAGGCCACCTGTGCCATGGCACGTTTCTGCATGGTCGGCGCGCAAAGCGCCAGAACCAGCCCGATGGTCAGCGAGACGAAACCGATATCCAGCTTGAACGCCAGCACCAGCACGGCCAGCAGCACCAGCGCGGCAAGCGTGACCACCTGATACAGATTGCCGTCGCGGTGGTTGCCTTCTTCGACCTCGGCCACCAGCCTGTTCGATGTGCCGCCGCCTTCGGCGCTGATGCGACGGCTCAGCGCCTCGGCCTCGCTGTCGCCAAAGATCTGCGGGCCGGTGGCGGCGCGCGCAATCTCGATATGCGGCACCTTGACCGGCTCCACGGCCTGCATCTTCATCTGCATCAGCTTGCGCCCGCCCAGGGCCATGAACAGCAGCAGGGCCACAGCGGCATTTACGGTAAAGCTGGCGGCAAAGGTGGTCATCGGGCTCAGCGGCAGGCCCGCCTTCTGCACCACGCCATTGGTGATCCCGCCATAGATGCTGATCGGTTAAACCCCGCCCGCCTGCGCGCCATGAACCACCATGAGGCCCATCAGCAGCGGCGAAATCTGATAGCGGAAGGCAAAGCCAAGCGCGATGGGCGCCACGATGGCCACAGCGCCGGGGCTGACCGCGCCCACCGCCGTCAGCAGCGCCGAAATGCCGAACATGATCCAGGGGATCGCGGCAAGGCGGCCTTTGACGGCGCGCACGGCCATACGCACCAGCCAATCAATCGTGCCATTGTTCTGCGCCAGGGCAAACAGCCAGGTGATGCCCACCAGGGTCAGGAACAACCCGCCCNNACGTGCCAGCGCGAACAGCCAGGTGATGCCAACCAGGGTCAGAAACAGCCCGCCCGGAAAGCCTGCGATGATGTCCTTGGTGGTCTGCGCCGCCAAGAGCGTGCCGACGAGAAAGGCGGCGACAAAGCTGTAAACCCCCATGTTGATCGGCCAGATGGTTGCGATCACGAACATCGCGGCCAATGCGTAGATGGAAATCAGATGTGGTGTCATGCGCGGCTCCTCTCCCTGCAGTCCGCCTTGCCGTTGTCGGATGATCCGATCTTGCGGCCTCTCCTTCGCGCCACCCTCCCAAGCGGCCCGAATCCCTGATCCTGTTATACGCTTCGCCCCATATGTTGTATATAACAGATTGCCGCATGGATATGATGTCGGGCATCGGCTAAACTGGGCGCATGACGAAGGAGACCCGGATGCGCACGATTCCCAATGCCCTGCGGATCAGGAACGCGCTGGAAAATGCCATAGTCGAGGGCGTTTACATCCCCGGCCAGCAGATCGACACCGAAGCGCTGGAACGCGAGTTCGACTGTTCGCGCACCCCGATCCGCGAAGCGCTGTTTCAGCTGGAATCCTCGGGTCTGGTGCGGGTGATGCCCAAGCGCGGCACTTTCGTATCCGCCTGGTCCGCCGAGGAGCTGACCGAACGGTTCGAGGTCATGGCCGAGATCGAGGCCAGCTGCGGCCGCCTTGCCGCACGCCGGATCACCGAGGCCGAGATGGCGGAATTCGAACAGATCCACCAGCAATGTCAGGCTCTGGCCGAAGCGGGCGATGCCGAGGGGTACTATCGCCACAATTCGCTGTTTCACCACTGCATCTATCGCGCCACCCACAATGCGTTTCTGGAACACGAAGCCGCAAGGCTGCACGCCATGCTGCAACCCTACCGGCGGATGCAGCTGCGGGTCCGGGGCCGCATGTCACGGTCGTTCAGCGAACATGATGCCGTGGTGGCGGCCATCCGCGACGGCGATGCCGAGGCAGCGGCAATGGTGCTGCGCGACCATGTGATCGTGCAGGGGGATCGCTTTCACGATCTGCTGTCCGCCTTGCGGCAGGCGGATGACAAACGCGCCGAAAGGNNAAGCCAGCCCGTCACAGGCCCTGGAACCTTGTGATGACCGTCGCCCCGACGGACTGGAATTTATCCATGTTCATCAGCGCCTTTGGCGCATCGGCCAGGCTGATCCTGTCCCCCACAAGCCGGGCCGGATCCAGTTTGCCGCTGGCGACCATGTCCAGCATCGCCCCATAGCGATGCGCCTGCATCCCGTGCGAGCCCAGCAGCTCGATTTCCTGCCCGACGATCTTGGGCATCGGCACGGCGGGGGCGGCATGTTCGCCCAGCATCAGGCCAACCTGAATATGCTTGCCGCGCGGCCGCAGGCACAGGATCGAATTCGTCATGGTCACCGGATGGCCAAGCGCATCAAGCGAGACATGCGCCCCCCCGCGCGTGATCTGCCGGATCGCATCGGGCACATCGGCCTCGCGGCCGTCGATTGCCGCCACGGCGCCCAGGTCTTTCGCAAGCTGCAGCTTGGGCGGATCCAGATCAACCGCGATCACATTGGCCCCGGCCGCCGTTGCGATCATCACCGCAGACAGACCCACCCCGCCGCAGCCATGCACGGCCACCCACTGCCCGGCGCTGACCTTGCCCTGATCTATCACCGCGCGGAACGATGTGGCGAACCGGCAGCCAAGGCTGGCCGCCGTGGCGAAATCCATGCTTTCGGGCAGGGCCACAAGGTTCAGATCGGCCTGATGGATGCCGACATATTCGGCAAAAGACCCCCAATGGGTAAACCCTGGTTGCTCCTGATGCAGGCAGACCTGCTGATGCCCGGCATGACATTCGGAACAGCTGCCGCAACCGCAGATGAAGGGCACTGTCACCTTGTCGCCCACCTTCCAGCGGGTGACATCCTTCCCCACGGCTTCGATCACGCCCGCCAGCTCGTGCCCCGGAACATGCGGCAGGCTGATGTCGCTGTCATGCCCCATCCACCCATGCCAGTCGCTGCGGCAGACACCCGTGGCCGCAACCCGCAGCACAACACCATGCGCCTGCGGGCTGGGGTCGGCCACGGTGACAAGCTTGGGGGCTTCTTGGAACTTTTCGAACAGGACGGCTTTCATGACAGGGTCTTTCGGTTTCAGCTGCAACTGACCGCGATCATAGCGGGCTGAAAGGGGAATACCTTTGCCAATCTTCCCTGTATTGCGCGACTTCAGGGCAGATAGATCGCTTTTCAGCGCGGCCTTCACGGGCAGNNCCCGCCCGAAACGTCAGGACCGCTGCCCCTTTGGCAGGTCTGCGCCAGAGGCGAAGGCGCGCGGCGCCTCCTGCCTGGCCCATTCTGCCGGGCTGAAGCCTGTCACGCGCCGGAACTCGCGGTTGAAATTTGATTTGGTGTTGAAGCCGCTGGCCAGCATCGCCTCGGTGATCGTCTCGCCCGCCGCGATCAGGCCGCAGGCATGATCAATGCGCCATCTGTTGATGTGGCGCGACAGGTTGCCCCCGGTTGCGCGGTTGACGGCGGCAGACAGCCGCTTTTCCGGCAGCCGCATCCGCCGGGCAAGCCGCTGCAGCGTCAGCCCCGCGTCCAGATACAGCCGGTCCTTCCGCAAAAGCGCATCCAGCTGTGCCAGCATATCCCGATCCTCTTCTGTCGGGGCCGCATCGGCGGCGGCGGGCGGCGGGACATCGGCGGCGTCTTTTGCAACGCCGCTGGCATCCGGCGCGCTGCTCAGGATGCCGATGCACAGCAGGATCAGCGCCGCCACAAGGCTGATGATCCCCCCGGCCCAGCCATCATGCCCCCGGATGTAGGCCGCAGAAATCAGCACATCGCTGAGTGCCGAGGCGATCAGCAAGCCGCCGATGATCTGCCACAGCAGCCGGGGCTGCGCACCCGCCCCGATCCGCGCCAGCGGCAGATCGGTGGCGCGCCGCAGATGCCGCAGGATCGCCACACCATAGCCCGCAAACACCAGCGCAACCGCCAGATCCAGCGTCTCTGGCGCGAACAGCCGGCAGAACAGGCAGAACACCGGCGCAGCAAGGTGCGGCCAGTCCTGCGGCCATGACACCCGGCGCAACAGGCCCGCGCTGAACGCCAGCCAGGCCAGCGGCGGGATCATGGCCGCGCTCACCGGCAGGATGGGGCGCAGGCCCGCGATCCCNNACAGCGCGATGCCCAGCGATTGCAGCGCGCAGGCCATCAGAAACACCGCCAGCCCCCCGCGCCCGCCCGCCAATGCAGCGCGCAGGGCAAGGAAGATCAGGCACAGGGCGATAAAGGCCGGAATCGGCAACATGAACATGGCGGCACCTCTCGGCCCGCTTTTGCGCCGAAATCCGGTTTCAGGCGACCTGAAACCCGGATCAAGGACGCCGGAGGCCGATTTTTCGCCCATCTGCCCGGCATGATGGAGGTGACCATGAAACGTCTTGCTGCCCGCCTTGCGGCCATTCTTGCTCTTTCCGCGCCGGTGCTGGCGCTGCCATGCGTGGCAGAGCCTGTGCCCGGCCTCGCCCTTCTGGCCGATGATCCGGCGCAGCACCGGCCACTTTCGCTGTCGATCTGGCATCCGGCCACAGCCGGGGTTGCCATGCAGATGGGCGGCAATGCCGTCTTTGCGGGTATTCCGGCGCAGCGTGACGCATCCGTTGCAGGCGGGCCGTTTCCGCTGGTCCTGCTGTCGCATGGCGGTCTGAGGTCTGCGGCGGATTCGGGCGCCTGGCTTGGCGCCCTGCTGGCCGCGCAGGGGTTTCTGGCGGTCGAGATCAACGCCCCGCCCCCGGAAACGGCGCAGGCAGCGGTTGACGAGATCTGGCGCCGCCCCCGCGACATCAGCCGCGCGCTGGATCTGATGCTGGCAGATCCGCATTGGGCCGCCTATGTCGATCCGGCCCGGATTTCCGTTGTGGGCTTTGCACTTGGTGGAACAGCAGCCCTGACGCTGGCGGGGGCCGATTTCGATGCCGTGCGCTATGGCCGCGCCTGTGCCGGGCCAAAGCCTGCTGGCCCCGATTGCGCCTGGCTTGCCGCGCAGGATGTATCGCTGAACACTGTCGATCCGGCGGGGCTGGCACGGATGCGGCGGGACAGGCGGCTGGCATCGGCCATCGCCATTGCGCCGGAATATCTGTCGGCCTTCCAGGGGAAGGGGGATGCAGACGGCGCCCCGGTGCTGATCCTTTCGCTGGGGCAAGAGGCCGCGCCAAACGGCCCCCATGGCCCGCGTGCAGTGATCCCCGATGCGCAGCCCTTCGATGCCTTCGCCCTCTGCACCGATGCCGCCCCGCAGATCCTGCTGGCAGAAGGGGAAGACCCTGCCCTGTGCGGCACAGGAAAAGCGGCCCGCGCCCGCATCCACCAGCAGATCACCGAAGTGATCGGCGGTTTCCTTCGCGGTGGGCAGGCAGCAGCCGACGCAGGATACGGATGCGCGCCGGATGGGCCAATCGACCCGCATCTGCAGGACGCGCTGCCCGAATCCGTCAGCGCAGAACCAGAACCCCCGAAAGCACCAGCGCGATTCCGGCCAGACGCTGCAGGTTGATGGCCTTTTGCGGCAGCCCGAACAGGCCGAAGTGATCAATGGCCACCGACATCAGCAACTGCCCCAGCAGGGCCAGCGCCACACAGGTAGAGGCGCCAAGCCGCGGAATGGCAAAGGTTGAGGTCGTCACGAAGATCGCACCCCCCACCCCGCCGAACCAGTACAGCAGCGGCACGGATTTCAGCACCTGCAAGCTGGGCAGCGGTTGCCGCATCAGCAGCATCATCCCCGCGATGCAGGTAAAGCTGACAAACAGCGATACCATCGCAGCCCAGATGGCCGAGGCCCCGGCCGTGCGCCCCAGCAAGGCGTTCAGCGCAAATTGCANNACCGCCATAATCATCATCGCCAAAGTCATGGGCATCGCGGTTCATTCCCTGTGGCAGGCGGCGGCGGGACGCCGTGCCGCAATGGAAGGCATAAATAATCATTTAATAAATAATTGGCAAGCCAGATGGCGTCAAGGCCCAGACGGTGACTTGCACGCCCCAATGCAATCAGAGACAAAGGACAAAAGCCAAACGGAGGAAATGATGGGGCAATCCGTCAATGCGCGGGATGGGGCCGCACCGGCGGATCATGCCGGGGCGCAGGGCCAATCGACGCAAGAGGCCATCATGGCGGCGACCATCAGGCTCTTGCTGCGCCGGTCATCCGACAGCATCAGCATGGGCGATATCGCAACCGAGGCGGGCGTCTCGCGCCGCACCGTGTTCAACCAGTTCGCCAGCAAAGAGGCGCTGGTCGAACAATCGCTGGCCCGTGTCTGGACCCGGATCGGCATTGCTGAAATCACCGAAACCCTGGATGCCACCGCCGATCCGCAGGCCACCATGGCCCGCATTGGCACGGCGATCACCGCCTTCTGGCTGCAAGGGGATGCGATCCCCATCGCCCGGATGGCGATCCGCGAAAGTTTCATCCTGCCCGAAAGCAGCGCCCATTACCTCGATCAGGGCAAGCGGCCGGTGACACGGGCGATCATCCGCTATGTCGCGGCGCTGGCGGCGGCGGGCCGGATCAAGACGGATGACCCGGAACTTGCGGCCAAACAGTTCATCGGCCTCATCAACGAACCGCTGGTCTTTCTGCAGATCCTTGGCCTGCCAGAGACCCATTCCGAAGCCCATATCCGCAAGGTGGTGCAGGAAGCCGTGCAGATGTTCTTCCTGCGCTATCCCCTGCAGGATTGACCAGAGCCGCAGGGGGCGGCTCTGGCATTTGGCTCAGGCGGCGCTCTGGCGCAGGAAATCGGCGGTCGCCGTTTCCCGCATCACCGCATCGGCAGAACGGTGACGTTCGGCATTTTTTNNAGGACCTGCGCCTGCATATAGGCCCCCAGCGCGCGGGCATGGTTCACCACATAGGTGTTCGTCGCACAGCGCAGCGCGTTGAACCGCTCCAGTGCTGCCGGAATATCGCCGGTCTGATCCAGCACCTCGGCCAGAACCGCCGCATCCTGCGCCGCCTTGGTGACGCCCATCCCGCAATGCGGGCGGCCGACAAAGGCGGCATCCCCCACCAGAACCACCCGCCCCCGCGCCATCCGATCCACCGTCAGATCATAGATCGGCTGCAGAAAGGGCTGTGCCGTTCGGGCCACCAGCTCGGCAAACTGCGGCGACAGAAGGCTCTGCGCGGCATCGCGCATTTCGGCGATGATCTCGTCGCGGATCATGTTCGGCGCGATCGAAACCTCGTTCACCACACCATTGCGATCGGTCAGCAGGCGCGGCAGTTCGGTCGCAAGATCCGCCGGGCGATACCAGACAAAGTTGTAGCGCCGCTTGCCCGGCTGCACGTCATTGCCCTCGCCCGCAACGGGATAGCCCAGCATCTGTTCGCCCTCGGGCAGGCAGAAGGCGAAATAGGGGAACATCTCGGCCAGCGCACGGTCTGACAGGGCGCTTTCCTCAACCATCCCGCGCCAGGCCACATAGCCCGCATAGAGCGGCTGCGCGGCCGGATCAAACTGCGCCCGCACCGCCGAACGAAAGCCATCGGCGCCGATCAGCAGATCACAGCGGACCGGATCGCCATTGTCGAAATGGGCGGTGACACCCTCCGCATCTTCCTCATAGCGCAGGAAATTCTGCCCGCGATGATACATCCCCTCCGGGAAAGCAGCGCCCAGCAGCTCGTACATCCGCCCCCAGGATGTCAGGATCTGCGGCAGATCGCGGCGGGCAGCGATACTGCCATCCCGGGCCAGAACCACGCGGCCCGGCGTGGGCACGCCGATGTCATCCCCGGCGGCCAGCCCCGCGCTGTCCAGCGCCTCGAACAGTTGGGCATGGGTCACGATCCCCGCCCCCCGGCCAGACAGCGGCACCGGAACGCGCTCGTGAATGGTCACCTCCCAGCCCTGCCGCAGCAGGTGAAGCCCGGTGAACAGCCCGCCGATAGAGCCGCCAACGATCACCGCCCGGCGGCGCGTCATGGAATTTTCCATAAGTTTTCTCCGCAATTACATATTGTTGGGAAGATAGGTCACGATGCCGGGCACCAGCATCAGGATCACGCCCGCCAGGCAGATCAGCAACCAGTAGGGGATCGCGCCGCGAAACACCTCGGACAACGGCACGTTTTCGGGCACCGATCCCTTGACGACAAAGACAAGGATCCCGAAGGGCGGCGTCAGCAGCCCGGCCTCGATAATCAGGATACCGTAGATCGCAAAAACCAGCGGGTCATAGCCGAAGCTGTGCGCGATGGGGGCAAAGATCGGCACCGTCAGCAGGATGATCGACGAGGAATCCAGCAGGGTTCCCATGGCCAGCCACACCAGCGTCATCGCGATCAGCAGGCTGACAGGGCCGAACCCCGCGCTGACGATCCATTCCGTCAGCAGATCCAGCGAACCGCCCGTCACCAGAAAGCGCGAATACAGCCCCGCCATCAGCAACAGGAACATGATGGGGGCCGTGGTGACGCCCGCCGAAATGATGCTGTCCAGAATTCCGCGCCAGGTCACACCCTTCAGCAGCGCGATCAGCAGCGCCCCCAGCGCGCCGATGCCCGCGGCCTCGGTCGGGGTGAACAGCCCGCCCCAGATGCCGCCGATCACCAGAAACACCAGCCCCAGAATCAGGCCGCCCGACAGGATCACCGGCCAGGTCAGCGGGGCGGCCGCCACGCTCTCCATCCCGGTGCCGACGTGATAGGGCGCCTTTTCGGGATGCCGCAGCGCGGTGATGACCAGATACAGGATGAACAGCGCCGCCACCATCAGGCCCGGCAGGATGCCCGCCATGAACAGCTTGCCGATGGAAATCTCGGTCAGCACCCCCCAGAAGATCAGCAGGATGGATGGCGGGATCAGCATCCCCAGCATCGCGCTGCCCGCAATGACCCCCAGCGCCATCGGCCGGTCGTAATTGTAGCGGCGCATCTGCGGATAGGCGATGCGCGAAAAGGTTGCCGCCGCCGCCACGCTGACGCCCGAAATCGCGGCAAAGATCGTGTTGCCGATCACGGTGGCCACGGCCAGCCGCGCTGGAATCCGCCGCAGGCCCCGGTTCGTCATGGTGTAAAGATCCCGCGCCGCGCCGGATGCGGCGATGAAATTGCCCATGATGATGAACAGCGGGATGGTGCCGAAGGTATATTCGCGCAACATGCTGAAGGCGACGCTGCCGGCCGTGCCCCGCGCGATATCCCAGCTGTCGAACAGCAGCCAAAGACCTGCCAGCGATACGGCCCCCAGGGATACGCCGATGGGCACGCCGACAAGGATCAGCGCGATCAGGGCGCCAAGGCTGACAAGGGTCAGAAGGGTCGGGTCCATCTCAGACCTCCTGTTCTTGGGGTTTGGCGAAATCGGACAGCCGCGCCCCGCCAATCAGGCGGACAAGCAGCTGGATATAGCAAAGGATGCTCAGCACACTCATGACAAAGATGATGGCGCGGGTCGGATAGACCGGCACGCGCAGCGCGCCCTCGCCCTCGAATTCCCCGATGCGGAAGCTGGTGATCATGTCGGCCCAGCCGCCCCAGGCGATGGCAACGAAAATGCCGATGCCCAGCAGGCACGACAGAATGTCGATCCCCCGGCGCCCCCGGTCTGACACGGCATCATAGATCACGGTCGACCGCAGAAAGCTGCCGCGCACGATGGTCAGCGGAAATTGCAGAAACACGATGGCGACGATGGAATTTGCCACCAGCTCCACCGTTCCCTGAAAGGCGAAACCAACCACCCTTCCCAGAACGTCGGCCAGAATCACGAAGGCCAGCACAAAGGCCCAAAGGGCCGCTGCGGCATTCAGAAGGGACACCGGGCCCTCCGACTTGCTTTTCATTTTTTCCTCCCTCCCGGCGCATGAACCTGCTCACGAAACCGGCTTGACAAAGATGAGTCTGCGCTCTTACTTATCAGTCAATAAATAAATCGACAACAAAATTCCAGACAGACCGGGAGGACAAGATGGAACTTGCGAAGATGACCCCACTTGCGGGGCTTGTGGCACTGCTGGCTCTGGCAGGGCCGGGGGCTGCGGAAACCTTCACCCTGCGGATCGGGTCGGGCCATGCCGTGGGGCCTGTGACCTACGTGAACACCTCGCGCGATTTTCTGGTGCCCGAGATCGAAAAGCGGGTGGCCGAACGCACCGAACACAAGGTTCGCCTGATCGAGGCTTATGGTGGATCGCTGGCCAAGCTGGATGAAACGCTGGAGGCCGTGGAAAAAGGCATCCTCGACATGGGGCATGTCTGTTTCTGCTTCGAACCATCCAAGGCGATGGTACAGAACCTGAACTATTTCATCCCGTTCTCGCCGCCCTCTGCGGTGCAGCAGCTGGCGATCACCCGCAAGGTCTATGATCAGAACCCCGCCCTGTCAGAGCATTTCTCGACCAACTACAACCAGACGCTGCTCGCCCTGTCGGGCTATGACAATTACAATGTCGGGACCAAATTCGAATGGGAAAAATTCGCCGATCTGTCGGGCCACAAGCTCGGCGGTGCGGGGCCGAATCTGGTCTGGCTGGAAGGTTCGGGCACCACGGTGGTTCAGACCGGCATCCCCGATTACAACACCAATATCCAGACCGGCGTGATCGAAGGCAACATGCTGTTTCCGTCCAGCTATTTCGGGCTGAAACTCTATGAGGTCGCGCCGAACTACAAGATCATCGACATGGGCGCGATGATGGTGAACGGCCTGCTGATCAACAATGACACGCTGGCCAAACTGCCCCCCGAAGTGACCGACATCATCCGCGAGGTCGCGCGGGAATATGAACAGGTCACGGCAGAGGCGCTGGACCGCGATCAGGCCGCCGGCATCGAAAAGCTGAAAGCCGCCGGGGCCGTCATCACCGTGCTCACCCCCGAAGAGCGGCAGGCCTGGGCCGAACGGCTNNGCAAAAGAGGCCGGATACAGCTTCCCCGTCGCCTATGCCATCGAATGACACCGCCCGCCGCGCCCCGGGGCGCGGCCCCTTCCCCGCAGAACCAGAGGTTTCCATGTTGAACGGCATCCCCGATCCTTCCGGCTATGACTGGCCCGAAGAGCTGAAGCGCGAATTCCTGACCGCCGGCGAAAACGGCTGCGTCGGCAGCACCCTTGTCTCGGAAAGCGACCGCGTGCGAGTCTGGTCGCTGCGGCTGGCACCCGGGCAGAGGATCGGTTTTCACAAGCATGTGCTGGATTATTTCTGGACAGCCGTAACCCCGGGCCGTGCCATTTCGCATATGGATGATGGCCGCACCGTCGAAGCCACCTATGCCGCAGGCTCGACCGCGCATCACCATTATGAACCCGGCGCCTTCAAGATTCACGACCTGCAGAATGTGGGCGACACCGATCTTGTCTTTACCACGGTCGAGTTTCTGGACAGCTGCAACCCCCCGCTGAACATTCCCGCCTCGGTGCGGCTGGGCTGACAGCGGGCCGGAACCGGCATGGCCCGCCACCTGCAGCGCCCGGCCCCGGGGCCATGACACCCAATCAGCAATCGTAAGGATAAGGCGATGGCGCAACGCGCATTGATAATCGGCGGCTCCATCGGCGGGNNGGCTGGGAGGTCGAGGTTTTCGAAAGGGTGAATGTCGAACTGTCAGGCCGTGGCGCCGGGATCGTGACCCATCCCCCCCTGCGCGCCGCGCTGGAGGCCGCAGGGGCCGCAACCGCCGATCTGGGCGTCATCAGTGAATACCGGGTCGGCCTTGACGGGCAAGGGGCTGAAATCGCCCGCTTTGCCTTTCCACAACTGGTCACCTCCTGGGATTGCCTGCAGGCGCGGCTGCGCGCCCGGGTGCCCGATGCCTGCTATCATCTGGGCCATGCGCTGCAGGCCTTCACCACCGATGGCCGCCGCGTGCAGGCCCGCTTTGCCAATGGGCAGGTGGCAGAGGGTGATCTGCTGGTCGGCGCAGACGGGTTCCGCTCGACCGTCCGCCAAAGCCTGTTTCCGCAGGTGCAGCCGGATTATGCGGGCTATGTCGTCTGGCGCGGCCTTGTCAGCGAGGCAGATCTGCCTGCCCCCATCCGCGATCAGCTGTTCGATCACTTCGCCTTTCACCTGCCCGATGGCGATGGCGAGGTGATCGGCTATCCCATCGCCGGGCCGGGCAATGACCTGCGGCCGGGGCATCGCCGCTACAACTTCGTCTGGTATCGCGTGGCCGGGCGGGACAGCCTGCGCGACATGCTGACCGATGAAACCGGCATCACGCATGACCTGTCGATCCCGCCGCCGCTGATCCGCCGCGATGTGCTGGATGCGCTGCAGGCCGATGCCCGCGCCAGATTGCCTGCAAACCTTTCGGCCATGCTCGCCCGCGCCCATGCCCTGTTCTTCACACCGATCTATGATCTGGCAAGCCCGGCCATGACGCGGCAGAATATCGCGCTGCTGGGGGATGCCGCATTTCTGGCCCGCCCGCATATCGGCGCAGGCGTGACCAAGGCCTGCGAAGATGCCGTGGCCCTGGCCCGCTGTCTGCCCGGCGGCACAGATCTGGCCGGGGGCCTGCGCGCCTACGACAAGGCCCGCCATGCGGCCAACCACAAGGCATGGACGCGCAGCCGCTATATGGGCGAATATCTGACGCCACAGTATCAGGATGCGGCGGGGCAGGCCAAATGGGCTGCGCAACACAATCTGCACACGATCATGCGCGATACGGCAGTGATGAACTTCGCCTGATCCGGCAGGCCGGGCGCCCTGCCCGGCCATTCAGGCCATAAGCTCAGGCCAGATTTTCAACCCAGACCCAGCGCGCCCAGCCAGCGCCCGATCTCATCACCGCTGCCCAGATCGGCCTGCACCAGCCCGTTCACCATGAATGTCGGGGACACATGGATGCCGTTCTGCCGGGCATAGCGGGTATGGGCCTTCACCGCCCCTTGCAGCGCGCGCGCATCAAAGGCCGCAGCGAGCGACAGCCCGGAAATCTGTTCCAGCGATCGCAGGATCTCGCGCGGCGTGCGGTCCATGTTCGGGCCACGGGCATGGTCTTCGAATTCATACTCCGGCTGGCGGGCAAACACTTCGGCCATCAGCCGCCGCGCATCCGCCTTGCCGCCCGGCCCGGCCGCCGCCGCAAGGATCGCCCGCAGGATGACGCCGGAATACATGTGCCAGGGCTGCGAATGCAGCCACAGNNGGCAGGTCGGCTCCATGAAGATTTCGAACAGGTTCGGACCATGGCCCCAGACCAGCGGTTCAGGCTCTTGCATCAGCGGCATCGGTCTCTCCCTCTCTTCCGACCTCAATTTATTGATTGATAATCAGATGCGATGTCAATATCTTCTGGGCATGGAAAATGCAATGTCGTCAGAGTCAGCGGCGGCCCCAGGCCGTCGTCGATATTCCCCCGCCGAGCGGCGCCAGATGATCCTGGATGGCGCCATTCAGTTCTTTGCCGAACACGGNNCGCCCCCTGCGCGACCGGCTGATCGACTTCTACGCCCGTTACGCCACGATCATGCACTCGTCCGAATGGATGCGCGTCTATCTCTATTCCGGGCTGCGCAACCTGCAACTGAACCAGCGCTATAACCCGCTGGTGGAAAAGGGCGTGATTGCCCGGTTCTGCGAAGAGCTGCGCCATTCCCTCGGCCTGCCGGGCTTCGATGCCGTCCCGCTGACCCCGCAGGAACGCGAGGCCACCTGGATCCTGCATGGCGGGCTGTTCTACTAAGG
>DOMY01000253.1 GCA_003509785.1 Gemmobacter sp.
CCGATGCGGTCAGCGTTCCGGTCATCGCCTCGGGCGGGGTGGGCACGCTCGATCACCTGGTCGAAGGCGTGACCAAGGGCGGCGCCTCGGCGGTGCTGGCCGCCTCGATCTTCCATTTTGGCGAATATACCATCGGCCAGGCCAAGGCGCATATGGCCGCCGCGGGCATCCCGGTGCGGCTGTCATGAGCGGGGCGGGCATGAGCGCGCTGCAGCGGCTGGCCGCCACCATCCAGTCCCGCAAGGGCGCCGATCCCGACAGCAGCTGGACGGCCAAGCTGTTCGCCAAGGGCCCGGAAAAATGCGCCGAGAAATTCGGTGAAGAGGCGATCGAGGCCATCATCGAAGCGGTGAAGGGCGACCGGGCGAAACTGACGTCCGAGGCGGCTGATGTGCTCTATCACCTGCTGGTGATGCTCGCCGCCCGCGATGTGACGCTGGCCGATGTGGAGGCCGAACTTGCGCGGCGCGAAGGCACATCGGGCATTGCCGAAAAAGCCGCCCGGGGTTAGGCGCGCAAATCTTTTCGAAAAGATTTNNATTTCTTCGAAGAAATTTGCGCCCAGCCCAGCCCCGTTTAAGCCCCTGCAGACCTTACAGCCCCAGCCGCGGAATCTCGATGGCCGGGCAGCGGTTCTGCACCACCTCCAGCCCGGCGGCCTCTGCCACCGCTGCGGCCCCGGCATGTTCGATGCCCAGCTGCATCCAGATCACCTTCAGCCCCGGCAGTGCCGCCAGCGCCTGATCCACCACTTCGGGCACATCCTCGGCCCGGCGGAAGATATCCACCATATCCACCGGCCCCGCGATATCGGCCAGCCGTGCCACCACCGGCCCGCCCAANNCCCCCCGCTGGTGCAGGAAGGCGGCCACCCGATGGCTCGGCCGGTCGGGTTTGGGCGACCAGCCGACAAGGGCGATCACCTTGGTTTCGGTCAGGATTCGGCGCAGATCAGCATCAGAAGTCATCAGGGCACCCCAAAAAGAAGCGCCCGGACAAACCGGGCGCAAGGTGTGGAACGAGGGACAGTAACAAGAAAGACGGGGGTTCCAGCCCGAATTTCGTCATTCTCATATGGGGGCCTTGCGAAACCGTTAAAGGCACAATCGCAAAACCGTGAATGTCAGCGCTGCGACACCGCATAAAGCGCCACCGCCGCCGCATTCGATACGTTGAGCGAGCCGAACTCGCCCCCTGGCATGATGCGCACCAGCCGGTCACAGGTTTCCCGCGTCTTTTCACGCAGGCCCGGCCCTTCGGCGCCCATCACCAGCGCAATGGGGCGGCTGCCCGCCTCGGCCACCGCTTCGGCCACCGTGGTTTCGGCCGCACCATCCAGGCCCAGCAGAACGAAGCCCATCTCGCGCAGTTCCACCATGGCATCCGCCAGATTGGTGACCCGCAGATAGGGCTGGCGTTCCAGCGCACCGCTGGCTGTCTTGGCCAGTGCCCCGGTTTCCGGCGCCGAATGGCGCAGCGGGCCGATCACCGCCCGCGCGCCGAACACCTCGGCCGAGCGTAGCACCGCACCCACGTTATGCGGATCGGTCACCCGGTCCAGCAGCACCACCAGCGGCGCGCCACGGCCTGCGATACAAACCTCGGCCAGGCTGCCCCAGTGCAGCGGCTTCACTTCCAGCGCGGCGCCCTGATGCACCGAGGATTCGTCGATCGGCACATCGAACTTGCGGGGGTCAACAACCTCCGGCTCCACGCCAGAGGCCGTGATGGCATCCGCCAGCTTGTCATAGGCGTTCTTCGTTACCACCAGGCGCAGCTTTTCGCGCCGAGGATTCAGCAGGGCATCGCGCACCGCGTGCAGGCCAAACAGCCAGACGGTTTCCTGCGCGGCCGCACGTTTCGCCCGCTCCTTGTCGATCACCCAATCCGGTTTTTTCGTTCCGCCCGACATCCGCTCGATCCTCTTAGACTGTCGCGGACAATGCGCAGGGCGCCCGCATCGGTGCAAGCAAAAAACCTGACATTTCGCCCTTGACGCCCCCGATACGCCCGGATACATCCCCCAGCAGTGGGCGACGTGCTGCAAGGTGCGGCAGCGGACTGTAACTCCGCCGAGGCGACTCGTGCCTGGTTCGATTCCAGGGTCGCCCACCAACTTCCTGAAATATTAAATAATTTCAATGGGCCAGTGCCCCGCATCAGCTTGATGCCAACTCATGCGCATCAATGGGTTACATCCATGGTGTCCTGCAGATTTCCTGCGCAGAAACATTTCCTGTAGACTGCGAGTCTAAGCACCATTCGCTCTGCACCACATGATCGTCCGACCCATATAGAGCATAATTCATCTTTTTCTGCAAAGTTTTCAGTAATGTTTGGTTCCATTACCGCCGGATTTCAACGACGCCTCTTGAATGAAAACTACTTCCCAACACATCTTGCTAACGTGACATACTGCGACTAGAGACGCTTCGCTCTTCGAATCACGCGATGATCTCTGGGCAGTTTTCGAAAGGAGAGATGGATGCTGGACGAAAATATATCCCGCGCCTCGATCCCGTCGCGGCCAAGGTGGGATCGGGCGCGCCGCGAGGCGGACAAACTGACAGAACCCTATGCTAAGCCACCCATACCGGTACACCGAATAGCTGAGCAGAGCGGCGTAGATGTTATCTTCGCTGACTTCGGTCGGCATGCCCAAACTGTATCTGGTTTCTGCGACTTCAAAGGCGCCAAGCTCTACGTGAACCGCAAGGACAACACTGATCGCCAGTCCTTCACCATAGCTCATGAACTTGGCCATTGGATCTTGCACCGAGAGCTCTTCATAGCTTTTCCTGATCGCTATCCAGTGCTGCCGCGGATCTCTGCCCCCAACAAGGCTGATCCCCTCGAGAAGGAGGCCAATCACTTCGCCGCTCACCTTCTGGTTCCCGACAGGCTACTATCACCCATACGCAATGCAGCCGTACCGGCACTTGCGCGGGCTTTCGGGGTTTCAGCAACCATGATGGGCTTCCGCGTTCGGAATGAGTGACAACCTAAGTCGGCAAGCCAGTGAAGAAGAAGCTGCACTTGAGGTGCAGCTTCCATCTGTCGATGAACTGCTTGCAGAAACAGAGGATGTATCGTCTCAAGAAGCGGAAAGCCGTGACGCAGACGAGCTAAAGTACGAGCAGCACTTTGAGTACCAAGCTGTTGACGCTGAACGCGCTTGGGCCCATTTGCAGGGTCTGCAAGATCACTACATCCACAAGAAAAACTGGTCCACGTTCCTGATGTGGGTGCTGGGCGGTATGATCGTCTTCCAGTGGCTACTGCTTGGTTATGTGGGTGCTGGATACTGGGATTTCACTCAGTATCAGTGGCTTCTGCCAATCTTGCTTGTCCAAAACCTCGGGCAGATCATCGGCCTTGCTTTTGTGGTAGTGAAATCACTGTTTAAGGACATGGACAGCAGAAACTGATCCTCCCTTACGTCACCCTCCGGCACGCGGCGCCTTCTGCGATGCAACAGACCCACCGCCCGCGCAAAGCACCCCCGACCGCCGCCCTCCCCCTTGCAACCCTGCCCCCGATAGGCAATCTCTCACAGGGACAAAGGAAGGATATCGCATGGCACTTCCCGTTCGGGATCAGGCGAAATACTGGGGCATCGCGGCGCTGATCTTCATCGCGCTGCTGTGGTTTCTGGGCAATGTGATCCTGCCCTTCATTGTCGGCGGTGCCATCGCCTATTTCCTCGATCCTGTGGCAGACCGGCTGGAACGGCTGGGCCNNGTGATTCTGGCAGTGCTGCCCACGCTCGTCAAACAGCTGACAGAGCTGATGGATACCGCGCCGCAGATGTTCAAGCAGTTGCAGACCTTCCTTCTGGAACGCTTCCCCGATCTGCAGGACGAAACCTCCACCATGCGGCAGACGCTGGATGACATCGGCAAAACCATCCAGTCCAAAGGTGGCGAGCTGGTGAATTCGCTGATCGGCTCTGCCATGGGGGTGATCGGCGCCCTGCTGTTCATCGTCGTGGTGCCGGTCGTGGCCTTCTACATGCTGCTGGACTGGGACAGGATGGTGGCGCGGATCGACGAGATCCTGCCGCGCGACCATGCCCCGGTGATCCGCCATCTGGGCCGCGAAATCGACAAGGTTCTGGCCGCCTTCGTGCGCGGCCAGCTGTCGGTCTGTCTGGTGCTGGGCACCTTCTATGCGGTGTCGCTGATGATTGCGGGCCTGAACTACGGGCTGATCGTGGGCGCCATTGCCGGGGCCATCACCTTCATTCCCTATGTCGGCGCCATCATCGGCGGCGCGCTGGCCATCGGGCTGGCCCTGTTCCAGTTCTGGGGCGACTGGCTGTCGATCGGCATTGTCGCCGCGATCTTTGCCCTGGGCCAGTTTCTCGAAGGCAATGTCATCACCCCGAAACTGGTGGGCAATTCGGTGGGGCTGCACCCGGTCTGGCTGCTGTTCGCCCTGTCGGCCTTCGGCACGTTGTTCGGCTTTGTCGGGATGCTGGTCGCGGTTCCGGTGGCGGCGGCCCTGGGGGTTCTGGCCCGCTTTGCCATCGAACAATACAAGACCAGCCGCCTTTACACCGGCCTTGCCGTCCCCCCCCCGCTCACCGACCCGCGCGACGAGGATGCTGCGTGACGGCACAGCTTGCGTTCGACCTGCCGGCCCGTGCCTCGCTCCGGCGTGAAGATTTCTTCCTCTCGCCCGCCAATGCGCTGGCCCTTGCCACGCTGGAGGCGGATGCGGCCTGGCCGCTGCGCAAGATGCTGCTGATCGGGCCTGCCGGCGCGGGCAAGACCCATCTCGCCCATGTCTGGGCAGCACGCAGTGGTGCCCAGATCATGGCGGGAGGCTCGCTGGGGCAGGCCGATATCGCGGCACGCAGCCTGTCGGCCGTGGANNCCTGCCGTTCCTGCTGACCGCCACCCGCCCCCCGCGCGACTGGGGGCTGGCCCTGCCCGATCTGCTCAGCCGGATGCAGGGCACCGCCATCACCCGGATCGAGGCGCCGGATGACATGCTGCTGTCTGCCGTGCTGCTGAAACTCTTTGCCGACCGCCAGCTGACGGTTGCCCCCGCGCTGATCCCCTATCTGGTGGCGCGGATGGATCGCAGCGTGGCCGCCGCCCGCGATCTGGTGGCGCGGCTGGATGCGCTGGCGCTGGCCCGTGGCGGCCCCGTCACCCGCCAGCTTGCCGCCGAGCTGCTGGGCACATTTGATGCCACCGAACCGCTGGACAGCCTCTGACGCGCAGCCGATACTAAGACGCAGACGCAACGAAGCCCGAACAAAAGCAAGAAGATGAAACAGGCCGATTTTCTCCGCGCACCTTTCCCCGCCCCGGTTTCCCTGCCAGAGGCCGAAACCACCGGCCCCGGCCGGTTCTTCAACCGCGAACTCAGCTGGCTCGCCTTCAACTGGCGCGTGCTGGAAGAGGCCGCCAATCCGGCCGTGCCGCTGCTGGAACGGCTGCGTTTCCTGTCGATCTCGGCCACCAATCTGGATGAATTCTACACCGTCCGCGTGGCGGGCCTGCGGGCGCTGATGCGCTCGGGCAATACCACCCCGTCAGAAGACGGCCGCAGCCCGGCCGAACAGCTGCAGCTTATCAATGATGAAGCGCGGCGCCTGATGAAGATGCAGCAGATCACCTACAAGAAACTCCGCCGCGAGATGGAGGCGCAGGGGATCGAGATCCTGACCCGGTCCAAGCTGACGGCGCGCGATCTGAAACATCTGGAAACCCATTTCCTGCATCAGGTCTTTCCGGTTCTGTCACCCTTGGCCATAGATCCGGCCCATCCCTTCCCCTTCATCCCCAATACCGGCTTCTGCCTCGCGCTGGAGCTGGAGCGGGAAACCGATCACCGGCCGCTCCAGGCGCTGCTGCCGATCCCCCAGCAGGTCAAACGCTTCGTCACCCTGCCCGGCAAGCCCGGCGAATCGCGGGTGCTACCGCTGGAAGAGCTGCTGCTGCTGCATCTCGACATGCTGTTCCCCGGCTATGTGAACCGCGGCCATTGCGCCTTCCGCGTGCTGCGCGACAGCGATCTGGAGGTGGAGGACGAGGCCGAAGATCTGGTGCGCGAATTCGAAACCGCGCTGAAACGCCGCCGCCGCGGCGAGGTGATCCGCATGAAGATCACCGCAGGCGCGCCCCCCGAACTGCGCGCCCTGGTGATGGAGGAACTGCACGTCAGCCCCGACGAGGTGATGGAGGTGCGCGGCCTGATCGGCGTGGCCGATCTGAAGGAACTGGTGCTATCGTCCCGCCCCGATCTGCTGTGGCCCACCTTCGTGCCCCGCGTGCCGGAACGGCTGCAGGATCACGACGGCGACATGTTCTCGGCCATCCGGCAGAAGGACATGCTGCTGCACCACCCCTATGAAACCTTCGATCTGGTGATCCGCTTTCTGGAACAGGCGGCGCGCGATCCGCATGTGGTGGCCATCAAGCAGACGCTCTACCGCACCAGCTGGGATAGCCCGATCGTCTCTGCCCTTTGCGAAGCGGCAGAGGCCGGCAAATCCGTCACCGCACTGGTCGAACTGAAAGCCCGCTTTGACGAGGCGGCCAACATCCGCCAGTCGCGCCGGCTGGAACGCGCAGGCGCGCATGTCGTCTATGGCTTCATGCACCTGAAAACCCATGCGAAAATCAGCACCGTGGTGCGGCGCGAGGGCGATCAGCTGGTGACCTATACCCATTACGGCACCGGCAACTATCACCCGATCACCGCGCGCATCTATACCGACCTCAGCTTTTTCACCTGCGATCCGGCCCTGGGCCGTGATGCCACCAAGGTATTCAACTACCTGTCGGGCTATGTGCAGCCGCAGGGGCTGGAAAACCTCGCCATAGCCCCCACCACGCTGAAACCCCGCCTGCTGGAGCTGATCCGGGCCGAGGCCGATCACGCCCGCGCAGGCCGCCCGGCGGAAATCTGGCTGAAGGTCAACAGCCTGGTGGAACCCGAAGTGATCGACGCGCTCTATGCCGCCAGTCAGGCCGGGGTCAAAATCAACTGCGTGATCCGCGGCATCTGCGGCCTGCGCCCCGGCGTTGTCGGCCTGTCCGAAAACATCCGCGTCAAATCCGTCGTCGGGCGCTTTCTGGAACACAGCCGCATTGTCTGCTTTGGCAATGGGGGCGGGCTGCCGTCGAAACAGGCGCGCGTCTTCTTCTCTTCGGCAGACTGGATGGGCCGCAACCTGACCCGCCGGGTCGAAACCCTGGTCGAGGCGCTGAACCCCACGGTCAAGAATCAGATCATGGGCCAGATCATGGCCGCCAATCTCGCGGACGAGGCGCAAAGCTGGCTGCTGCATGGCGACGGCCATTACAGCCGCGATCTGGAACCCGGGCGCGATGGCGAATTGTTCAACTGCCACCGCTTCTTCATGGATAACCCCTCGCTTTCGGGCCGCGGCACTGCCGGGGCCAAGGATGTGCCCCGGCTCGCCCGGCTGCGCGATGATACCCCGGCCGGCTGACACGATGCTGCCGCCCTCCGCGGCACAGGCGCCACCGACCCACTGGAAGGACAACCGATGACCGATCCCGCCGACCAAGCAGCCGCCGCAACGGGCGATAACCTGTTCGGCCGCCCGCTGTTCGATGATCCCTCTGCCCGCGCGCTCAGCCGGGTGGGGGTGGTCGATGTCGGATCAAACTCGGTACGGATGGTGGTCTTTGATGGCGCCGCCCGCTCGCCTGCCTATTTCTACAATGAAAAGGTGATGGCCGGTCTGGGCAAGGGGCTGGCCGAAACCGGTCGCCTGAACCCCGAAGGCGCGGTGCGTGCGCTGGCCGCGCTGAAACGCTTTGCCCTGCTGGCCGAAGGCATGGATATCTCGCCCTTCACCGTCGTGGCCACTGCCGCCGTGCGCGAGGCGGAAAACGGCCCCGCCTTTCAGGAACAGGTGCTGCGCGAAACCGGCCTGCACATCCATGTGATCGACGGCGACGAAGAAGCCCGGCTTTCCGCACAGGGCGTTCTGCTGGGCTGGCCTGAGGCCCGCGGCATCGTCTGCGACATCGGCGGCAACTCGATGGAGCTGGCGCGCATCGGCCATGGCAAGGTCGGCAAGCGCATGACCTCGCCGCTCGGCCCCTTCCGCCTGCAACAGGTCGAGGGCGGGCCGAAAAAGCGGCGCGATCATATCGTGAAGATCCTGCGCCAGATGCAGGGCGAATTCGACAGCAAGGGCGAACGCATCTATCTGGTGGGCGGCAGCTGGCGGGTGATCGCCCGTCTGGATATGGAACGGCGCAACTATCCGCTGACCGTGCTGCACGAATACCGCATGACCCCGCAATCGGTGATCGACACGCTGGACTGGATCGCCGCCAATGATCTGACGATGCTGCGCGCCCGCACCGGCACCGGCGCCGAACGGATGGAACTTGTGCCGCTGGCCTCCGAGGTGCTGCGCGAACTCGTCACCATCTTCAAACCGTCAGAAATCGACATTTCCTCCTACGGCATCCGCGAAGGCATGCTGTATGAACAGATGCCCGAAAAGCTGCGCGCCCGCGATCCGCTGATCGAGGCCTGCCGTGCCGCCGAAGCGACCCAGTCGCGCATCCCCGGCTTTGGCAAGAAACTTTACGATTTCATCTCGCCCATCTTCAAGGATGCCCCGCCCGAACGGACCCGGCTGATCAAGGCCGCCTGCCTGCTGCATGATACCACCTGGCGCACCCATCCCGATTACCGGGCCGAGGCCTGTTTCGACAATGCCACCCGCGCGAACCTGGGCGGGCTGGATCATCCGGGCCGGGTGTTCCTGGGTCTGGCGCTGCTGCACCGCTACAAGAACAGCCGCGCAGGCAGCCGGATGGAACCGCTGTTCCGCCTGCTGACCGAAGACGAAATGGCCGAGGCCGAGGTTCTGGGCAAGGCCATGCGCTTTGCCGCCATGTTCTCGGTCGATCACCCCGAAGAGGCGGGCAGCCTGCACTGGGCGCCCCGCAAGAAGGTGCTGGAACTGCGCCTGACGGAACGCGGCGTTGGCCTGATGGGCGAAGTGGCGCAGGCCCGGTTCAACGCGCTGGTGCTGGCGCTGAAAGCCACCCCCAAGATCATGCTGCGCCCCTGATGCTGATCCTTGATCATATCGCACTGGCCGCCACCACGCTGGACGAAGGCGTGGCCCATGCCGAACAGGCGCTTGGCCTGCCGCTGGCCGGGGGCGGGTATCATGCCCGCATGGCCACCCACAACCGCCTGATGGGCATGGGGGATCTGTATT
>DOMY01000086.1 GCA_003509785.1 Gemmobacter sp.
CCCCGCGCCGGTGTTTCCGCCCGATCTGCCACCGCGGGCGCGGCAGAGGTTCGATGCGATCCTTGCCGCCCGGCCGGAGTGACGGCGGCGCAGAGACCGGCGCCATGATCGGGGGATCATGGCCGGGCTTTATGATCTTTGGGTGATACGGCAGGTTTATGATCCGCAAGGCATATTGACAGGATATGATCTGCGGAACATGCTGCGCGGGAAAGGATCGCCCGGATGGATCAGTTCGCCCGCACCACCAAGGATCTTGGCGCCGTTCTGCGCCGCGCGCGCAAGGCGCAGAACCTGACGCAGGAACAGCTCGCCGATCGGGCGGGGCTGTGGCAGCGCACGGTTTCGAACATCGAAACCAGCGCCAGCGGGGCCAAGCTGGACACGATCTTTGATCTGCTGGCAGCGCTGGATCTTGAAATCCGCATCGTCCCGCGCAGCAAGATGACGCCCGCCGATATCGAGGATATCTTCTGATGGGGCGCAGGCGCAGCTATGCGCCCCTGGATGTCTACATGAACCGGCGCAAGGTGGGGCAGTTCTTCCGCGATCCGGATGGCGGCTTTGCCTTTGCCTATGCGGCAGACTGGCTGAACTGGGACAATACGCTGCCGGTGTCGCGGTCGCTGCCGCTGCGGCCCGAACGCTATGCAGGCGCCCCCGTGATCGCGGTCTTCGACAACCTGCTGCCCGACAGCGCCGACATCCGCCGCCGTCTGGCCGAGCGGGTGGGCGCCGAGGGGCTGGATGCCCACAGCCTGCTGGCGCGGATCGGGCGCGACTGCGTGGGCGCCCTGCAGTTCCTGCCCGAAGGCGAAGTGCCCGAGGCAGGCACCGCGCTGNNGGGCGAGCCGCTGGACGAGGCAGAGATTGCCGCCATGCTGAAGGATCTGGGCCGCACCCCGCTTGGCATCCGGCGCGAGCGGGATTTCCGCATCTCGGTGGCCGGGGCGCAGGAAAAGACCGCGCTGCTGTTTCACGAGGGCCGCTGGATCGAACCGACCGGCACAACCCCCACGACCCATATCCTGAAACCCGCGATCGGCACGCTGCCGAATGGCATGGATCTGACCGACAGTGTCGAGAATGAACATTTCTGCCTGCGCCTGATGGCGGGCTTCGGCCTGCCCGCCGCCCACAGCCGGATTGCCAGCTTTGCCGGCACGAAGGCTCTGGTGGTGGAACGGTTCGACCGGCTGCGCAGCCGGGATGGCCGCCTGATCCGCCTGCCGCAAGAGGATTGCTGTCAGGCGCTGTCGGTGCCGCCGACCCGCAAATACCAGAACGAGGGCGGCCCCGGCATCGTGGACATCTGCGCCCTGCTGCAGGGCAGCGACCAGCCGCAGCGCGACCGGGCCAATTTCCTGAAGGCCAATATCCTGTTCTGGCTGATCGGGGCGACCGACGGCCATGCCAAGAACTTCAGCATCGCGCTGATGCCGGGCGGGCGGTTCACCCTGACGCCGCTGTATGACGTGCTGACGGTACAGCCCACGCTGGAGGCCGGGCAGCTGCAGATCAAGGACATGAAACTTGCCATGCGGGCGGGCAAAAGCCGCCATTACAAGGTGTCCGATCTTCAGGGGCGGCATTTCATGGAAACCGGCCTGGCCGCCGGATTTTCGCGCGCCCAGATCCTGCGGATCTTCGACGAGATCCGGGCCGATGCCGCAACGGCCTTTGCCCGCGCCCTGGCCGACATGCCTGCAGACTTTCCGGCGGCCCTGGCCGATTGCATCCGGCGCGGATTCGACCAAAGGCTGCCGCGTCTGGTGGCCCCGGCGGATTAGCGGCAGGGCCCTACACCGCCAGCTGCACCTCGATGGTGCAGCCGGGGCCCGCGATGCAGCGCGCGGCGCCATCATGCTGGCGCGCCACATCCTGCACAATGGCCAGCCCCAGCCCGCAGCCGGGCGACTGTTCGGTGTCGATGCGGAAGAAGCGGTCAAAGATCCGCTCTGTCTGCGCCGGATCAATGCCCGGCCCGTCATCCCAGACCCGCAGCAGCACCGTATCGGGGTGGAACTGCAACAGCACCTCCAGCCTGCCGCCCGGGCGCAGGCCATAGCGGGCGGCATTGTCCAGAAGGTTGGCCAGCATCTCTTCGATCAGCACCGGATCGCAGGTCACCGGGCGTTCTTCGCCCTCGATGGCAAAGCTGACATCCACCCCGCGCCGCAGCTGATGTTCGGCAAAGGGCAGGATGCGGCGGCGCAGCAGATGCGCCAGATCGGTGGTCTGGAACAGCTCTTTCAGGCTGCGGCCCTTCACCCGTTCCAGCGACAGCAGCTGCGAGGTCAGGCGGCTGGTCGCGCGGGCGGTTTCGGTCAGCCGGGCGACGCGGGCGCGCAGCTCCGGCTCGTCGGGGGCGGTCATCGCGGCCTCGGCCTGGCTCTGGATCGCGGCGACCGGGTTGCGCATCTGATGCGCGGCATCCGAAATGAAGGCATCGCGCAGCGCGAAGGCCTGCGACAGCCGCTGAAACAGCGAATTGCTGGTATTGACCAGCGGGCGCAGTTCGGGCGGCACCCAGCGGCGGATCGGGCGCAGGTCATCGGGGCTGCGGGCGCCGATCGCGTCGCGCAGATCCAGCAGCGGCTTCAGGCCCAGCTGGATGCCGAACCACAGGATCAGCGCGGCGGTCAGGATCAGCGAGGCCAGCAGCAGCACCGATTGCGTCACCAGCTCGCGCGACAGGGCCTCGCGCTGGGTGATCGTCTGCCAGACCTCGACCGTGACCCAGCCGCCGAACTGCGGTTCGCTGATGAATTCCTGCAGGGTGACAGAC
>DOMY01000057.1:0-7514 GCA_003509785.1 Gemmobacter sp.
TTCCAGCATTTCAGCCTGTTCGAGGCGCTGAGCGTGGCTGAAAACGTGGCCCTGGGCATGGAAAACCCGCCGAAGATGCGCGAACTTTCCGCCCGCATCCGCGCGGTATCCGAAGAATATGGCCTGCCGCTGGACCCCTCGCGCATGGTGGGCGATCTGTCGGCGGGCGAGCGTCAGCGGGTGGAGATCATCCGCTGCCTGCTGCAATCGCCCAAGCTGCTCATCATGGATGAGCCCACCTCGGTTCTGACCCCGCAGGAGGTGGAGATCCTGTTCAAGACCCTGCGCCAGCTGAAGGCCGAGGGCACATCCATCCTGTATATCTCGCACAAGCTGGAAGAGATCCGCGCGCTCTGCGACGAGGCGACGATCCTGCGACGCGGCAAGGTGGTGGCAACCTGCACCCCGCGCGACCGCACGGCGCGCGAGATGGCCGAGCTGATGGTGGGTGCCACGCTGACGCCGCCGGAACGGCACCGGGGCGAAAAGGGGCCGGTGGCGCTGGGCGTATCGGATCTGTCGGTGGAATCGCCCATTCCCTTCGGCACCAGCCTGAAGGGCGTGGGCTTTACCGTGGCCAGGGGCGAGGTGCTGGGCATCGCCGGGGTGGCGGGCAACGGGCAGGACGAATTGCTGCTGGCGCTTTCGGGCGAATTGCGCAGCGCGGCCGACAAGGTGCGCATCAATGGCGCGCCGGTGGGCGATCTGGGGCCGGTGGAACGGCGCCGCGCCGGGCTGGTGGCCGCACCCGAGGAACGGCTGGGCCATGCGGCGGCCCCGGATATGAGCCTGGTGGAAAACGCGCTGCTGTCGGGCGCCGTGCGGCAGGGGCTGGTGTCCGGCGGCTTCATCGACTGGAAGAAGACCGAAGAATTTGCCGCGGCGATCGTGAAGGATTTCGATGTGCGCACGCCGGGCACCCATGTGGCGGCGCGGGCGCTTTCGGGCGGCAACCTGCAGAAATTNNGATGCGGCGGCGGCGGCGGCGATTCGGCAGGCGATCCTGGATCGCGCGGCGGCGGGGGCGGCGGTGGTGGTCATCAGCCAGGATCTGGACGAGCTGCTGGAGATTGCCGATACCTTTGCCGCGCTGAACACCGGCCGGCTGACGAAGCCGCGCCCGGTGGAAGGGCTGACCATCGACGAGATCGGCCTGATGATGGGCGGCGCCCATGGCATGGAGGTGGCGCATCATGCCGGGTGAGACGCAATTTTCTTGCAAGAAAATTNNAGCAGGCGCGCAGAGCGGCGGAATATGGGGTGGATCGTGCTGAAACTTGAAAAACGGCCCTCGCCTTCGGTGTTCTGGAGCCGGGCGACCCCGGTTCTGGCCGTGGCCCTGACCATGGTGGCGGGCGGGCTGATGTTTGCCATTCTGGGCAAGAACCCGTTCGAGGCGATACGGACCATCTTCTGGGATCCGCTGTTCGGCGAATTTGCCTGGTATCTGCGCGGGCAATTGCTGGTGAAGGCGGGGCCGCTGGTCCTGATCGCCATCGGGCTGAGCCTGGGCTTTCGCGCCGGGATCTGGAACATCGGCGCCGAGGGCCAGTATATCATGGGCGCGATCTGCGGTGCCGCCGTGGGGCTTGCCGCCTATCCGACCGAAAGCCGCCTGATCTTTCCGGCCATGGTGATTGCGGGTGCGCTGGGCGGCTGGGCCTGGGCGATGATTCCGGCGATCCTGAAGACGCGGTTCAATACCAATGAAATTCTGGTGTCGCTGATGCTGGTCTATGTGGCGCAGACGGTGCTGGCCATGGCCTCCACCGGCTTCCTGCGCAATCCGGAGGGCGCGGGCTTTCCGGGCAGCCGCAACTTTTCGGGCTATCCGGCGGCGGCCAATCCGGAACTGATTGCCGGATCGGGCCTGCATTGGGGTGGGGTGGCGGCGCTGGCCGCGGTGGTGGCGGCTTATGTGCTGTTGCAGCGCCACATTCTGGGCTTTCAGATCAAGCTGTCGGGGCAGGCGCCCCGGGCCGCGCGCTTTGCCGGGGTCAGCCCGCAGAAGCTCACTGTGCTCTGCATGGGGATTGCTGGGGCGCTGGCCGGTCTGGCCGGGCTGTTCGAGGTGACGGGGCCTGCGGGCCAGATCAGCATCGATTTCAACGTGGGATACGGGTTCACCGCCATCATCGTGGCCTTTCTGGGTCGGCTGAACCCGGTGGGCATCCTGCTGGCGGGGCTGCTGATGGCACTGACCTATATCGGGGGCGAAATGGCGGCGACCAATCTGGGCCTGCCCTCTGCCGCCATTCAGGCCTTTCAGGGGATGTTGCTGTTCTTCCTGCTGGCCTGTGATCTGCTGACCAACTACCGGGTGCGCCCGGTCTTCAAGGAGGCGCGCTGATGTTTGGTGGAATTGACCCGGGTCTGTTGATTGCCTCGCTGATGGTGGCTTCGGTGCCGATCCTGTTCGCCGCAGTGGGCGAGCTGGTGGTGGAAAAGGCCGGTGTCCTGAACCTGGGCGTCGAGGGGATGATGATCATGGGGGCGGTGACGGGTTTCATCACCGCCGTGCAGACCGGCAGCCCGGCCCTGGGCTTTGCGGGGGGCGCTCTGGGCGGCGCGGTGCTGAGCCTGTTGTTTGCCGTGCTGACCCAGGTGATGCAGGCCAATCAGGTGGCTTCGGGCCTGGCGCTGACGCTGTTCGGGCTGGGGCTGTCATCGCTGCTGGGGCAGGGGTTGTTCGGCATCAAGCCACCGCTGACGCCGGATGTGCCATTCGGCCCGCTGGCCGATATTCCGTTCATCGGCACGGTGCTGTTTTCGCATGACCCGCTGGTGTATCTGTCGGTTCTGGCGGTGGCGGGCGTCTGGGCGGTGCTGAGCTTTACCCGCGCAGGCCTGGTGCTGCGGGCGGTGGGCGAAAGCCATGACGCCGCCCATGCCCTAGGCTACAAGGTACGGCGCATCCGCGTGCTGGCCATCCTGTTCGGCGGTGCCATGGCGGGGCTGGGCGGCGCCTATGTCAGCCTGGTGCGGGTGCCGCAATGGACCGATGGCATCACGGCCGGGGCGGGCTGGATCGCGCTGGCCATCGTGGTCTTTGCCAGCTGGAAACCCTGGCGCGCCCTGCTGGGTGCCTGGCTTTTCGGCGGAATTACCGTGCTTCAGCTTAATTTGCAGGCAGCTGGTTCGCGGATCCCTGTCGAATACTTGTCGATGTCTCCCTATCTGATAACTATCCTCGTGCTGGTCATCATGTCCTCGGGCCGTGGCCGGGCGGCGCTCAGTGCGCCGGCAAGCCTTGGCCAGAACTTCCATGCCGCGCGCTGAGGGCGCGGCAGATATCAACGCGGGCCGCATGAATGGCCCCTTCAGGGAGAGACCCTTATGAAACGCAGACATCTTCTTGCCACCGCGGCGCTTGGCCTTGGTCTGGCCTTCGGCGGTGCCGCCGCCGCGCAGGACAAGACGAAGGCCTGCTTTGTCTATGTCGGCCCGATCGGCGATCTGGGCTGGTCGTACCAGCACCATCAGGGCCTGCTGGCCGTGCAGGAGGCCTATGGCGACAAGGTGGAAACCGCCTATCAGGAAAGCGTGCCGGAAGGTGCCGATGCAGAGCGCGTGCTGACGCAGATGGCGCTTTCGGGCTGCGACATCATCTTCACCACCTCGTTCGGCTATATGGATGCCACCAATGCGGTGGCCAAGAAATTCCCGAATGTGAAGTTCGAACACGCCACCGGCTTCAAGCGCGAAGCGCCCAATGTCTCGATCTACAACGCCCGCTTCTATGAGGGCCGCGCGATTCAGGGCCATATCGCGGGCAAGATGACCAAGACCAACAAGATCGGCTATATCGGCTCGTTCCCGATCCCCGAAGTGATCATGGGCATCAACGCCTATTACCTGCACGCCAAGAAGGTGAACCCGGCTGTCGAACTGACCGTGGTCTGGGCGATGACCTGGTTCGATCCGGCGAAAGAGGCCGATGCCGCCAAGGCGATGATCGAACAGGGCGTCGATGTGATCGCCAGCCATACCGATTCGACCGCACCGCTGGCCGAGGCTGCCAAGACCGGCGGCAAGGTGATCGGCTTTGGTCAGGCGTCTGACATGGCTGAATACAAGCCCAGCCCGCGTGTCACCTCGATCATCGACAACTGGGCGCCTTACTATGTGAAGCGCGTGGGTCAGGTGATGGATGGCACCTGGGAATCGATCGACAGCTGGGAAGGCATCGCCTCGGGCGAAGTGGAGCTGGGCGAAATCACCGATGCCGTTCCGGCGGATGTGAAGGCCGAGGCCGAAGCCATGCGCGATGCGATTGCGGCGGGCACCTATCACCCCTTCACCGGCCCGATCAACAAGCAGGACGGCTCGGTCTGGCTGGCCGAAGGTGCCACCGCGCCCGATGGCGATCTGCTGGGCATGGGCTTCTACGTCGAAGGCATCACCGGCGACATCCCGAAGTGATCGGCCGCGCCTGATCTTCCCTGCAGGCCCGCCCCCGTGGCGGGCCTGTTCCATTCCGGGCCCGAACTTTGCCCGCAGCGGTGGCTGCTGCCGCCCCCCTTTTCTTTGCAGGGCAATCGGATAGGCTGCCGTGCATGACATATGATTTCCTCATCATCGGCGGCGGCATCGCCGGTCTTTCCGCGGCGGCCGAACTGGCCGCGCTTGGCTCCGTTCTGGTGCTGGAGGCCGAAGCGGCCGTGGCCCATCACGCTTCGGGCCGGTCTGCCGCGCTTTATGAACCCCGCTATGGTCTGGCTCCGGTGGTGGAACTGTCGCTGGCCTCTGGCCCCGCCTTCCGCGCCNNCCGGGCCTGCTGTCCGACCGCGGGCTGATGATCGTGGCGCAGGCCGATCAGCGCGCGGCCTTTGACCGCGATGTCGCCGGTTTCGCGCTGGAGCCTGTCACCGTGGCCGAAGCGCAGGCGCGGGTGCCCATCCTGAACCCGGCCGCGGTGGGGCTGGCCGCCATGGCCGATCACGCCTGGGATATCGACACCGATCTGCTGATCCAGTCGCATATCCGCAATCTGCGGGCGCAGGGCGGCGTGGTGCAGACCGGCGCGCGGGTCGGCGCGCTGGCGCGCATCGCCGGGGGCTGGCGGGCCGAAACCGCGGCCGGACCCTGCGAAGGTCGCATCCTGGTCAATGCTGCCGGGGCCTGGGCTGATGACATCGCCACCCTGGCAGGCATCGCCCCGCTGGGCCTGACGCCGCTGCGCCGCTCCATGGCGCGGATCCCGGCGCCGGGCGGGCAGGATGTCAGCCGCTGGCCGATGATCTTTGGCGCCGGTGAAAGCTGGTATGCCAAACCCGATGCCGGGGCGCTGATCGTATCGCCCGCCGAAGAACATGCCACAACGCCGCATGATGCCTGGGCCGATGACATGGTTCTGGCCGAAGGTCTGGCCCGGTACGAGGAAATGGTCACCACCCCGGTCACGCGGCTGATCGCCAATTGGGCCGGGCTGCGCACTTTCGCGCCGGATCGTGTGCCGGTCATCGGGGCAGATCCGTCTGATCCCGCATTCTTCTGGCTGGCAGGGCAGGGCGGATACGGCTTTCAGACCTCTTTCGCCGCGGCGCGGCTGGTGGCCGATCTGCTGGGCGCCCGCCCGTCCGATCTGTCGCCCGGCCTGATCGCCGCGCTGGCCCCGGGGCGCTTCGCATGAGCCTGCGCCTGCCCGACAGCGGCGCCCCCACCGATGCCTCCGGCCGTCGCCATGCGCCCTCTGCCGCGCGCAATGCCGCACCGATCCTGGCGCTGCTGCAGCAGATCCTGCCCCCCGCAGGCCGGATGCTGGAGCTGGCCTCCGGCACCGGCCAGCACGCCCGCAGCTTTGCCGATGCCCTGCCGGGCTGGCACTGGCAGCCGACCGATGTAAACCCCGATACATTCGGCTCCATCACCGCCTGGGCCGAGGGGCAGCCCCGCATCGCCCCGGCCCGGCTGCTGGATGCAGGCCAGCCGGGCTGGGCCGCGGATCTGGGGCAATGGGATGCGCTGCTGGTCGTCAACCTGCTGCATCTGATTCCGGAAAAGGCCGCCTGCGCCGTTCTGCAGGGCATCGCCACCGCATTGGCGCCCGCCGGGCGCGCGCTGGTCTATGGCCCGTTCCTGCGCGACGGCCGCGCCACCTCCGAAGGCGATGCCGCCTTTCACGCCGCGCTGCGGGCGCAGAACCCGGCCATCGGCTACAAGGATCTGGCCTGGGTTCAGGCACAGCTGGCCACCGCAGGCCTGCAGGCCACCCCGCACGACATGCCGGCCAACAACCTCGGGCTCGTCATATTCCATCTTTGATATACATCAAGGCCACCCCCGCCCCGATCTGCCAGAAACAGCCGCAGAACAGGAGCATGGCATGACCTACAGTGCAAAGATCGACACGATGCGCCAAGAATTGCGCGTGATGAACAAGCTGATCCCCGAAGCGATGCAGGGTTTTGCGCAGCTGTCCAAGGCCGCCAAGGACAATGGCCCGCTGGGGGTAAAGGAAAAGGAATATGTGGCGCTGGGGATCGCCGTGTCGCAGCGCTGCGAACCCTGCATCAGCTTCCACGTCGAGGCGCTGATGAAGGTGGGCGCCACACGGGCGGAACTGGGTGATGTGCTGGCCATGGCGGTGCAGATGGGCGGCGGGCCTGCCGTGATGTATGCCGCCCATGCGCTGGCCTGCTGGGATGAACTGGCGGCAGCCAAAGCCGCGTGACAAGCCGCGCCGCCTGAGGCAAGCATGGGCCAACCGCCCAAGCTGCCGAGGTTCCGATGCGCCCGCTGTCCCCCCTTGCCCTGCCCGCCGCACTCGCCATGGCGCTTGCCCTGCTTGTCGGCTGTGGCGCTGGCCCCCGGTCTGATGGCCCCCGGTCTGAAATCCCGGCGGCGCCCGTGGCGGCCGGGACGGTGACGGCGCCCAATTTCAACGATGCCGATCCGCATCCCGAACTTGGCCCCGCCGTGCGCCGCCATTCGGTGCATGGCATTGATATTGCCAAATATCAGACCTCGGTGGATTGGCCCACAGCCCGGGCCAATGGCGTGAATTTCGCCTTCATCAAGGCCACCGAAGGCGGCGATCTGGTGGATCCGATGTTCCAAAGCCACTGGCGTGGGGCCGCCCGCGCCGGGGTGCGGCGCGGGGCCTATCACTTCTTCTACCACTGCCGCGCCCCGGAAGAGCAGGCGGCCTGGTTCTTTTCCCATGTGCCGCGCCGCACCGGCGATCTGCCGCCGGTGATCGACATGGAATGGACGCCGTTCAGCCCCACCTGCACCATCCGCCGCCCCGCCNNATAGCACCATCCGCCGCCCCGCCGCCGAAATCCGCCGCGATGCCGAGGTTCTGATCCGGCTGTTCACCCGGCATTATGGCACGGCGCCGATCCTGTATACGACGGTGGATTTCTACGAAGAAAACCAGATGTGGCAGTTGCAGGGCACCGATTTCTGGCTGCGCTCGGTCGCCGCCCACCCGTCAGACCGCTATCCCGGCCAGCACTGGGCTTTCTGGCAATATACCTCCACCGGCCTGATCCCCGGCATTGCGGGCGAGG
>DOMY01000057.1:7564-7759 GCA_003509785.1 Gemmobacter sp.
AAAGGCCGCCCCGAAGGGCGGCCCTTGTCACGACCGATGTGGCGTTCAGCCGTTGATGCGGATCCGCTCGTTCTTCGGGTCGAAGGGGCTGTCTTCCACCACCTCGGCATCCCATTCCTGCAGCAGCATCTTCACCTTCAGCTTGGTGCCCACCTCGGCCAGTTCGGGGGCGACATAGCCCATGCCGATCTGCTT
>DOMY01000060.1 GCA_003509785.1 Gemmobacter sp.
AGCGCCACGCGCTGCCGCTGCCCACCCGAAAGCGCATGGGCCGCCCGCTTGCCATAGCCTTTCAGCCCCACCATCTCCAGCGCTTCGCCAACAGCCATGGCCTTTTCAGCCGCCGAACGCGGATCGCGGCGCAGGCCGAAGCCCACATTCTCTTCCACCGTCAGATGCGGGAAGATCGCGTAGGACTGGAACACCATATTGGTCGGGCGCTTGTTGGCNNAAGAGATATCCTCGAACCCGGCGATGGTGCGTAGAAGCGTGGTCTTGCCACAGCCCGACGGCCCCAGCAGCGAAAAGAACTCTCCCGCCCGGATTGTCGCATTGATGCCGCGCAACGCGTGGTAATCGCCATAATATTTATGGACATCCCGGAATTCGATCATCGTGGGGCGTTGGGTCGTCGTCACAGGAAGCCTCCGGTATCCTTGCCGCCGGTTTTCGCAATGCCGCGGCGGCGGAAATATTCAGCGATGGTCAGAAGAAGGATAGAGATGCACACCAGCACAAAGCCAAGCGCCATGATTGCGGGCACCTTCTGCGGGAAGCGGAACTGCCCGAAGATATAGACAGAGAGCACGGTCTGATTGCCCCCCAGGAAATAGGCGATGATGAATTCATCCAGGCTGATGGTGAAGCTGATCAGCAGCGAAGAGATGATGCCCGGCATCACCAGCGGCAGGATGATCAGCCGGAAGGTGCTGGCCCGGGTTTCGCCCAGATCATAGGCCGCCTCTTCCAGCGATCGGTCCAGCGACGAAAACGCCGAAGAGAGGATCGCCACCGCATAGGGGGTACAGATCAGCACATGGCCCAGAATGATGGTAAAGATCGACAGCGGAACCCCGATCCCGATCAGGATCACCAGAAGCGCCATCGACACAATCATTTCCGGCAGCACCAGCGGCAGCATGATCAGGCCGATGATGCCCGGCTTGCCGGGAAAATTGTAGCGGGTCGAGGCGCGGGCGGCAAAGATGCCGAACAGCGTGGCAAACAGCGCCGATGACACCGCAATGGTCATCGAATTCTTGAAGGCGATCCACAACTGCTGATCGTTCCACATCTCGACAAACCAGTTCGTGGTGAAACCGGCCAGCGGAAAGGCGATCACCCGGCTGTCGTTGAAGGCAAAGATCGGCAGCAGTGCGATGGGGGCGTAAAGGAAAACCAGATAGGCGATGGTATAGATTTTAAGGCCCGGGCTTTTCATCATTTCTGCCCTTTCAGGAAACGCTTGTTCAGCAACAGGAACACCAGCGACACCGCCGTGACGATCAGCATGGCCGATACCGCGATGGCAGCCCCCACAGCCTTGTCATTCTGTTTCAGCATCTTCACTTCGATCATGTTCGCGATCATCGGGATCTTGCCCCCGCCGATCAGCTCGGGCGTCACATAATCCCCGATGGTGGGGATGAACACGATCAGCACCGCCGCAATCACCCCGGCCATCGACAGTGGCAGGGTCACGCGCCAGAAGGTCAGCAGTTTGCTTTCCCCCAGATCCTGCCCCGCCTCCAGCAGCGAACGGTCGATCTTTTCCAGGCTGACAAAGATCGGCAGAATGGCGAAGGGCGCATAGGCATGGGCCAGCGTCGCGACCATCGACCCGATGGAATAGTTGATGACGGTCAGCGGCTCGTCGATGATGCCAAGGCTCATCAGGCCAGAGTTGATGACGCCGTTATACCCCAGGATCACCTTCCACAGGAAAACCCGGATCAGATACGAGGTCCAAAACGGAATGGTAATCAGGAACAGCCACAGGGCCTTGCGTTCCGGCTTCACATGGAAGCTGACGAAATAGGCCACAGGATAGGCCAGCAGCACGGTGATCAGCGTCACCAGCATCGAAACCCACAGCGACCGCAGCATGATCGCCTGATAGATGCGGCCCGACCAGACTTCGACATAATTGCCGAATGTGAACCCGGCAGACGCCCCGGCCCGGCTGTCTATCATCAAGGAATAGACGAAAACCGCCAGCAATGGCGCCGCCAGCATAAGTATGGCGTAAACAGCGGTGGGCGAGATCAGCAGATAACCCTGCGCTGCCTCGGAATCCCTGAAACGGCCGCGCGATGACCCATTATCCATCATGCCCCCTGTCGGATGCTTAGCAGGCGTTCGCCTTTTCTTGCCCTAATGTCTGGCACAGGGGCTTTGGCATGAAAAGAGGCGAAATCATGCAGCACCCGGTCATTTCAGGGGAATTTACAGAACATATCCCCACAATTATATGAAATTACAGGCGAAAAGATTTGATCATTTTCTAGTCACGCTGCCTAGCCATGGATGCGTTCAACGGCAATTGCGCGTTTCTTCAGCTCTGCGTAAAGCGCAGGCACGATCTGAAGCTGCCGCGCTGCAATGCGCAGCGCCTCTCCCAGCCGGTCATCGCTGACCTGCGCCCCGATCACGCGCCAGACGATGCGAANNGGGTCCTGCGCCTGCGGATCGCCAGAAGATCATTGCCCCCGAACGGGGGTTGAATGGTGGTGTAATGTCCCATTTTGGGTCTCTTGTTTCTGCTCTGACGAAACTATCCGCCCGCGCCCCTGCTGCGTCAAGCGACACGCCCGCACAGCCGCGTGATCTGCCGCGTGATCTGCCCGGGCGTGGCAAAGCCGCCGCATCACACCGCCATATCCGAAGGCGGGCGCCGCAACAGCCGGGCCAGCGTTGCCAGTGCCGGCTCATACCGATCCAGCGGAACGCCGCCCGCCACCGCGATCCGCAACGCATGGGGCGCCCGGCCATGGATCAGCGCATATTCATCGGCCTGCCGGACCAGCACCCCCTCGGCCTCGGCCGTGCGCGCAAAGGTCGAGGCCCGCCAGCCCGACGGCAGTGGCAACCAGACAAACGGCAGCCCGGGCTGCCAGCGGATATCAAACATGCCAAGCGCATTGACCATGGCCTGCAGACGTTCCGAAAACGCGGCCTGCACCTTGCGGCGCAGATCTTCTGCCGCCCCGGACTCCAGCAGATCCAGCACCAGATCAGACACCGGCCGCGCCAGCGCAAAGAACCCGTGCTGTGCGGTCAGCCGCCCCGCCTCGCCCATCCCCACCGGGCAGACGGCATAGCCAAACCGCAAGGCTGCCGAAACGGATTTCGAAAATGATCCGATGTACCAGGTCCGCTCCGGCGCCAGCGCCCGCAGCGATGGCAGATTGCTTTCCGCAATCGAATAGCAATCATCCTCCACCACCTGCAGGTCATAGCGGCGGGCAATTTCCACGATCTCCGCCCGGCGCACCGCCGACATCCGGCTTGCCGTCGGGTTCTGCGCTTCCGGCGTCAGAACCAGAATCTGCGCGCTATGTCCGCGGCAGGCCGCTTCCAGCGCATCGGGCATCATGCCCTGATCGTCGATCTCCACCCCCACCATCTCGGCCCGGGCCAGCTTGGCGGCATGGCGGATGCCCGGATAGGCCAGATCCTCTGTCAGGATCACCGGCCGGTCGCCGCGCAGACAGCACAGAAACACCAGAAGCAGCGCATTCTGCCCGCCATGGGTCAGCGCGATGTCATCCGCCGAAACCGGGCCCAGCAGACGATCCGCCAGAAATCCGCACAGGGCTTCGCGCAGCGGCGCTTCCCCGCGCTGCGACGGGTAATCCAGCCAGGCCGCATCCAGCCCGGCGCCGATCCGTTCCAGCGCCTGTGAAAATGCGGCCCCCTGCCCGACATCCGGCAGCTGCGGCGACCGCAGATCCACCAGCCAGGGCTCTGACTGCAGATCCCGCTCCTGAAACAGCGATTGTGTCGGCCCCAGCCGCGGCGCGCGGGCGGCCACAAAGGTGCCCCGCCCCACAGTGGCCGCCAGCAACCCTTCCTGCGTGGCCAGCTGATAGGCCCGGCTCACCGTGCCCGGCGTGACATGCAGCCCCCAGGCCAGATCGCGCACCGTGGGCAGCTGCGTGCCCGGCGGCAGCTCCCCCGCCCGGATGGCCTCGCGCAGCGCCCGCGTCAGCGCCAGATATTTCGGGCCGGGATACAAGTGAAGCTCGGGCTGCCAATTTGTGACTGACACAATGTTCCTCTGGCGATTGATACATTGGTATTGTATCAAACTCATACGCCAATTTCGGCTTTGTATCAACACAAAAGGTGCTAACATGGCCCGGTCGCAACTGACCGCCCCGACGCTGATCCTGTCCAACGTGCAGTATCTGCCGCCCGTATCGCGCATTGCGGTCGCGATCGCGCAGACTGTGCTCACTTGGGACATGCGCCGGAATGGCCGCCGCGCCTTGAAGTCCCTTGACGCGCATCTGCTGCGCGACATCGGCCTCAGCACTCAGGATGCCGGGAGCGAAGCTGAAAAGCCCTTCTGGCGCGACTGATGCCCATTCCCCCAGAATTACCCCCAGACTGGGGCCGCCCCGTGCGGCCCCTTTTTTCATGCGCATCCGCCGCGCAAGAAACAGAACCGCACAAAGCAAAAGGCCCGCCATATGGCGGGCCTTTCGAAGAACAATGCTCGAAACTCAGCGCTTCGAGAACTGGAAGGACCGGCGGGCTTTCGCCTTGCCGTATTTCTTCCGTTCCACAACGCGCGAGTCGCGGGTCAGGAAACCTGCAGCCTTCAGCGCCGGGCGCAGGCTGGGTTCGTACAGCTGCAGCGCTTTCGAAATGCCATGCTTCACAGCACCGGCCTGGCCCGAAAGACCGCCACCGGCAACGGTTGCGAATACGTCGAACTGTCCTTCGACATTGGCAATCTGGAACGGCTGGCGCAGAATCATCTGCAGCACCGGGCGGGCGAAGTAGACGGCCATTTCCTTGCCGTTCACCACAACCTTGCCCGAACCCGGCTTGATCCAGACGCGGGCGACCGCGTCCTTCCGCTTGCCGGTGGCATAAGACCGGCCAAGCGCATCGCGCTTGGGTTCCCGCGCCACGGCTTCGGCAACAGTTGCTGCCGCCGAGGTGCCCGAGACGGCCGATTTCAGATCGTCGAGGGATTTGATGTCAGCCATGATCAGGCGCTCCGGGTGTTCTTGGGATTCAGCGCCTTCACGTCCAGGACGGTCGGGGCTTGCGCTTCATGCGGATGCTCGGCGCTGGCGTAGACGCGCAGGTTGGTCATCTGCTTGGCACCCAGCGAGTTGCGGGTGATCATGCGCTCGACAGCTTTCACCACGACGCGCTCGGGGTGGTTGCCCTCCAGAACCTGGCGAGCGGTGCGGAACTTGATGCCGCCCGGGTGGCCAGTGTGCCAGTAGTAGCGCTTGTCTTCGCGCTTGTTGCCGGTCATCTGCACCTTGTCGGCGTTGATGACGATGACATTGTCACCCATGTCCATGTGGGGGGTGAACGTCGGCTTGTTCTTGCCGCGCAGGATGTTGGCGACGATCGTGGCGAGACGGCCCAGAACAACGCCTTCGGCGTCGATCAGGATCCATTTCTTTTCGATCTCCGCCGGAATAGCGGTGTAGGTTTTCATGTCAGACCCATGCGATGAGGAAGGCCATAGGCCCCCGTAAATCTCGGATGCTGGCTTCTCACCGATTCCGCCTGTCAGGTCAAGTGCAGCGCAATCAATTTAATCATTAAAATTCAACAGCTTGTAAAAACGGTATCATAATACCCCAATTTTTACCCCTTTCCTCTTGGCCCAAGTACCCCCGCCGGAGGCGGCGGAGACCAGCGGCCGCAGGCCGCGCAGGCGACCTGTCACTTGCCGCCGCAGGCGGCGCCTTCAGATCACCGGGGTCAAGGGGCAGGAAACGGGCAGCCAGGATCAGCGCAGAACCGGCGGCCGGTCGGGGTTCATGCCCGGCGCCTGCGGGGCCGCGGGCTCCTTGGCGATGGGTTCGGGCAGATCAAAGCGCAGGGCAACCTGTGCCATGGCCGCCACAGCAGGCGTGCCCGCATCCAGAAAGACCACATCCATCTCGCCGGCCTCGATCCCCGAAAAGGTCAGCGATTCCGCCGCCGCCCGGGCCAGTGCCGCCTGCGCGCCTGCAACCGCATCCACGAAGGCCAGCATATGCCCCCGGGGCCCGCCTCGATAGGTCACCGCCGCCAGCAGCGCATGGGCGGCCAGACCGCCCGCCCGGGCCAGCTTGGAATCAAGGCCCGTCAGCAAGGCTTCCGGCAGGCCCGCAGGCGCATCAAACCGCTCCGGCACCGCCTCGGCCTCTTCCGGCCCGTGTTCCAGCGTTTCCGCCAGCCAATCCACCGCAAAGGGCGGCAGCAGCATCGACGACGGCGCCACCCCCAGATTGATACCCAGCCCGATGCCCTGCCCGGCCAGCAGCTGCGCCACAACCCGCCCCGGCAGCGCGGCATAGGCCGCAGGCACGCCGGTGAAAGCCCCCAGCCGTGCCTCGGTATCGAAGATCAGCACCACCGGCCCGTCTTCCAGATCAAAGACGCGCGGGGTCAGCTTCTCGCCCTGCGCCTCTTCTTCCAGCAGCAGCACCATCTCGCCATCGGCCAGCCTCTCATAGAACCGCAGCCGCGGCGCATCATCTCCGTCAGGGGCGGCGACCATCGCCTCATAGGCAGCATCCAGCGGCGTCATGCGATCCTCCATGGTTCCGCCTCCAGCTAGGCCAAGCGGCCTGCATGGGCAAGCCCCGGCCGATCGGTTATGGCAGCGACGGCAAAGTCCTCGTCCATGGCGACGCTGGCGAAGATCTGCCGGGCGGCGGTAGCGGGGTCGATACACTCGCCACCGGCAACCAGCGCTTCGCCTTCAGCGAAAGCGGCGCGCAGGCCAATGCCGTCTGGCTGCGGCTGGAGGGGGACTTGCTCTATCTCTCCGGCGATGTGGATGGCGATGCCGTGGCGGATTTCGAGATCACCTTCGCAGGCATCACCACCCTTGCCGCAACCGATGTGAT
>DOMY01000203.1 GCA_003509785.1 Gemmobacter sp.
GGGCCAAAGCTGCTGGCGCGCGATTGCCAGCGCTGGATCGGCAGCACGAAGCCCGAAGGCTCTGTCAGCCCGCGGGCAAAGACGCGGGCAAAACGCGAGCGTTCTTCGGCATCCTTCAGCTTGGAGTTTTCGGGGCTGACATTCGGCGGCAGATTGGCCTCTTTCAGGATCCATTCGGCCGGGTCTTCATAGGCGGGCTGCGCGTGATCGGGGGCAATGCCCAGCTTTTCGGCAAAGGATTCCATGAAGCGGCCTGCATCTTCGGCCGTGCTTTTGTAATCTTCGGCCTCTTGCGCAACCAGTTCGGGGTTCTTCCACACCGGCACGCCATCGCGCCGCCAGAACAACGAGAAGGTCCAGCGCGGCAGGCTTTCGCCGGGATACCATTTGCCCTGACCGTAATGCAGGAACCCGCCGGGGGCAAAGCGCGTGCGCAGGCGGCGGATCAGTTGATCCGCCAGATCGCGCTTGGTCGGGCCGACGGCGGCGGTGTTCCATTCGGCGCCTTCGAAATCGTCGATCGAAACGAAGGTCGGCTCGCCCCCCATGGTCAGGCGCACGTCTTCCTGTTTCAGCACCTCATCGACCTTGCGGCCCATGGTGTTCAGCCGGGCCCAGGCCTCGTCGCTGAAGGGTTTGGTGATGCGCGGATGTTCGGCGACCCGCTTCACCTGCATGTCGAAATCGAATTCCACCTTGGGCGTGCCCGACGCGGCAAACCCGCCCGAAATCGGCGCGGCATTGCGGTAATGTGGGGTTGCTGCCAGCGGGATATGGCTTTCGCCGGTCAGCAGCCCGCTGGTCGGATCCATCCCCACCCAGCCTGCGCCAGGCAGATAGACCTCGACCCAGGCGTGCAGATCGGTGAAATCGACCTCGGTCCCCGAAGGGCCATCCAGCGATTTCACATCCGGCGACAGCTGGATCAGATAGCCCGAGACGAATCGCGCGGCAAAGCCCAGGTGCCGCAGGGCCTGCACCAGCAGCCAGCTTGAATCGCGGCAGGAGCCGGATTTGATGTCCAGCGTCTGTTCGGGGGCCTGAACCCCCGGCTCCATGCGGATGGTGTAGTTGACGGCCCGGTTGACCTGCATGTTCAGACCCACCAGGAAATCGACGACGCGAACCTTGTCGCGCGGCACGCCATCCAGGAATTTCTGCAACAGCGGCCCTGCCGGTTCGGGCGTGCGGTAGATCACCAGATCTTCGGCCAGATCCAGCGGATAGTCGAAGGGGTAGTGTTCGGCGCTTTCTTCCACGAAGAAATCGAACGGGTTGTAGACCGACATGTCGGCCACCAGATCGACCTCGATCTTGAACTCACGCACCGGCTCGGGAAAGACGAAGCGCGCAACCCAATTGCCATAGGGGTCTTGCTGGTGGTTCACGAAATGCCCGCCGGGCGATACCTTGAGGCTGTGCGAAATCACCTTGGTGCGTGATTGCGGCGCCGGCCGCAGCCGGATGATCTGCGGCCCCAGCGTCACCGGCCGGTCATAGCGGTAATGCGTAAGGTGATAGATGCTTGCGTAAATCGCCATGGTCTGCCCCGACTTCAGGTTCCTGTCTCTGGCAGACCGTAGCGCCTGCGCCCGCGCAAGGGAAAACCTCTGTGCAAGGCGCAGGAATTGTGCAGATGTGGCGGGTTTTCCGCCCAACCATGCGCCAGATACGGCGCATATGCCTGAAAAATGGGCAGATCAGCCCAGCGGGGCCAGCAGTGCCTTCAGCGCGGCCGGGGCATCTTCGGTTTTCCAGATCTCTTCGCCCACACCGAAGAAATCGGTATAGGGGCCAAGCTGTGCCACCAGCTCTGCGGTCAGCGCGCCTTCGGCCACGATCGGAACCTCGATCATTTCCGACCACCACTGGAACAGTTCCAGATCGGCGCGGGTGCCGTCGCCCAGCGGCGTTTCACCCACCGGGCCGAAGCTGGCATAATCCACGCCGGCCTCGCTGGCGCTGATGCCTTCGTGCCGGGTGGTGCCGCAGAAGGCGCCGATGATCGCATCTTCGCCCAGATCCTTGCGCAGCTTGCGCACGTTGCGGGCGCCATCGGTCAGGTGAACACCGTCAAGGCCCAGCCGTTCGACCAGCAGCACATGCTGTTCGATCACCAGCGCCACATCCCGGGCATGGGCCACTTCGCGCAGCGCATCTGCGGCCCGCGCCACCCGGTCTTCATCGCGGCTGGCCAGCGCCAGACGGACACAGGCGACATCCTCTGCATCCAGCACGGCGGCCAGACGGTCGGGGAAGATATCCAGATCGAAATCCGGCGGGGTGACAAGATAGATCTGCGGGCGATCAGAGTCGGACATGGCGGCATCCTGTGAAGGTTTCGCGCGGTTTAGCCGGTTTTGCGCGGCTTGGCTACCGTGGCACCGGCGCTTTGCGCGGCGGGGCAGGGGGCGCTCGCGCCCCCTCTGGCCTGCGGCCATTCACCACCTGAGGGTATTTGGGCCAAGAGGAATGGGGAGATTGAAGAAAAGACCCCTTCCTTTGGCCTGCTTTTGCCTTGGCCCAAATATCCTCGGGGGGTGCGGGGGGCAGACAGCCCCCCG
>DOMY01000162.1 GCA_003509785.1 Gemmobacter sp.
GCCGCCCAGCTGCGATTCAAGCCCGCCCATCAGCTTGCCGAAGATATCAAGGCTGCTTTCACCCTCTTGCGGCGACAGCGAGCGGATGGTTTCGACAATGGCAGGCACCGTGGTGGCCAGACCAAAGAACGTGCCAAGAAGGCCAAGGAAGATCAGCAGGTTGGCCAGATAGCGGGTGATGTCGCGCGCCTCGTCGATCCGGGTTGCCACGGAATCGAGGATAGAGCGCGCAGAGGAGGCTGAAAGCTGGATGCGGGTTGACCGCGGTCCCAGCAGGGCCGCCAGCGGTGCCAACATGCTGGGCGCGCCGGGGGCCTCTGCGCCGGGCCGGTCCTGCACATAGGTATCCAGCCAGCTGACCGCCTTGACCAGCTGCCAGACCTGCCAGAAACAGGTCAGCATCCCCAGCAGGAAGACGCCGAAGATGGTGCCGTTCAGCAAGGGGTTCGATGCGAAGATGCCTTCGATCATCGGCAGGGCCACCCAGGCCCCGGCCGCAACCAGCCCGATGACGATCAGCATGAAGATCACCTGCCGGATCGGCTGTGCGAATACCGGGGCAGGGGCGACAGAGATAGGCGGTCGGGTCATCGGATGTCCTGTTGCCCCATTCGGGCTGCTCGTTCTTGGCGGCAGGATAGGGGGTCGGGGCCAGCCTGCCAAGTTGTATGCTTATGACAAAAGGTCACGAACCCGGGTAGAAAGCCATTCCAGATCGGGATCCGCGATGCCCAGTTCGGCCAGATGTGCGGCAGTGTTCCAAAGATAGTCACGGTTTGGCCCCCGGCCGCCTATTGCATGGGCAATGATCTGCGCCTGTTCTTCCAGGCTTAGCCCGCCACAATACTGCACATGCGCGGGGTCTATGACATAGGCAAGACAATCGATGGTCTCGGGGCCGGTGGTCACGGTCAGCGTGGTTTCCAGATAGGCCGATGAAATCAGCTCGCGCTCGCGCAGTTCGGCCAGGGTCTGCGCCTCGGCGCCGGGGGCCACGCGGAAGGCCACGCCGTCGCAATGCGCCGCTTCGGCCCGATCCAGCGCCAGCACCAGCCCGGGGCTTTCGACACTGCCACGATGATGGATCGACCACATACAGAAACTGCGATGCCAGCCGGGCAGGCGGGCGATGCGCTGTTCGGCCACCGGAAAGCCGGGATGCCAGATCAAGGAACCGTAACCGAAGACCCACATGGCTGGCCCTCCTTTCCGTACCGCTGTAAACTGGCGCTTCGTTTCAGAAAAGGGGGCAGGATGCGGCTGCTGGTGGGTGCGATCGTGGTTCTGGCGCTGCTGTATGGCGNNGGCGCTGGCGGCGATGGCCCGGCTGGAGGCGCGCGGCCTGAACATCACGCATGGCGGGCTGGAGGTGGCGGGCTTTCCCAACCGTTTTGACCTGACCTTGACAGAGCCGCAGCTGCAGGATGCCGCCACCGGCATCGGCTGGAGCGGGGCTTTCGCGCAGGTGTTCAGCCTCAGCTACAAGCCCTGGCATCTGATCGCTGCGCTGCCGGATCAGCAGCAGATCACGCTGCCCGGGCAGGTGCTGGTGCTGACCAATACCCGGATGCAGGGATCTCTGGTGATGAAACCGGCGCCGGATCTGCCGCTGACCGCGCTGGATGCCGTGGCCGAAGGTGTCAGCCTGCGGTCCGATCAGGGCTGGGCGCTGGCGCTGGCCTCGGCCAATCTGCGGCTGGCCGAGGCAGAGGGCGGCAGCTATCAGCTGGCCGCCCGTGTGCTGGATCTTGTGCCGGATCAACGGCTTGCCGCCTCCACCGGCCTGCCTGAAACGGTAGAACGGCTGGATCTGCTGGCCGATGTGACCTTTGACCGCGTGCCCGCGCTGCGCGACGGTGCGGCGCCTGCGGTGCAGCGCGTGGTGGTGCAAGAGGCGCATGTGGTCTGGGGGCCGGTCAAGCTGCTGGCGAAGGGCGATTTGCTGGCCGATGCCACCGGCCGGGCCGAAGGGCGGCTGGATCTGCGGATCGAGGGCTGGCGCGCGGCGCTGGATGCCGTGCAATCGCTGCAGCTGATCCCCGACCGTTTCATGCCGCTTCTGGCCGGGGTGCTGACGCAGATGGAGCAGGCCTCGGGCGAGCCGGGCATCATCGCCCTGCCGCTGACCTTTCAGAATGGCCTGACGAGCCTTGGTCCCGTGCCGCTGGGGCCTGCCCCGCGCCTGCGCTAAAGGGCCAGCGTCAGGCTGGCACGATCCACCTCTGCGCCGTCGCGCAGCAGGATGGCCGTGCCGGTATAGCGGCCCGAAGGCCAGAGGGCAGCGCCCAGCCGTTTGCCCAAAGCCCGGAACGATTGCGCCTGTGTCCGGTCCAGCGTGACATCCTCGGCAACCACCGTGCCGTCCGGGCCGGTGATCTGCAGCTGCAACACATCGCCCGCGCGGCTGCCAAAGACATAGGCCCAGACCACCAGCGCCGGGGCAGAGGCATCTGTCGGCGGCGCAAGAGTTCCGGCCTTGACGGCATCATAGCCCGGCACGGCATCCGTCAGGCCAATGGCGATGATCCCCCCGGCCTGATACGGGATCGGTNNGATCGGTTCGGCCCAAAGCGGCGCCGCCGTCGCCCCGCAGCCCGCAGAGGCCGGGGCGAAAGGATCCACCTCGCGCCGGTTCTGCCGCAAGGACAGGTGCAGATGCGGAAATTGCGTGCGCCCTGACAGGCCCACCTGCCCAAGCGGATCCCCGGCCGCCACCCGCTGCCCGGCGCGCACCATGACCGATCCGCGTTTCATGTGGCAGTATTGCGTTTCCCAGCCGCCCTCATGCGCAATCACCACGCCGTTGCCGCAATCGCGGCCCTCCAGCGGTGGGGCGGCCGGATCGCCAAAGGCGATATCCGGCATGTCGTCGCGGATGCCGCGCACCACACCGGGGGCGGCTGCCAGCACCGCAACCCCTGCCTGCATCGCCGCCAGCGACGGCAGGGCGAAATCGGTGCCTTCATGATCCTGATAGCTGAGCGGGCCGCAGTTGAAATCCTGCGCACCGGGGCCGGGATCGTGATCCATATATTGCTGGATGAAACAGCTGTCGCCCAACCGGCAATCCAGCGGCAGAGAAAGTTCAAAGGCCCCCGCCGGAGCGGAGGCCAAAAGCAGCAAAGAAAGGCTGCGGATCATTCTGCCGTCAGCAGCGGGGTCTTGGTGCCGGTCAGGCGCGGCTTGCCGGGTTCTTCGACGATCAGTTCGATCTGATCGTCCTTCACCGTCACGCGCACCACACCGCCCTTGATCAGCCGCCCGAACAACAGCTCTTCGGCCAGTGGCTTCTTGATGTGTTCCTGGATCACCCGGCCCAGCGGGCGGGCGCCCATCTTGTCATCATAGCCCTTGTCGCCCAGCCATTGCGCGGCTTCCGGCGTCAGTTCGATATGCACATTGCGATCCATCAGCTGGGCCTCAAGCTGCAGCACGAACTTTTCGACCACCTGCATGATCACTTCCTTGGCCAGCGGCGCGAAGGAAATCACGGCATCCAGACGGTTGCGGAATTCGGGCGTGAACGTCCGCTCGATCGCCGCGGTATCCTCGCCCGTGCGCCGTTCGCGGCCAAAGCCGATGGCCGATTTGGCCTGTTCGGCGGCACCCGCGTTCGAGGTCATGATCAGGATCACATTGCGGAAATCCACTGTCCGGCCGTTATGATCGGTCAGCTTGCCGTGATCCATGACCTGCAGCAGGATGTT
>DOMY01000069.1 GCA_003509785.1 Gemmobacter sp.
CCCCAACCGGCAATCGCCGCCGTGATCAGCGCCACCAGACCATAGAGCAGCGGCTGTTCATGGGCGGATTCGTACAAAAACCGCTCCAGCCCCGCCTTGCGGACCCAGATCGCCCGGCGGATCGAATCCACCACCTTGCCATCCCGCGTCAGGAACACCCGCACCACATAATCGCCTTCGGTCAGGTTGGTGGGCAGCATCACATCGGTGCGGAACAACGTTTCTTCCGTCAGCGCCACGCTGTTTTCTCGCAGGGCATAGCGGCCCTCCTTTTCGCGGATGCGCAGCAGCGCCTCGATGAAGGCGGGCGAATTGTCGGCCTCTTCGCTGATGCCCACGGCGCGGATCGCGCGGGGAATGGTGATGCGGTGGCGCAGATCCTCGGTTTCCGACAGGGCCTGCCGCAGCGGCGCCGAGGTGGACACCGCATAAAAGCTGGGCGCTGCGTCAATCCCGACAGAGGCATTGTTCAGCCAGATCCCATAGCGCTGGTCCTTGCGGCGCACCGTCACCGGAATGTCGGGGCCCTGCACCGTCACGATCACCCGCATCGGCCCGCCCTCAGGGGCCGGGGCCTCGCGCTTGACGGCGCCATAGACCAGGATCTCGGTCCCCGAAAAATCGGCGGTGATCGACACCGAACTCTGGCTCAGCCCGGCGATCACCTGTTCTTCCGCCGCCTGCGCCGCAGGGGCAAGGGTCAGGGCAAGGGCAGGGGCCAGGGCGCAGAACAGCAGGGCAAGGGCATGTCTCATGGCAGATGCCCCAGCGTGATCGAATAGAATTCCGCCGGGCGCAGCACCAGATCAAGCCCCACCCGGATACAGACCGCCAGCACCAGCAGTGCCAGCAGCACCCGCATCTGATCGGCGCGCAGCCGCACCCCGATCCGCGCCCCGAACTGCGCCCCCACCACACCGCCCAGAATCAGCAGCAGCGCCAGCATCAGATCCACCGTCTGCGATGAAACCGCATGCATTACCGTGGTGAAGGCGGTGGTGAAGATGATCTGAAACAGCGATGTTCCGATGACAACCTTGGTGGGCATCCCCAGCAGATAGATCATCGCAGGCACCATGATGAACCCGCCGCCCACCCCCATGATGGCCGACAGAAACCCGACAAAGGCCCCGATCATGAACGGCGGCAAGACGCTGATATAAAGGCCCGAGGCGCGGAACTTCATCTTCAGCGGCATCCCGTGCACCCAGGTATGCACATGCGACCGGCGCACTGGCGCGCCGCCGGGCCTGCGGGCGCGGATCATGGCGCGCAGGCTTTCCTGCAGCATCAGCACGCCCACCAGCCCCAGAAACAGCACATAGGACAGCTGCACGAATAGATCGACCTGACCCGCCGCGCTCAGCTGTGCAAAGACCCAGATGCCCAGCCCCGATCCCGCCAGACCACCGCCCAGCAGCACCAGCCCCATGCGGATATCCACCGCCTTGCGCTTGAACTGCGCCAGCACGCCGGAAATCGAAGAGGCCACCACCTGATTGGCGCCGGTGGCCACGGCCACGGCGGGCGGGATGCCGATGAAGAACAGCAGCGGCGTTATCAGAAACCCGCCGCCCACACCGAACATCCCCGACAGGAAGCCCACAATGCCGCCGATGCCGATCAGGACGAAGGCATTTACCGAAACTTCGGCAATGGGAAGGAAAAGCTGCATATGCCTGCCTGTGCCACGGGTTTTCGGCAAGCCTTGCCCTATGCGGCGGCCTTGTCAAACCAAAGCCCGCCGCATCAGCCCGGTTTCACGACGTCTGTTGCAGATCGCGCAGGAACCGGCGCAGCACAAGCTCCAGTTTGGCGGCGCCCAGCGGGGCCATGGCCTTGGTATGTTCGTGGCTGATCGCCTCGTCCGACATGCCTTGCGCCATATTGGTGATGGTGGAAATCGCCGCCACCCGCAGCCCCAGAAACCGCGCCAGAATCACCTCCGGCACGGTCGACATGCCCACCGCATCGCCCCCCAGGATCTTGATCGCCCGGATTTCGGCAGGCGTTTCAAAGGATGGGCCGGAATACCAGGTGTAAACCCCTTCAGGCAGGGCCACGCCCTCGGCCACGGCTGCCGCCTGCAGCGCCTGCCGCAGCACCGGGTCATAGGCATCGCCCATCGGCACAAAGCGGCGGTCCGTGCGCTCGCCGATCAGCGGGTTCAGCCCCGAAAAGTTCAGGTGATCGCCCAGCAGCATCAGCTGCCCGGGCGGAATGTCCGGGCGCAGGCTGCCTGCCGCATTGGTGGCAATCAGCGCCTCTGCCCCCAGCGCCTGCAACAGCTCCAGCGCCGGGCGCATCGCGGCGGGATTGCCGTTTTCATAGTAATGTTCCCGCGCGCCGAACACGGCCACCCGCACCCCTTCCAGCGTGCCGATCACCAGATTGGGGTTATGGCCCGATACCCCCGCATGGGGAAAGCCCGGCAGATCGCCATAGGGGATCGCCACGCCATCCACGGATCCCGCCAGATGGCCAAGACCAGACCCCAGGATCAGGCCAAAGCGCACGGGTTCGCTGCCCGCAAGGGCCTGCACCTGTTGCAGAAGATTGTTTTCAGACATTTTCCTGATCCGATATTATGGATTAGATGTTACCTGAACATCGAAAATTATCAGCCTGATATCTGATCCCGATAGTTCAATCTCAGCTTTGCCTTTGATTGGGCAAGGCGAGCCTGCCCCAAGTATTTCGAATTTGCATCCGCTGAGNNTCTTTTCCGGGCTTCTCGCCCTGCATCAAAGACCACTTCATAAGTATTTTTCTGCTCGTCACGAAAGGCTAGGGCTTCGTCATCCATCATGTTTAAACCTGTGCCTATTAGCCCACTGACCTCTACTTCTAGGCCTGAGATCTTGTTTCTAGCCTCGGCAAGAGTTTCAGCTGAAACTGGCTGTGCAAACACCATTAGAAGAGAGCAGAGAAGTTTGCCCCGCATTATTCAGCGTTCCTTCACATAGGGCTCGCCGCCCGCGCGGGGCGGGATGGCCTTGCCCACCAGGCCTGCCAGCACGATCACCGTCAGGATATAGGGCAGTGCGTCCAGTGCGGGCACCGGAATGGCGATGCCGATGGTTTTGGTTATCACATCCTGCCGCAGCGCCAGCGCCTGGAAGAAGCCGAACAGCATGGTGGCCCCCAGCGCCTGCCAGGGCCGCCATTTGGCAAAGATCAGCGCGGCGAGTGCGATATAGCCGCGCCCTGCCGTCATCTCGCGCCCGAAGCCCGCCTGCAACCCGGTCGACATATAGGCCCCCGCCAGTCCGCACAGCGCGCCGGTGATCAGCACGGCGGTAAACCGCAGCCGCACCACCGAAACCCCCGCCGTATCCACCGAAGCCGGGTTTTCCCCCACGGCCCGCAGCCGCAGGCCAAACCGCGTGCGATAGAGCAGCCACCAGGTCACAGGCACCAGCGCCAGCGCCACATAAACCAGCAGCGTATGGCCCGAAATCACCTCGGCATACAGCGGGCCGATGACCGGCACCCCCGCCAGCGCCTCTGCAAAGGGCAGGGTGATCGCATTGAACCGCGCCCCGCCCGACAGCGGCGCCGTGCGCCCGCCCTGGCCGAACAGATCCTGCGCGATCAGCACCGTGATGCCAGAGGCCACGAAGTTCAGCGCCACACCCGCAATCAGCTGATTGCCCCGGAAGGTGATCGAGGCCAGCCCATGCACCAGCGCAAACAGCAGCGCCCCCAGAATCCCGGCAGCCAGACCCACCCAGACCGACCCGGTGATGGCCGCCACCGCCGCGGCCGACATGGCCGCCATCAGCATCTTGCCTTCCAGCCCGATGTCGAAGACGCCCGCGCGTTCGGAATAAAGCCCCGCCAGACAGGCCAGCAGCAAGGGCGTCGCCAGCCGCAGCGTTGTATCCAGGATCTGCAGAAGGGTTGCGTAATCCATCATGGCCCCCTTATGCCGCTTTCAGCCGCCGGGCGCGGAACACCACGCCCAGCATCATGCGCACCATCTGATCCAGCGCGCCGGTGAACAGGATCACCAGACCCTGCACCACGGTGCGCAGCTCGATCGGGATCGAGGTCCACAGACCCAGCTCTGCCCCGCCCTGATACAGAAAACCGAACAGCAGCGCCGCCAGAAACACCCCCAGCGGATGGTTGCGCCCCATCAGCGCCACCGCAATGCCGATGAAACCCGCGCCTTCCGATGCGTTCTGCAGCAGCCGCCCGCTTTCGCCCATCACATTGTTGATCGACATCAGCCCGGCCAGCGCGCCGGAAATCAGCATCGCCACCATGGTCACCTTCACACCCGAAATCCCGGCATAGCGCGCCGCGGCTTCGGATTTGCCGAAGGACCGGATCTCGTATCCCAGCCGGGTGCGCCACAGGATCGCCCAGATCACCACACAGGCCGCCAGCGCCACGAAAAGCGAGATATTGGCGGGCACCTGCTTGGTGAAGATCAGGCTCAGCCCCGGAATCTCATGCAGCGTCGGCAGGGCGGCACCCGCCGGAAAACGGGCCGAGGCCGGGTCCATCTGGCCTTGCGGGCGCAGCAGTTCCACCAGAACATAGATCATCAGCGCGGCGGCGATATAGTTGAACATGATCGTGGTGATCACGATATGGCTGCCGCGCTTCGCCTGCAGATAGGCCGGAATCGCCGCCCAGGCCGCGCCGAACAGCGCCGCCCCGATCATCGCGGCGGGCAGCGCCAGCGTCCAGTGCGGCCAGGGCAGCGCCAGACAGACCAGCGCCACGCCCAGGCCGCCCAGCTGTGCCTGACCTTCGGCCCCGATGTTGAACAGGCCCGCATGATAGGCAATCGTCACCGAAAGCCCGGTGAACATGAACGACGTCGCATAATAGAGCGTGTAGCCCCAGCCATAGGGCGACACCAGCGCGCCTTCCACCATGACCTTCAGCGCCTGCGCCGGGCTTTCCCCGATCGCCAGCAGCACCAGCGCCGATACCACGGCAGCAAGGATCAGGCTGATCAGCGGCACCAGCGCCACATCGGCCCATTTCGGCAGTTTTTCCATCAGGCGGCCTCCCCGCTGATACCGGCCATCAGCAGGCCCAGTTCTCGTTCATCGGTGGTTTTCGGGTCGCGCTCGCCCATGATCTTGCCGTCGAACATCACCGCCACCCGGTCGGACAGGCTCATGATCTCGTCCAGCTCCACCGAAACCAGCAAGATCGCCTTGCCCTGATCGCGCAGCGCCACGATCTGCTTGTGGATGAATTCGATGGCGCCGATATCCACGCCGCGCGTCGGCTGGCCGATCAGCAGCAGGTCGGGGTTCCGCTCGATCTCGCGCGCGACCACGATCTTCTGCTGGTTGCCGCCCGAGANNATTCCGGCGCATGGTGATAGCCGAAGGCGACATTCTCCCAGGCGCTGAATTCCATGATGAGGCCCAGAACCTGCCGGTCTTCCGGCACATGGGCGATGCCATCCGCGCGGCGCGACCGGCCGTCGGAATGTTTTCCCGTCAGATCAAGCTCTTGCCCGTTCAGCCGGATGGTGCCGGTGCCACGCGCAATGCCGCCCAGCACCTCCAGCAGTTCCGATTGCCCGTTGCCCGCGACGCCCGCGATGCCCAGAATCTCGCCCGCACGGATCTGCAGGCTGATGCCTTTCAGGCGTTCCACGCCCTGATCGTCCTTCACGCGCAGGTTTTCCACCTCAAGGATGGTGCGGCCAGGCAGGGCAGGGCCTTTTTCCACATGCAGCAGAACCTTGCGGCCCACCATCAGCTCGGCCAG
>DOMY01000230.1 GCA_003509785.1 Gemmobacter sp.
CATGGTGCGCGGTTCGGGCCTGGCCTGGGATCTGCGGCGCGCCCAACCCTATGAATGCTATGACGAATTCGACTTCAAGATCCCGGTCGGCAAGAATGGCGATTGCTATGATCGCTATCTGTGCCGGATGCAGGAGATGCGTGAATCGACCTCGATCATCCGTCAGGCGATTGCCAAGCTGAGGGTCGAAAAGGGTGACGTTCTGGCGCGCGGCAAGCTGACCCCGCCGAAACGCGGCGACATGAAGACCTCGATGGAAGCTCTGATCCATCACTTCAAACTTTATACCGAAGGNNGGTCGAGGCGCCGAAGGGTGAATTTGGCGTCTATATGGTCGCCGATGGCACCAACAAACCCTATCGCGCCAAGCTGCGCGCGCCGGGGTTCCTGCATCTGCAATCCATGGACTACATCGCCAAGGGCCACCAGCTCGCCGATGTGGCCGCCATCATCGGCACGATGGATGTCGTGTTCGGGGAGATCGACCGCTAATGCTGCGCCGCCTGCACAAAGAACAGCCTGCCTCCTTCGCCTTTACCCCGGCGAACCTTGAATGGGCGCAGGGCCAGATTTCTAAATATCCCGAGGGCCGTCAGGCCTCGGCCATCATTCCGCTGCTGTTCCGTGCGCAGCAGCAGGATGGCTGGCTGACCCGTGCCGCCATCCAATATGTGGCCGACATGCTGGGCATGGCGCATATCCGCGCGCTGGAAGTGGCAACATTCTACTTCATGTTCCAGCTGCAACCCACGGGTTCTGTTGCACATATCCAGATTTGCGGCACCACCAGCTGCATGATCTGCGGCGCAGAGGATCTGATTGCGGTCTGCAAGGAAATGATTTCGGCGCAGCCCTTTACCGTTTCCCCGGATGGCAAGTTCAGCTGGGAAGAGGTGGAATGTCTGGGTGCCTGTGCCAATGCGCCCATGGCCCAGATCGGCAAGGACAATTACGAAGACCTGACCGCCGAAAAGCTGCGCGAGCTGATCACCCGCTTCTCCAATGGCGAAGTGCCGGTGCCGGGGTCGCAGATCGGGCGCTATGCGTCTGAACCGGCTTCGGGCCTGACCTCGCTGAAGGAATATGATTCCGGCCGCACCCAGTATAATGCCTCGGTGCAGCTGGCGGTGGATATCGGCGATACGGTGAAGCGGATCGACGGCACCGAAGTGCCGAACCTGACGCCCTGGCGCCAGAAGGCCGAGGTCACCGCTTCTGCTGCGGCCGAAACCATGCCCAGCCCGGCTGCCGGTGGCATCGCCCCGCAAACCGCCGAAGCCCTGACGGCCAAGCCCGAAGCCAGCCCCGCGCCCGTGGGAGGTGTGGCGGTGGCGGCGCCCGGCCAGCCGGTTGCCGAAGGGGCGCAGCCTGCTGCCCTTGACGCGCCGCGCAACGGGGCTGCGGATGATTTGCAGGTGATCGAAGGCATCGGCCCCAAGCTGGAGGCCCTGTGCCACGAGCTGGGCATCTGGCATTTCGACCAGATCGCCGCCTGGGGTGTTGCCGAAATCTCTTGGATGGACAGCAATCTGGCGGGTTTCAAAGGCCGCGTCACCCGTGACAAATGGGTGTCACAGGCGAAGATCATCGTGGAACAGGGGCTTGAGGAATTCAAGCGCCGCGCCGCGACCAACGATTACTGAGGGCAGGGCATGACCGCTCCCAACCCCGAGCAGATGCGGCTGGCGCGCGATGCGCGCATGGTTGCCTTTGTCATCGCGGGGACCATGATCCTGTGGATGGGGGCGCAATGGCTGGGCTGGAAGATGGGCTGGGATCCCCGCTATGTCTTTCTGTTCGATCTTGCCGCACTGGCCGCGTTCTTCTGGGCGCTGGTTGTCACGTATCAGATCTGGCGACGGCACAAGGCCGCCGGCCGGGGGAATTGAGGGCATGAGATGCTGAAGGATCAGGACCGGATCTTCACCAACCTTTACGGGATGCACGACCGTTCCCTGAAGGGTGCCATGGCGCGCGGCCATTGGGATAACACCGCCGGGCTGCTGGCACTTGGCCGGGATGGCATCATCCAGATCATGAAGGACAGCGGCCTGCGGGGCCGGGGTGGTGCGGGTTTCCCGACCGGGATGAAATGGTCGTTCATGCCGAAGCAAAGCGATGGCCGCCCGTCCTATCTGGTGGTCAATGCCGACGAATCCGAACCGGCCACCTGCAAAGACCGCGAAATCATGCGCCACGATCCGCATACGCTGATCGAAGGCTGTCTGGTTGCCGGTTTCGCGATGAATGCCGTGGCTGCCTATATCTACATTCGTGGTGAATACATCCGCGAGAAAGAGGCGCTGCAGGCTGCCATCGACGAGGCCTATGATGCAGGTCTGATCGGCAAGAACGCCTGCAAGTCGGGCTATGATTTTGATGTCTACCTGCACCACGGGGCAGGCGCCTATATCTGCGGTGAAGAAACCGCGCTGCTGGAAAGCCTGGAAGGCAAGAAGGGGATGCCGCGGATGAAACCGCCGTTCCCGGCGGGTTCCGGCCTTTATGGCTGCCCGACCACGGTGAACAACGTGGAATCCATCGCCGTTGCGCCCACCATCCTGCGTCGCGGCGGCGCCTGGTTTGCCAGCTTCGGCCGCCCGAACAATGCGGGTGTCAAGCTGTTCGGCATGTCCGGCCATGTCAACACGCCCTGCGTGGTTGAAGAATCCATGTCGATCTCGATGAAGGAACTGATCGAGAAACATGGCGGCGGTGTGCGCGGTGGCTGGAAGAACCTGAAAGCGGTCATTCCCGGCGGCGCCAGCTGCCCGGTGATCCCGGCTGACAAATGCGAAGACGCCATCATGGATTACGACGGGATGCGCGCGCTGCAATCCTCGTTCGGCACGGCCTGCATGATCGTGATGGATCAGCAGACGGATATCATCAAGGCGGTCTGGCGTCTGGCGAAGTTCTTCAAGCATGAAAGCTGCGGCCAGTGCACGCCCTGCCGCGAAGGCACCGGCTGGATGATGCGCGTGATGGATCGTCTGGTGCGCGGCGAGGCCGAGGTCGAGGAAATCGACATGCTGCTGAGCGTGACCAAGCAGGTGGAAGGCCATACGATCTGTGCGCTGGGGGATGCGGCGGCCTGGCCGATCCAGGGCCTGATCCGGCATTACCGCGAAGAGATCGAAGACCGCATCAAGGCCAAGAAGACGGGCCGCATGGGCGCGATGGCGGCCGAATAAGATGCAGCTTCACCCCCTCATCAGCTTGGGTGTTGTCGCGGGCCTTTCGGCCTGCGCCACGGCATCCGTGCCGCAGAGGGGGCCGGAGCCGACAGTCGGGCCATCGCAGACGGTGAGCTATCGCGGCACGGCGTTTCAGACCAAGCTGCTGCCGGGCCGCCCGGGCAAGGCGCTGACGGCGCAGGGCGCGGTTGCGGTGCCGGGGCTGAGCGTTGCGGTGGCGCCGTTCGGGATGGACCAGGGCCAGATGGCCAAAGATGTGGCGCGCATTGCCTGCGAACGGGCCGAGGGGCGCTTTAACGCGCGGGCCTTGGGCCGGTTTGTGGCGGGCGCATGGGTATTCGAAGGGGGCTGCGCATGACCCTCTTTCAACAGATGACGGCGCGGGGCATGGCCCTGTCGCGGATTTCGGCGGAGTAAGCGGATGAGCACCCTCAAGAAAATCATCATCGACGGCATCGAGGTCGAGGTCGACGCCGCGATGACGATCATTCAGGCAGCCGAAATCGCCGGGATCGAGATCCCGCGCTTCTGCTATCACGAGCGTCTGTCGATCGCGGGCAACTGCCGGATGTGTCTGGTCGAGGTCGTGGGCGGTCCGCCCAAGCCCGCCGCCTCTTGCGCCATGCAGGTGCGCGACCTGCGCCCCGGCCCGAATGGCGAACCCGCCGTGGTGAAAACCAATTCGCCGATGGTCAAGAAGGCCCGCGAAGGGGTGATGGAGTTCCTGCTCATCAACCACCCGCTGGATTGCCCGATCTGCGATCAGGGCGGCGAATGTGACCTGCAGGATCAGGCCATGGCCTATGGCGTGGATTTCAGCCGCTATCGCGAGCCGAAGCGCGCCAGCGAAGACCTGAACCTGGGCCCGCTGGTCGAAACCAAGATGACCCGCTGCATCAGCTGCACCCGCTGCGTGCGCTTTACCACCGAAGTGGCCGGCATCACCCAGATGGGCCAGACCGGGCGCGGCGAAGACAGCGAGATCACCAGCTATCTGAACGAAACGCTGGCGTCGAACCTGCAGGGCAATATCATCGACCTGTGCCCGGTGGGCGCGCTGACCTCGAAACCCTATGCCTTCACCGCCCGTCCGTGGGAGCTGACCAAGACCGAATCCATCGACGTGATGGATGCTCTGTGCAGCAATATCCGCATCGACACCAAGGGCCGCGAAGTGATGCGCATCGTGCCGCGCAACCATGACGGCGTGAACGAAGAATGGCTGAGCGACAAATCCCGCTTCGTCTGGGACGGCCTGCGCCGCCAGCGGCTGGATACGCCCTATATCCGTGAAAACGGTCGCCTGCGCAAAGCGGGCTGGGGCGAGGCGCTGGCCGCTGCTGCCGCTGCCATGAAGGGCAAGCGCGTGACCGGTCTGATCGGTGATCTGGTGCCGGTGGAAGCCGCCTACAGCCTGAAGGCGCTGGTCTCGGTGCTGGGTGGCACGGTGGAATGTCGGGTTGATGGCGCCAAGCTGCCTGCGGGCAACCGTTCGGGCTATGTTGGTACGGCGATGATCGAAGATATCGACGCGGCGCAATCCATCCTGCTGGTGGGCACCGATCCGCGCAACGAGGCGCCGGTGCTGAACGCCCGGATCCGCAAGGCCTGGGCGCGCGGCGCTTCGGTCGCTGTGGTCGGCCCTGCTGCCGATCTGACCTATGATTACGATCATCTGGGCACCGATCGTCAGGCGCTGACCGCGCTGCTGGCCGAGGCGCAGGGCAAAGGCCCGGATGGCAAGGCGGCCCTCGTCATTCTGGGGCAGGGCGCCCTGACCGAAGCCGATGGCGCCGCCGTTCTGGCCGAGGTGATGGCGCTGTGCGAGGCCACCGGGGCAAAGCTGCTGGTGCTGCATACCGCCGCTGGCCGCGTGGGCGCGATGGATCTGGGCTGCACGACCGATGGCGGGATCAAAGCCGCCACCGAAGGCGCCGAGGTGATCTATAATCTGGGCGCCGACGAGGTTGAAATCGCCCCGGGTGCCTTCGTGATCTATCAGGGCAGCCATGGTGACCGCGGCGCACATCGCGCCGATATCATCCTGCCGGGTGCGGCCTATACCGAAGAAAACGGTCTGTTCGTGAATACCGAAGGCCGCCCGCAACTGGCGCTGCGTGCCGGTTTCGCACCGGGCGAGGCCAAGGAAAACTGGGCGATCCTGCGCGCCTTGTCGGCCGAGATCGGTTCCACGCTGGCCTGGGACAGCCTGGCCCAGCTGCGCCAGTCGCTGCTGTCTGCGCATCCCCATCTGGGCGCCATCGACAATGTGCCCGCCAATGGCTGGAAAGCCCTGCCGCGTGCGCAGCTGGGCAATGCCGCCTTCCGGGTTGCGGTGAAGGATTTCTATCTGACCAACCCGATTGCCCGCGCCTCCAGCCTGATGGGTGAATTGTCGGCGCTGGCCGCAGCCCGCGTGCAAACCCCGCTTGCGGCGGAGTGACAGGATGCAGCTGCGCCGCGCCATGGCCGGAACAGTGACCGCGCTTGCGGTGCTGTCGGGCTGCGCGGTTGCGACGGTCGCCACTTCGGGGGCGGCCAAGTATGACGGGATCGAAACCATCCTGCTGGATGGCGATCTGGTGAATTTCCGTGTCTCCATGCGTGGCGCGCGGAACATTCAGGATGTAGAGGTCTATGCGCGCTGCGCGGCGGCCCAATATGCGCTGATCCGGGGATTCGGGTTTGCGCGGCATGTGCGCACCAATGTGGCGCAGACGGGATCAACTTGGCGTGGCGATGCGATCTATACGATCTCTGCCGCGCTGCCTCGCGGGCTGCGCACGATCGACGCCGAAGTGACGGTGCGCGATTGCGGCGAGCAGGGGATACCGACGGTATGAACGAGAAAGAATGGGCTGAGGGATCAAGGCAAAATGGCTGAATTTCTGCAAACCGGGCTGGGGACGGCGCTGCTGATCGCAGCGCAGTGCCTTTTGGTCATCGCCTTCGTGATGATCTCGCTCCTGTTTCTCGTCTATGGCGACCGCAAGATCTGGGCCGCTGTCCAGATGCGCCGGGGCCCGAACGTGGTGGGCGCCTTCGGCCTGCTGCAATCTGTGGCCGATGCCCTGAAATATGTGGTGAAAGAGGTCGTGATCCCGGCCGGCGCCGACCGCCCGGTTTATTTCCTGGCGCCGATGCTGTCCTTCGTGCTGGCGATGATCGCCTGGGCGGTGATCCCGTTCTCTGACGGCTGGGTGCTGTCGGATATCAACGTGGCGATCCTGTTCGTTCTGGCCGTGTCTTCGCTGGAGGTTTACGGGGTCATCATGGGGGGCTGGGCGTCCAACTCCAAATACCCGTTCCTTGGCTCGCTGCGGTCGGCGGCGCAGATGATTTCCTACGAAGTGTCGCTGGGCCTCATCATCATCGGGATCATCATCTCGACCGGGTCGATGAACTTTTCGAACATCGTGGCGGCGCAGGACACCGGCTATGGCCTGTTTGGCTGGTACTGGCTGCCGC
>DOMY01000052.1 GCA_003509785.1 Gemmobacter sp.
TGGGCGCCGAGGTGATCCCGGTGGGGGTGACCCCAAATGGCACGAATATCAACGATCGCTGCGGATCGACCTATCCGCAGACCGCCGCCGAGGCGGTGGTGGCGCATGGTGCCCATGTCGGCATCTCGCTGGATGGGGATGCTGACCGGGTGATGATCCTGGATCAGAACGGCCAGGTGGCCGATGGCGATCAGATCATGGCGCTGTTCGCGGCACGCTGGGCCGAAGAGGGGCGGCTGCGCGGCGATACGCTGGTGGCCACNNGCGGGCGGCGGGTTTCAACTTGGGCGGCGAGCAATCGGGCCATATCGTGATGACCGATTACGCCACCACCGGCGACGGGCTGATTGCCGGGTTGCAGTTTCTGGCGGAAATGGCACGCACCGGCCGCCCGGCATCGGAGCTTATCAAGAGTTTCGAGACCGTGCCGCAGATGTTGAAGAACGTGCGTTTCGCGGCCGGGCGCCAGCCGCTGGACAATGCCGCCGTCAAGGCGCGGATCGCCGAAGCCGAGGCGCGGCTGTCGGGCAAGGGCCGGGTGCTGATCCGCAAATCCGGCACCGAGCCGCTGATCCGGGTGATGGCGGAATGTGAGGATGAAGGGCTGATGCGGGCCGAGGTTGACGGGATCGTGGCCGCTGTCGAAGCGGCGGCCTGACCGCATGTCGCTGCTTGGCTATATTCGCCCGCATCAGGTTTTGCTGCATATCCCCAAGACCGGCGGCACCTGGCTGGGGGATGTGATCGCGGCCAACCGCCGCTGGCACGAACTGCCACTGGTGCGGCAGCTGTCGCATGGCAACAATCTGGCGCGGGTGGATGCGCGGTTCGGCCCGCATGTGAAGGTGGGCTTCGTGTTCCGCGATCCGGTCGCCCGGCTGCATTCGGCCTTTGACAGCCGCCGCAATTTCTCGCGCCCCACGCGCGATACGCCCTGGACCGAGGCCGAGGCCGCCTGTTTCAACCGCTTTGCCAGTTTCGATGCCTTTGCCCGGGCCTTTGCCGCGCCAGAGGGCAGTGAAGACCGTGATGCCGCAGAGGCCGCCCTGAACGGGGTGGGGCATTTCAAGCGTGGGTTGGGGTTTTTCTTTGGTGATGCGGCGCAGCTGGCAGTGGCCCGCCCGCGTATCCTGTTCTGTGCGGAAACCCAGAACATGCGGCATCTGCTGCCCGNNCTTGCTGTTCTGCGCCGAAACCCAGAATGTGCGCCGCCTGCTGCCCGCCTTCGCCCGCGCCTATGGCATCCGCCCGCTGATCGAGCCGGAAACCGCGCGCAGCCATTCCAGCGCCGCCTTCCGCACGGAGCTGAGCGCAGAGGGCCGCAGTATCGTTCGCGCCCGGCTGGCCGGGGAGTATGCCCTCTATGACCAGTGCCGCCGGATCGAGGCGACGCTGCATGGCGCGGATCTGGCCCGATGACAGCGGTGGATGTGACCTATGTGTTCGATGGCGGCTATCTGCGGCCTTCGCTGATTTCGGCCTTTTCGGTGCTGCAACACCGGCCCGGCGCCATCACCCTGCGCTTTCTGGTGACCGAGGATATCCCGGCGCTGCATCCGGCGGCGGAGCGGCTGCGCGCCGCCTTTCCGCAGGCCGACATTCAGGTGCAGCCCATTGATTTCGACCGCACGCTGCCGGTGGCGGGGCATGTTTCGCCCGCAGCCCTTGCCCGGCTGAACCTGCCGCAACTGCTTGAGGCGCCGACGCTGTATCTGGATGGCGATACGATGGTCCGCCGCGATGTCGCGCCCTTGTTCTTGCCGGACCCCGAGCGCCGCCCGATTGCCGCCGTACGCGACCCGGGCATCGTGAAGGCGCTGCACCAGCAGGCCGGGCGGGGCTGGCTGCCCTCGCGCAAGTCTGCCCGCCATCTGCGTGATCTGGAACAGATCGGGCATCTGGTGGATGTGGGCACTTACGTCAACAGCGGCGTGGTGCTGTTCGATCTGCCGCGCATCCGCGATCTGGGGCTGGCGCCGAAGATGGGCGATCTGGCAGGCGCCGTGGCGCTGCGCCAGCAATATGGGCTGCGCTTCAACGATCAGAACTGGGTGAATGTGGTGTTCCGTGGCCAGATCCGGCTGCTGGGGCCGGAATGGAATACGCTCTGGGGCAACCGGCTGACCGCGCGCAGCCCGTTTCCGGTGGCGGAACGTCTGGCCTATGCGATCAGCCGTGAAAACCCGGCTGTGGTGCATTTCACCGGCCGCCTGCGCCCGTGGGAGATCCGCCATGCTTGGCTTTACCCCAAGCGTCGGCCCTGGCTGGCGGCCTACAAGGCGCTGCAGGCCGAGGCAGAGCGGGTGATGGGGCTGGCGTAGGGGGCCTTTTGCCCCCTCGGCCCTTCCGGGCCTCACCACTGCGCGTATTTAGGCCAAGAGGAATGGAAAAGGCCCGCGTGAACGGAAAAGGCCGGGGCAGTTGCCCCGGCCTTTCGTTTTTGTGGGACGCAGATCAGTTGCGCGCGCGGTCGACCATCTTGCCCTTGGAGATCCAGGGCATCATCTCGCGCAGCTTGGCACCGACCTTTTCGATCTGGTGTTCGTCATTGGCGCGGCGCGAGGCTTTCAGGGTCGGCTGGCCCACGGCATTTTCCAGCATGAAGTCGCGGACGAACTTGCCCTGCTGGATGTCGGCCAGAACCGCTTTCATGCGGGCCTTGGTTTCTTCATAGGGCAGGATGCGCGGGCCGGTGACATACTGACCATATTCTGCGGTGTTCGAGATCGAGTAATCCATGTTGGCGATGCCGCCTTCATAGATCAGGTCGACGATCAGCTTCACTTCGTGCAGGCATTCGAAATAGGCCATTTCCGGCGCATAACCGGCTTCGACCAGGGTTTCGAAACCGCAGCGGATCAGTTCCACCAGACCGCCACACAGCACGGCCTGTTCGCCGAACAGGTCGGTTTCGCATTCTTCGCGGAAGTTGGTCTCGATGATGCCCGAGCGGCCGCCGCCGATGGCGGAGCAGTAGGACTGGCCGATTTCCAGCGCGCGGCCCGAAGCATTCTGATGCACGGCCACGAGGCAGGGCACGCCGCCGCCTTTGACATATTCACCGCGCACGGTGTGGCCCGGGCCTTTGGGGGCCATCATGATCACGTCCACGCCGGGCTTGGGCTGGATCAGGCCGAAATGCACGTTCAGACCATGCGCAAAGGCAATGGCGGCGCCATCTTTCAGGTTGTCATGCACGTATTTCTTGTAGGTCTCTGCCTGCAGTTCGTCGGGCATGGTGAACATGATGACGTCACACCAGGCGGCAGCTTCGGCAATGCCCATCACCTTCAGGCCTTCGCCTTCGGCTTTCTTGGCCGAGGGCGAGCCTTCGCGCAGCGCCACGACCACATTCTTGGCGCCCGAATCCCGCAGGTTCAGCGCATGGGCGTGACCTTGCGAGCCATAGCCCAGAATGGCGACCTTCAGATCCTTGATGAGGTTGATGTCGCAATCGCGATCATAATAAACGCGCATGGGCGTATCCTTTCCGTGTCGAAGATATGAGCAAACTACGGAAAATCGCTGGTCGATCCGTGCATAATTTGACGATACTTCAGGTTTCTGTCAAAGATCATGTGACATATGCGAAATAAGTGAAATGTCCATTCAGATCGACGATACAGACCGCCGTATCCTGCGCCATCTGCTGGCCGATCCCGCGCTGCCCACGGCCGAACTGGCGACGCGGGCAGGGGTGACACAGGCCACCTGCTGGCGCCGGATCNNGAGGCGGGGGTGATTTCCGCCCGGCAGGCCGTGATCGACTGGCGGGCACTGGGCTATGCGGTGGAGGTCTCGCTTCGCTTCACGCTGGACAAGACCAATCCGCGCGCCTTCGATGAATTTCTGGCCGCCGCGCGCGAGGTGCCCGAGGTGATCGGGATCGAAACCTTTCTGGGCCGGGTGGATGTCAGGCTGAACATCATCGCCCGCGACATGCAGCACTATCAGCAGCTTTACCGTGAACGCATCCTGACCCTGCCGCATATCGCCGATATCGAGGCGCTGATGCTGATCGCCACCATCAAGGACAGCGGGGGCCTGCCGCTGTGAGGAGACCTCTGTGATCGACCTTGATGATACCGACCGTGCCTTTCTGCGCGATCTGGCCCGCGACGGCACGCTGTCGGCTGGCGAGCTGGGGCGCAGGCATGGCCTCAGCCAGCCCGCCGCCTGGCGCCGGGTGAAGCGGCTGGAAGATTCCGGTATCCTCGCCGGGCAGCGCATCCTGGTGGATCGCCCTGCACTGGGTTTCGGCGTGACGGTGTTCCTGGGCATCAAGCTGGCCACCAAGGGACGGGTGAGCCTGGAGGATTTCGAACG
>DOMY01000262.1 GCA_003509785.1 Gemmobacter sp.
CCCCGCCACTGCCATCAGTGCGGGGCAGCAGGCGTGGCATCAGCCGATAGGTGATCTGCTGGCGGCCGATATCCACTTCGCCTGCGCCTGTGCTGCGGAACAGATCGCCGTCAATCGCCAGATCATCATTGCGCGCCACACCATCCCGGATCGCCAGCCCGAAGGTCAGGCTGTCAAACAGCGTGGCCTTGCCAGTGCCGATATGGCCCGGGTCCATGGTGCGCAGCATCCCCGCAATATCCAGCCCGAGGATTTCGCCCTTGCCCACCGTCACCTGCGCATCGCCTGACAGCGAGGCCATGATATCGGCCATGCTGTTGCCAATGCCCAGAAATTTCACCTGAAGATCGCCCGTGCCGGTCAGCCTGTCAAAGCCTGCCAGATTGGCGAACAGCGGCTGCATGGCCATCTGCGACAAGGTCAGATCGCCGCCCACCGACAGCCCCTTGCGGTTGTTCAGCACGAAGGTGCCGGCAACCTTGCCGCCATAGGCCGTGGCATCCTCCAGCGTGAAGACCGCGCGGCTGCTGTCCAGGGCGATGCGCACCGTCGAGGGGCCAAGTGCGCCGCGCCCGAAATCGAAACCTTCGGTGGCCAATGTGATATCGGCATCCAGTGCCGACAGCAGCCCCAGATCAAACGGTGTTTCGGACCATCCGGTTTGCGTCAGATCCGCCGATCTGCCCTCGCCTGCGGCACTCAGACGGATCAGCCCGGTGGAGAGCATGGCCGCCAGATGCGGCCGGGCGGCGCGCGGCGTCCAGTCGACAGTGCCGACCACGGTTTGCCCATCCGCCGACAGCAGCGCATCGCGCAGATGCAGGCCGCCATCTGCCGTCAACCGGGCCGCCGCCGTCAGGGTCAGGCTGTCCTGGCCCCAGCCTTCGGGCAGTTGCGGCGCGGGCTGCCCGATCAGCTGCGCCAGACTTGCCACATCCGTCAGATCGGCAGTGACCGAACCTTCGGCGGCCAGCGGGGCAAGATCGGCCTCGCCCGCAAATCCAAATGTGGCGCCGCCGCTGGCCAGATCCAGATCCAGCCCCACGGGATCGCCTTCGATGAACGCGGCCAGATCGGCAATCCGCGCCTTTAGCGTGGCGGTCTGGCCGTTATGGCTGCCGCTGGCCTGCAGCTCTACCGGGCCCTGCAGATCCGGGATGGCGGTGTCGATGCGCAGATCCTCGATCACCACCTCTGTGTCGTCGCCATGGTCCAGGATGCGCAGGCGGCCGTCACGGATATTGGCGCGCTCCAGCACGAACGGCAGGGGGCTGGCAGCGCTGTCTGGTGTGGTGTCTGTCGGTTCGGGCGCAGGGCCGAGCGCCCAGTTCACCCGCCCATCCTGCGCCCGTTCCAGCACCAGATCCGGGGCCGACAGGATGAACCCGGTCACCCGGATGCGCCCGCCCAGCAGTTCTGACACGTCCAGCCCGATATCCATCGCCTCGGCCCGCAGCAGCCAGGGTGCCTTGCCCCAATCGGCATTGGCCACCTCGACCGGGCCGCTGCGCAGGCCCAGTACCGGCCAGAGCCTTGGCCGCAGATCGCCCGAAATGGTGATGGCCCGCCCGGTGGCGGCAGAGAATCGCTCTGCCGCGATCCGCGCCACACCATCCTTCGGCATGAGAACGATCATGCCCCCAAGGAGGATCACGCCGGTCAACAGGGTGGCGCCGAGCCGGATCAGCCAACGCATACCATCTTTCCTTTCCTGTCGCAGGCTTAACCTAGTCGGCGTTCCGGCGCGCAACAATGGTGCAGGCGGGAAATCGGCGGGGGGCTGCCGGTTCGGCCCGCTGCCTGTGGCCCCTTTGCTGCGGCCCGCATCACGGCTATATGGAGCCAATGTCGCAAAATCCGCCCAACCTCCGCCCCGATCTTGCCCGCGCCCTTGTTCCTGACGAGCGTCGCGCGGGTCAGCCGACCATCGGCATGGTGTCCCTTGGCTGCCCGAAGGCGCTGGTGGACAGTGAACGCATCCTGACGCGGCTGCGCGCCGAAGGCTATGCCATCAGCCCCGATTACAAAGGCGCCGATGCGGTGATCGTCAACACCTGCGGCTTTCTGGATAGTGCCAAGGCCGAAAGCCTGGATGCCATCGGCGAGGCTTTGCGCGAAAACGGCAAGGTGCTGGTCACCGGCTGTCTGGGGGCAGACCCCGAATATATCACCGGCGCACATCCCAAGGTGATGGCTGTCACCGGCCCGCATCAATACGAGGCGGTGCTGGATGCCGTGCACAAGGCGGTGCCGCCGTCGCCCGATCCGTTCATCGACCTGCTGCCTGCCAGCGGGGTGAAGCTGACGCCGCGCCATTACAGCTATCTGAAGATTTCGGAAGGCTGCAACCACAAGTGCAAGTTCTGCATCATCCCCGACATGCGCGGGAAGCTGGTCAGTCGGCCGGCCCATGCCATTCTGCGCGAAGCGGAAAAGCTGGTGGATGCGGGTGTGCGCGAATTGCTGGTCATCAGCCAGGATACCTCGGCCTACGGGGTGGACCGCAAGCATGACATGGCCAAGTGGAAAGAGGGCGAGGTGCGCGCCCATATCACCGATCTGGCGCGCGAGCTGGGGCGGCTGGGCGCCGGGCGCGACCTGTGGGTGCGGTTGCACTATGTCTACCCCTACCCCCATGTGCGCGACCTGATCCCGCTGATGGCCGAAGGGTTGGTGCTGCCCTATCTGGACATTCCGTTCCAGCACGCTCACCCCGAAACGCTGCGCCGCATGGCGCGGCCGGCGGCTGCGGCCCGAACGCTGGATGAAATCGCCGCCTGGCGCCGGGATTGCCCGGATATCGTGCTGCGATCCACCTTCATCGTGGGTTACCCCGGCGAGACTGAGGCCGAGTTTGAAACCCTGCTGGACTGGCTGGACGAGGCGCAGCTGGATCGCGTCGGCTGCTTCCAGTATGAAAACGTCGCCGGTGCGCGGTCGAACGATCTGCCCGACCATGTGCCCGCCGAAGTGAAGCAGGAGCGGTGGGACCGTTTCATGGAAAAGGCGCAGGCCATTTCCGAAGCCAAGCTGGCCGCCAAGGTTGGCACCATTCAGCAGGTTCTGGTGGATGAGGTCGATGAAGATGGCGCCACCTGCCGCACCAAGGCCGATGCGCCGGAAATCGACGGCAATCTGTTCATCGACGAGGGGTTCGAGGATCTGAAGCCCGGCGATCTGGTGACGGTCGAGGTGGACGAGGCCGGCGAATATGATCTTTGGGGCCGGCTGACTTGACCAGGCTCTGAAATGCAAAGGCCCCGGTTTCCCGGGGCCTTAAATTTTTTCACAGTCAGGTTGCGATCACTCGCCGCCGCCCAGCCCGTGGACATAGACCGCAACGGCCCGGATCTGATCTTCGCTGAGGCGCAGGTTCCAGTTGGGCATCACGCCAAACCGCGCATTCACGACTGTGTGCGTG
>DOMY01000031.1 GCA_003509785.1 Gemmobacter sp.
CGCACCGGCACGGCAGGCACCCCGGCCACGATCATGAACGGCGCCACATCCTTGGTGACCACCGCCCCCGAAGCGACGATGGCCCCGGCGCCGATGCGCACCTCGGGCTTGATGATGGCCCCATGCCCCAGCCAGCAATCCGGGCCAAGCTCGGTACGGCGGCTGTCGCGATGGGCAAAGAATTCCGCATCATCCTGCACATCCGGCCAGTAATAGCTGCTGCGATACAGGAAATGATGCTGCGCCGCATTGCGCCACGGATGATCCGTCGGCCCCACGCGCGTCATCGCGGCAATATTGGCGAATTTGCCAACCGTCGTATTGGCAATATCCGCCATCCGGTCGCAATAGGCGTAATCTTCAAAGCAGCTGTTGATGACGCGGCTCTGTTCGCCCACCTCGCAAAAGGCGCCGAAGGTGCTGTTCACGATCTGGCAGCCGGGGTGGATGAAGGGTTCAGTGGCGGAAAGTTTCGGCATTTCTGGTCCTGATCGGGGATGGCCCCCTCACCCTGCCCTCTCCCCCCGGGGGAGAGGGTTAGGTGAGGGGCGCGCCTCACTCCCCCTTGATCAACCTGCGCCGCAGCCAGCCGGAAACCGTATCCATCAGCATGACCATCAGCACGATCAGCACCATGTAATAGGCCACTTCTTCCCAGTCCTTCTGGGTGATGATCGCCTGCGTCAGCATCAGCCCGATCCCGCCGCCGACAATCGCGCCGATCACCGTGGCACTGCGGGTATTGCTTTCCAGATAATACAGCACCTGGCTCAACAGCACCGGCGTCACCTGCGGAATCACCCCGAACCGCGCCCGCTGCACCCCGTTGGCGCCGGTGGACCGGATGCCCTCCACCTGCTTTTCGTCGATGTTTTCCAGCGCCTCTGAAAAGGTCTTGCCGAAACTGCCGGTGTCGGTGATCAGGATCGCCAGCGCCCCGGTCATCGGCCCAGGACCGAAGGCCCGGCTCAGGATGATGGTCCAGATCAGCCCGTCCACCCCCCGCACGAAATCGAACACCCGGCGCATCGCAAAGCGCACCCCACGCAACGGCGAGAAGTTCGAGGCGGCAGCAAAGGCCAGCGGCAGCGCCACGATGGCCGCGCCGAAGGTGCCCAGGAAAGCCATCAGAATGGTTTCAAAGATCGCCCAGGCCACATCGGCATGNNTCCCACAGCACCAGCGCCGTCAGCTCGCCAAGCCCCTTGCCATAAAGCGGGCTGTCCAGCGTGAAGAAGAACAGCTCCCATCCCGGCTCATAGCGGAAGGTTTCCACCTTTGACCGCGTGTAGGCAAACCGCCCGGCATCGGTTGTCACCGAGACCCGGTTGGGCGCCGCATTGATCCACTCGGGCAGCGGTTCCGGCGCGGTCAGCGCCAGCCGGCCGCCTTCGGGGCGGATCTCGATCGCCCCATAGCCCGGCACGTCATAGCGCGCGCCTGCGGCATCATAGGTCACCAGATGCCCGCCGCCGAGGTCGATCCGCGTCACATCCGCGGTCACAGCCACCCAATCGGGCAGCATCCCCGCCGGATAGGTGCCCTTGGCCTCCCCCTCGATGGCAACCGTCAGATCGCCCGAGCGGTTGTCGCGGGTCACATGGGTCTTGTGGCTCCAGAAATCGGCCAGCAGGATGCCCGCGTTGTCCATCCGCGCCCGCGCCGCAAGGCCCGGAAGGTCAAAGGCAAAGAACACATAAACCAGATAGGCCAGGATCACCGCAGGCACGGCAAAGGCCACCATCCGCTTGCGGCGGAACGTGCCGGTCATCTGCATCGACAGCGTTGCATCAACCATGGCTCAATGCCTCCCCTTCACCAGACGGTCACGATAGTGGTTCGAAATCTGGTCGATCACCACGATGGTCAGGAACAGCACCAGAAAGATCGCCACAACCTGATCATACTTGCCACCGCCCCATTGCATGGCCAGCTTCAGATCATGGCCGATNNAGTTGATTTCAAACCGCAGCAGCGCATAGCTGACCCAGTTGGGTGCCACCTGCGGCAGCACGCCCAGAACCATGCGCTGGCCCCAGCCCGCCCCGACCGAGGTCAGCCCCTCGACCGGCTTGAGATCGGCATTTTCGGCCACTTCGGAAAACAGCTTGCCCAGCGCGCCCGTGGTATGCAGCGCGATGGCCACCACCGCAGGCACCGGCCCGCCGCCCAGGATAAAGATCAGCAGCAAGGCAATCACGATTTCCGGGATGGCGCGGAAGGCGTCCAGCATCCGGCGGAACAGCGGTATGGCCCGCGGCCAGCGCGCCAGCCCCCGCGNNGGCCACCGCGGCAATGTTCAGCGTCTCGATCAGCGAAGGGATCGCGCCCAGCATCAGCCCCGGCAGATTGCTGCGCTTGTCCCAGGCCTCGGCCAGCACCTCAGCCGGGAAATCCCCGACCTGATGCAAACCGTTCCAGAACCCGCCCGCATTGCGGCTGTCGGCCAGCTGAAACCCCGAAGCCATCACCGCCACGAAGATGACCAGCAGAATGCCGCCATACATCCGCTTGCGCCGCACCATGGCCAGATAGGCCTCGGTTGGCCCGCCACCCCGTTTCGGTCCGGGCTTTGGCCCGAATGCTACATCCACCATCTGCGCGCGTCCCTGCAAAGAAATTGCCGGGCCCCCTCGCGGGAACCCGGCATTGCGTCATGAAATCTCAGTTGGTCTGCTGTTTGCGCACTTCGATGATCGAGTCGTAGTAGTCATGGGTGATCGGGGTGAAGCCTGCGGTTTCGCCGGCCGCGATGCCATAGGCACAATCGGCGTCCTTGGCGTGCATCCCCTTGACCAGTTCGATCATCTTGTCCTTGGCATCCTGCGGCAGGGCGCGACGCAGAACCACCGGGCCTTCCGGGATCGGCTTCGATTTCCAGATTTCCACCAGATCGTTCATGTCCACCAGACCGGCATCCACAGCCTTGCGCAGCGCGCCCGAATTGTAGCCGTCTTCCCAGTTGCCCTGGCCATCGGCCCAGGTCACGCCGGCATCCACATCGCCATTGGCCACGGCAACGATGGTCTGTTCATGGCCGCCCACGAACTTCACTTCACCGAAGTAATCGCCGTTTTCCATGGTGGCGCCGATTTCGGCCGGAATTTCCACCGACGGGATCAGATAGCCCGAGGTCGAGTTCGGATCGCCGAAGGCAAAAACCTTGCCCTTCAGATCGGCCAGCGAAGCCACGCCCTTGTCTTTGCGGGCAAAGCCGATCGAGTGATAGGTGAACGAACCGTCGAGGTTGGTTTTCACCAGCGCCACATCCACGGCTTCCGGATCGGTCAGGTAAACCTTGGCATAGGCCGAAGCGCCCAGCCAGGCCATGTCGATGGTGCCGCCCAGCAGGCCCTGGATCACGCCGTCATAATCGGCCGGGGCAAACAGCTTGACCGGAACGCCCAGCGCTTCTTCGGCATAGCCGCGCAGACATTCGTTCGAGGTCATGCGGTCCTGGGCGTTTTCGCCGCCAAGGATACCGATGTTGAACCCGGTGATTTCCTGGGCCGAAACAGCGCCGGTCAGCGCGGTGGTGGTGGCAAGTGCCAGAAGGATCGTTTTCATGGGAAGCTCCCTGAGAGGATAAGGGGTGAAGTCAGACCAGCAGCCGCGCCGCATAGGCGCTGTCTGCCGTGGTATCCGTGGGGATCGAGGTCGAGGTCGCGGCCTCGTTGAACGTGTCATCCGCGCCATAGATGTCGCGGGCCACGCCGGTCGAAAGCTGCTCGGGCGTGCCATCGAACACGATGCGCCCGTCGCGCATGCCGATCACCCGGTCGCAATAGCGGCGCGCGGTGTCCAGCGTATGCAGGTTGGCAATGACCATGCGGCCATCTTCTTCATGGATGCGGCGCAGCGTATCCATCACCACCTGGGCATTCATCGGGTCAAGGCTGGCAATCGGTTCATCGGCCAGAATGACCTTCGGATCCTGCATCAGCGCCCGCGCAATGGCGACGCGCTGCTGCTGCCCGCCCGAAAGCGCCTCGGCCCGTTTCGGGGCCTGATCGGCAATGCCCAGACGATCCAGGATTTCCAGCGCGCGGGTGATTTCGGCTTCGGACCACAGGTTGAACAGGGTCGCGGCCAGCGACCGGCCATTCAGGATGCCATGCAGCACGTTGGAACAGACATCCATGCGCGGCACCAGATTGAACTGCTGGAAGATCATNNGATGATGCCCACAAAGGCCGGACGGTCCACGCCGAACGAAATCGCGTCCACCGCGGCTTTTGCCCCGAACCTGCGTGTCACCTCGACCACTTCGAGCATCGGCATCCCTCCGTTTGTCTCGGGGCGGGAGCTATCTGTCGGGAATGACAGTCAGGTATCTTTGGTGTGAAACTTCAATGAAGCCCCGGGTCGACAGCACTTTGCGCGCCACCAGACATGAAAATGCCCCGACACCGCGGCGTCGGGGCATAACAGAGGCAAAATCGGTGCTGTCAGTCTTCGCGCACCATATCGGCCGGATCGTTGCAATAGTTCTGGGCGCGGCCAACCGAAAAGCGGCCCGATGGCGGCCCGAACCGCGCAATGCCCGCATCCGTCGCCGCCCCCTGCGGGCTGACCGAAAAGATCACCCCCTGCCCCGCGCCGCGCGGCGGCTCTGACATGCGCCAGAGGTTGTCGGTCACACGCAGACCCAGCACGCGGCGGGCATAATCACCAGCGGCGCACCAGAAGGCACGCGGCCCGCTTTTGCCGCCATAGGCCACCAGAAAGGTGCCGCCCCCCTGATCCGTCACCTGCAATCCGTTGGATGCTGTGAAAGCCGATCCCGGCCCCGCAGCCAGAACAAGCGCAAGTGCAGTGGCGAAAGACAGTTTTTTCATGGCAGTTCCTCGACAGGTCTTGGGGCGGCAGCCAGGCCGCCTTTTCACAAGCAGTCGCGCAGATCGGCGGACGGGGCAACCCAATTGTCGGTGATCGGCCCCGCCAAGCACCACAGGCCGCCCACCGCCACCGCTCAGCTGCGGCGCAGGCGGATCACCACATCAACCCGGGTTATCTCGGTGCCCGCCGGGGCCTTGGGCAGGCGCAGGATCTCCAGCTGTTCGGCAGGCGCATCGGTCAGCGTCGCATCATCTTCCCAGAAGAAATGCGGGTGATCGTCCATCCGTGTGTCGAAATAGCTTTTCGACCCGTCCACCACCACTTCCTGCATCAGCCCTGCTTCGCAGAAGGCGCGCAAGGTGTTGTAGACGGTTGCCAGGCTCACCTTCTCTTCGCCAGTGACAGAGGCGGCATACAGGCTTTCCGCCGTCACATGACGGTCTTCCCCATCCCCCACCAGCAGCGAGGCCAGCGCAAGCCGCTGCCGGGTCGGGCGCAGCCCGCCCCGCGACAGCCAGGCAGAGGCCCGCGCCTGTGCATGATCTTCGGCCTTGATCGTGTCTTCCGCCTTGGCAGTCATGGGTCCATCCGGTGATATCTGGAACAATTCTAGGGCTTCGTGCCGGGAATATCAATGGATGCGGGCAAATCACCCGACATGCGGCACAGTTACCATGCGCTTTTCCCTAGGCCGCGCGCCGGGGCAGGCCCCGCCGCAGCACCGGCCAGGCCAGCAACGCCAGAACCAGCGCCAGCCCCGCCGCCACCAGCAGCGGCAGATGCAGCGCGGCCGCCCGGCCCAGGCCGGCCTCGCCCCCCGCGATCAGCCCCCCCGCCAGCAGCGTGCCCAGCGGCATCATGCCCCAGGCCAGCAACCGATAGAGGCTGTTCACCCGCCCCATCAACGCATCCGGGATCAGCCGCTGCCGCGTACTGACCGAGACGATGTTCCACAGCGGCCCCGAAAACTCCAGCACCGCAAAGATCAGCGCGAATGACAGCGCGGTGGGCGCGAGGGCCAGCGCCAGATAGCAGGCCGGGCTGACGAACAGCGCCCCCCGTGCCAGACGCGAAGGCCCGATCAACCGCACTGCCCTTTCACCCACCAGCCCGGCCGCGATGCCGCCCACCGCCCCCGCCGCCAGAACCAGCCCGTATCCGGCAG
>DOMY01000160.1 GCA_003509785.1 Gemmobacter sp.
AGAAAGAGCTGATGGCCGAGGCCAAGGGCCGGGGCTACGACACCAAGGTGATGAAAAAGGTCGTGGCCCTGCGCAAGCGCAAGCCCGATGACATTGCCGAGGAAGAGGCGATCCTCGACATGTACAAGCAGGCTCTGGGGATGCACTGAAGCTGCAGACCGATCACATCCGATGATCCTACCACGGGGCCTTGCGGCCCCGTTGGCATATCCGGGCCTGCCACTCCGGTTCAGGGTGTCAGCACTGTCACACCGGGCAGAGTGGCGATATAGGCCATGTCGCGCTCATATTGCGCGGTCATGGCGGCCACCATTTCTGCCGTCCAGCCCGGCAGGGAAAAGCTGATATCCAGCTGTTCTGGTAGGGCGAACTTGTCCAGAAAGGCCGAAACCACGCGGCGGCGCTGCGCAGGCGTCTGCGGGGGGTGGCTGGCCATGTAAACCCGCATCCGACGCATCCCTTCGGCCGTCATCAGGCTTTCCAGCAGATCGTCCTGGCCCTCCAGCGCCAGATCTGCCGAATGGCCCGATACGGCGCGCAGCACTTCGGGCCAGATCAGCGGGGTATCTTCATCTGCCCAGACGCAGATATCGGCCTGCGGGTTCTTTTCGATCAGGTTCACGATCAGATCCGACCAGCGCAGATCGCCGGGATCGGCATCGCCAATGAAATCATCATAATCCCGGCCCCGCTGGCGGCGGTGCAGTTCCGGCAGATAGGTGGCGGGATTGCGCAATCCGATGTGAAATTCTGCCGCATGATCGGGGAAGATGCGGGTGATGGCCTGCATCCTTTCGCCGCCCGTGCGATACAGCGCCCCCCGCACCGCCCAGGCTGGAAAGGCCAGAAAATTCTCCCAGCTCAGGATCAGGCGTTCGGGCGCCGTCGCATCCAGGATCTGATCCAGCAGACTGTTCTGCAGCGCAGGATCGGCAGTGGCGCCTTTCAGCTGAATGGCGGTATCGCGGATCAGGTTGCGATAGCGGGCCGGGTCCGGCACCTCGATGCCCTCGGCCTCCAGACGTTCGGCATTGCGGAACAGGGTCCGCACCAGGCGGTCGTCATCCGTGCAATGGACGCCGAGGTGATAGGCAATACGCATCGGGGGCCTGTCTTTTGGCAATTCAAATGCTCTTGTCTACAACTATACGGGCTTTTCTGGACAGTTAAACTGCTTTCCGGTAAGCCGCCGCCAATGAATGGCGAGCATGTGACACATTCCGGGCCGCTGGCGGAACAGCAGGCCCGCCCGTCCGCCCGGCGGGGATGGCGAGGCCTTGATCTCTGGGCCGTCGGGGCGGCTCTGATCGGGGTCATCGTGCTGGCGCCGCTGGCTTCGGTGCTGTGGATCGCCTTCAACCCGACCGAAAATATCTGGCCGCATCTGATGGCAACCGTGCTGCCGCGCTATCTGCAGGCCACTGTGCTGCTGATGCTGGGGGTGGGTGTGTTGACCGCGCTGATGGGCACCGGCGCGGCCTGGCTGGTCACGATGTACCGCTTTCCCGGGTCGCGGCTGCTGTCCTATGCACTGCTGTTCCCGCTGGCGATCCCGGCCTATGTCGGCGCCTATGCTCTGGTGGATTTCTTCGATTTCTCTGGGGCTTTCCAGATCGCACTGCGCAATGTCTTTGGCTGGAAGACCCCGGCGGATTACTGGTTCCCCCCGGTGCGCTCCGCCGGATCGGCGATTTTCGTGCTGTCCTTCGCGCTTTATCCTTACGTCTATCTGCTGGCCCGCGCGGCCTTCCGCGAACAATCGGGCGGCGCCTACGAGGTGGCGCGCGCGCTCGGTGCCGGGCCTTGGGGCGTGTTCTTCCGCGTGGGCCTGCCGCTGGCCCGCCCGGCCATCGCGGCAGGCGTTTCTCTGGCACTGATGGAAACGGTGGCGGATTTCGGCACGGTCACCCATTTCGGGGTGCAGACGCTGACCACCGGCATCTTCACCACTTGGCTGACAGCCGGCAATGCCGGCGGCGCGGCGCAGATCGCCGGGGTGGCCATGATGGTGATCGTGGTTCTGCTGTCGGTCGAACGGGCAGGGCGGCGCAATGCCCGGTTTCACGGCACATCGCGGCAGGCCCGCCCCGTGGTGGCCCAGCCTCTGACGGGCTGGCGCGGCCGGGCGGCCTTGGCGCTGTGCCTCGTGCCCTTTGCCTTCGGATTTGTTCTGCCCGTATCGGTGATGGCCTCGCACGCGCTGTCCGATCCGTCCAGCTGGCTGGCGCCGGGGCTGGGGCAGGCTCTGGTCAATACGCTGGTCACCGGGGGGGCGGCGGCTGTGCTGACCGTGGGCGCTGCGCTGTTTTTGGTCTATGGGCTGCGGCAGGGTGCACATGCTGTGCCCCGCTGGGTGCTGCCGGTCACCGCCTTGGGCTATGCGGCGCCGGGGGCGGTTCTGGCTTTGGGCCTGCTGGTGCCACTGGCCGCGCTGGATCACCGGCTGGCCGATACGGTGCTGGCGATCACCGGCCATGATCCTGGGCTGCTGCTGACCGGCACTTCTGCCGCCATCGTTCTGGCCTATCTGGTGCGCTTTTTCGGCATTGCGCAGGGCGCGGTGGATTCGGCCTTTGGCCGCGTCTCGCCCAATCTGCCGCTGGCCGCGCGGTCACTGGGCCGGGGCGCGGGCGGGGTGCTGCGCGAGATCTACCTGCCGATGATGCGCGGCTCGGTCGGCACCGCGCTGCTGATCGTCTTTGTCGATTGCGTGAAGGAGCTGCCCGCCACCCTGCTGCTGCGCCCCTTCAACTTCAACACTCTGGCCACCCGGGTTCATGAACTGGCCAGCCTGGAACGGCTGGATGATGCCGCCCCCGCCGCCCTGTTGGTGATGGCCGTGGGGCTGGTGGCGGTGGCGGTCATGGCGCGGATGAACCTGCGCAGCTGATCAGATCCAGCCCAGCAGCTTCCACCACAGGTAATCCAGCGGCAGCAGGGCCAGCAGCGTCAGCGCCGCCAGCGGCAGGGTGATGCGCAGCAGATGCCCCAGCCTTTCACCCGACATCTGCATCGCCACCAGCAGCGGCCCCACCTGATAGGGGAAGATCACAGTGGAAAAGCCGATCACCTGGGTCATCAGCACCGCCTGCAGGCTGAACCCGGTCTGCGCCGCCAGATCGGGCGCCATCGGTGTCAGCACGGCGGGCACGCCCGGCACGGTGGCCAGCAGCCCGGTCAGCCCGGCCATCACCGACAGCCCGGCAAAGTTCAGCGCATCACGCCCCGGCTCCAGCGGCAGCAGCCATTCCAGCCCGGCACCGACCATGGCCCCCAGACCCGCAGCATTGACCACCGCCCCCAGCGCCAGCGCACCGGCCACGAACAGCAGCATGCCGAAATCCACCGAAGCCCGAAATCCCTGCGGATCCACCACACCCACCCGCGGCAGCAGCAGCACCACGGCCGTGCCGATCCCCACCCAGGCCGGGTTGATGCCATGCAGGCTGTCGGTCATCCACAGCGCCAGTGTGGCCAGCAGGATCAGCGCCACCCGCAACTGCGCCTTGCCCTGCGGTGCGGTGGCCGGTGCGGTGGTTTCGGCAGGGCGGACCTTGTCGGGGAACAGCCGCAGTACCAGCACCACCGCCAGCGCCGATTTCAGGATACCCAGCACCGGGTAATGCAGCAGCAGGTAATCGGTATAGCCAAAGCTGACACCATGAATGGTCTCTGATGCGCCCGACAGGATCATGTTGGGGATGTTCGAGGGCAGGATGGCGAAACTGGGCATGTTGCAGGCGATGGCCAGCGCAACCGCAATGCCGATCCGCCCGTTCGATCCGCGCGCAAAACCCACGCGATCGGCCAGCG
>DOMY01000113.1 GCA_003509785.1 Gemmobacter sp.
TGCCCCCATCGCGCTGACGCGCGATTCCCCCGGGATATTTGGACCAAGATAAAGGGGGAAGGTCAGGCGGGGCGGCGGTCGGCCCGGATGGGATCGGCCAGCAGGCGCAGCCCGTTCAGCACCACCAGCACGGTGCCGCCTTCGTGGCCCAGAACCGCCAGCGGCAGAGGCAGATCGAAGAACAGGCCCCCCGTAACCAGCAGCACCATGGCGCCGATGGCAAAGATGAGGNNATGCCGACATCGGCGCGGGCCAGGGCGGCGGCGTCATTCACCCCATCCCCGACAAAGGCCACCCGGCCCTGCGCCGCCAGACGGCCCACCAGCGCCACCTTGTCTTCGGGCAGCAGATCGGCATGGATATCGGCAGGGGCAAAGCCAAGATCGGTGCCGATCCGTTCGGCCACGGCGCGGCGGTCGCCGGTCATCAGCGCCACCGTCAGGCCCGCCGCCTGCAGTTCGGCCAGCGCGGCGCGCGATGTATCGCGCGGCTGATCTGCCACGGTGATGCCGCCCAGCACCTGCGGCCCGCGCCCCAGCCAGATCAGCGTCTGCGCCCCGTCGGTCACGCCTGCCAGATGGGGCAATGTCGCCCCCTGACGCGCGGCCATGCGGGCATTGCCGGCCCAGATCGCCCCCATGTCATCCTGCCCGGTGATGCCTTCGCTGGGATGGGCCTGCACATCACGGACGATATCAGGCTGCAACCCGCGCGCCACAGCCTCACGCCGGATGGCATCGGCGATGGGATGTTCGGACTGGGCCTCCAGCCCCGCCAGCTTGCGCAGGAAGGCATCAGGATCGGCGGCATGGATGCCGGTCACGCCGGCGCGGCCGGTGGTCAGGGTACCGGTCTTGTCAAAGGCGAAGGCGCGGACCTGCGCGAGGGTTTCCAGCGCGGCACCGCCTTTGAACAGCACTCCGCCCCGTGCCGATGCCGACAGGGCCGACAGGATGGCGGCCGGGACGGAGATCACGATGGCACAGGGGCTTGCGGCCACCAGCAGGGTTGCGGCGCGATACAGCGCCTCTTCAGCGCCGCGCCCCAGCAACAGGAAGGCGGCATAGGCCAGCACGGCCCCCACCAGAACGGCCACGGTATAGCGCTGGCCGAACCAGTCGGAAAACCGTTCCGAGGGCGCGCGGGCGGCCTGCGCCTCGGTCACCAGCGCCACCATGCGGGCCACGGTGCTTTCTGCGATGCCGCGCGTCACCTCGATCTCCAGCACGGCATCGAGGTTCACCGTCGCTTCGAATACCGGGGCGCCGGGGCCGCGCCGTTGCGGCATGGATTCGCCAGTGATGGCCGAAAGATCCATCGTCCCTTCGCCCGTGCGGATCACCCCATCCACTGGCACCCGGCTGCCGGGGCGCAGCACCACCAGATCGCCGGGGCGCAGCGAGCCTGACGGCACCTCGCGCAGCAGATCGCCGGATTTCAGCAGGGCGGTATCGGGGCGCAGGTTCATCAGCGCCTCTACCGCGCGACGGGCACGGCCCATGGCGCGATGTTCCAGCGTTTCGGAAATGGCAAACAGGGTCAGCAGCACGGCGCCTTCGAGCGCCGAGCCGACAAGGGCCGCCGCAATCGCGGCAATGGCCATCAGCAGGTCGATATCCAGCCGGTGATCCTGCCAGGCGGCGCGCAGGGCTGATAACAGCGTGGGCAGGCCTGCCGCCAGATAGACAAGCGCCAGACCTGCGATGCCCCACCACCCCGGCCAGAGGAATTCGGCCAGCAGGGCAACGGCCATCCCCGCGAGGGTCAGCAAGGTCAGCAGGTTTTCGGAAGACAGGCGCGTGTGGCTGGGATCGCCGGGCGATCCGTGGCTGTGGCTTGGCATGGGCTTCCCCTTTCGGGGGAGCCTAGGCGGTCAGGCGGCCAAGTGCAAACCCCGTGACCTGGGCCGTGACAATCTGCCCTTCGGGCTGATCGGCGGCAAAGGCCACTTCGGTGAACTGTTCGGTGCGGCCCATGCGCGGGCCTTCCATCAGCACACGGTGGCTGGCACCGACCTGCGCTGCCAGATGCGCCGCCAGCGCGGCATCGCCCGCCGCACGCAGCCGGGCGGCACGATCCTTGATGGCCGGGCCTTTGACCTGCGGCATCCGGGCGGCGGGCGTGCCCTTGCGCGGGCTGAAGGGGAAGACATGCAGGAAGGTCAGGCCGCAATCCTGCACCAGCTGCAAGGAATTGGCGAACATCTCTTCGGTTTCGGTGGGGAAACCGGCGATGATATCGGCGCCGAAGATCATGTCGGGGCGCAGGCGGCGGGCCTCTTCGCAGAAGCGGATGGCATCATCGCGCAGGTGGCGGCGCTTCATCCGTTTCAGGATCATGTCATCGCCGGCCTGCAGCGACAGGTGCAGATGCGGCATCAGGCGCGGTTCGGTGGCGATGGCCTGCATCAAGGCCTCGTCCACCTCGATCGAATCGATGGAGCTGATGCGCAGGCGCGGCAGATCGGGCACCAGTTTGAGAATGCGCATCACCAGATCGCCCAGACGCGGCGCGGCAGGCAGATCAGCGCCCCAGGAGGTGAGATCAACGCCGGTCAGCACAACTTCGTTGAAGCCGCGATCCACCAGCCGCCTGATCTGTTCCACCACCACTCCGGCGGGGACAGAGCGCGAATTGCCCCGGCCGAAGGGGATGATGCAGAAGGTGCAGCGGTGATCGCAGCCGTTCTGCACCTGAACATAGGCGCGGTGACGGCCAAAGCCGTCGATCAGATGGCCGGCGGTTTCCTTGACCGACATGATGTCATCGACCTGCACCTTTTCAGTTGTGCCGATCAGATCGGGCACGCGCAGTTTGGTCCAGGTTTCGGCCTGCATCTTTTCAGTATTGCCGACAACCTTGGTCACCTCGGGCATGGCGGCAAAGGTTTCGGGTTCGGTCTGCGCGGCGCAGCCGGTGACGATGACCGGGGCGCCGGGGTTTTCGCGCGCGAGGCGGCGGATTTCCTGTTTGGCCTTGCGCACGGCCTCGGCCGTGACGGCGCAGGTGTTCACCACAACGGCATTGGCCACACCGGCAGCGGCGGCCAGTTCCTTCATCGCCTCGGTTTCATAGGCGTTCAGGCGGCAACCGAGGGTCGAGAATATCGGCGCGGTCATAGCAGGCCAGCCAGAAAGCCGGGGCGCAGCACACCGTCGAAGACGCGGGCCACCGGCCCGGCCATCCAGACGCCATCCGCGCGCCAGTCGATATCCAGCACGCCGCCGTCGAGATCCAGCGTGACCTGTCGCCCGGTCAGCCCGCGTGTCGCGGCGGCCACAGCCGTGGCACAGGCGCCCGAACCGCAGGCCAGAGTGATACCGGCGCCGCGTTCCCACACCCGCATGCGCAGGCGGTT
>DOMY01000182.1 GCA_003509785.1 Gemmobacter sp.
GCTGGTGATGGGCGGGAACACGTCTTCCACCTCGTCAAAAAGCAGCGCCGAGCGCGCCGTGCCTTTGAGGAACACCTGCGCGATCTGCAGCGAGCGGTAACGGTCACGCCCGCTGAGCGAATGCCCGTCGCGGTCGGCGTACTCCACCTCGAACAGCTCCAGCCCGGCGGCCAGGGCCACCACCCGCGCCAGTTCGGTCTTGCCGGTGCCGGGTTCGCCTTTCACCAGCAGCGGGCGTTGCAGCGCGACGGCCGCATTGACCGCAACCGCAAGGTCATCTGAGGCAATATAGCTGGAGGTAGAGGCGAATTTCATCACGGGCTGGTTCTTTCTGGGCAGGATCGCAACAGACCGTAGCGGCGCGATCAATTCGTCGCAACTGCTAGTGACAATGCTTGCGCCTTCCGTTAGGAGGACGCCACACGACGCGCCGCCTGGCCGCCGGCCGGCCGCTTCGGCGCCGTCTGGATTTTTGGAGTAGAGCAGCGATGAAGGCAGAGGTCTTTCTCCCCGACGATTATCGCCCCGCGGAGGACGAGCCTTTCATGAATGAAAGGCAGCTGGAGTATTTCCGGCGCAAGCTGCTGATCTGGCGGCAAGAGCTGCTGGATCAGAGCGCCGAGACCATCGACAATCTGCATGACAGCGCCCGCAATGTGCCGGATCTGGCAGATCGCGCCAGCGAGGAAACCGATCGCGCGCTGGAACTGCGCACCCGCGACCGGCAGCGCAAGCTGATCTCGAAAATCGACGCGGCGCTGCGCCGGATCGAAAATGGCGAATACGGCTATTGCGAGATCACGGGCGAGCCCATCAGCCTGAAACGGCTGGATGCCCGCCCGATTGCCATCATGACGCTGGAAGCCCAGGAACGCCACGAGCGGCGCGAAAAGGTGCATCGGGACGATTGATCGCATCCGCGATCGGGTGGGACGATTGATCGCCTGCGCGGTCGGATGCGACGGTCGATCGCCTGCCGATGACAGATCGCCGCCCACATGGGTGACGATTGACCGCAGCAGAAAAGCTTGCACCTGCGACCGCCGCAGGGTTACGCCGGGCCGTCAGGTCCGGCGTTTGTGTATCGGAGGGTGCGATGCGGCTGAAGGGGGCAGAGGTCACGGTTCTGGGGGCAGGGGTCGCCGGTCTGGCGCTGGCGCGAGCGCTGGCGCTGCAGGGCGCCGAAGTCACCGTGCTGGAACAGGCCGAGGCCATCCGCGAGGTGGGCGCCGGGCTGCAGATCACCCCCAACGGTGCCACGGTGCTGCGCGCGCTGGGTCTTGGCCCGGCACTGGAGGCGGCGTCGATGCGGTCGCAGGGGGTGGAACTGCGCGACGGGCTGGATGGCGATCCGGTGCTGGCCATGGATCTGGCAAAGCTGCGCCCCGGCATGGGCTGGCACCTGCTGCACCGCGCCGATCTGATCGCCCTGCTGGCCGATGGCGCGCGGGCGGCGGGGGTGCAGATCCGCCTGCTGCAACGCATCGAACAGGTGGATCTGTCAGGCGCGCGGCCGCGGCTGCGCAGCCAGCAGGGCGCCGAATTCACGCCCGCGCTGCTGATCGGGGCCGATGGTCTGCACTCGCCGCTGCGGGCGGCGCTCAATGGCAAGGTGGCGCCGTTCTTCACCCGGCAGGTGGCCTGGCGCTGCGTGATCCCCTGCGAGCCGGGCGCCCGCCCGGTGGCCGAGGTGCATATGGGGCCGGGGCGGCATCTGGTCAGCTATCCGCTGCGCGGCGGCAGCCTGCGCAACATCGTCGCGGTCGAGGAACGCAACCGCTGGGTCGAAGAGGGCTGGAACACCCGCGATGATCCGATCTCGCTGCGGTTGGCTTTTGAACCCTTCAATCCCCGTGTGCGCGGCTGGCTGGAACAGGCGCAGGATGTCTGGCTCTGGGGCCTGTTCCGCCACCCGGTGGCCGAACACTGGGGCCGTGTGCTGCCCGAAGGCTTTGCCGCCATTCTGGGCGATGCCGCCCATCCGACGCTGCCGTTTCTGGCGCAGGGGGCAAATATGGCGCTGGAGGATGCCTGGGTGCTGGCCGAACTGCTGGCCGCACATGGGCCGGGCGATGCGGCGCTGGCCGCCTATCGCGCCGCCCGCGCCGACCGCTGCGCCCGGATCGTGGCGGCGGCCAATGGCAATGCCCGCAACTATCACCTGTCCAGCCCGCTGCGCGACGTGGCGCATCTGGCGCTGCGTCTGGGCAGCCGGATCGCCCCGGCCGCGCCGCTGAAACGCTTCGACTGGCTTTATGCCCATGATGTGACGGCGCAGCGTTACGGTTGAAGCGGAAAGGCCCAAAGGATCGCAGGCACGCCCACCACCAGCGCAATCAGCTCCAGCGGCAGCCCCNNCCCCAGCCGCCAGTAATCGCCAAAGCGAAAGCCGCCGGGGCCAAGGATCAGCGTATTGTTCTGGTGCCCGATCGGCGTCAGGAAGGAACACGAGGCCCCCAGCGCCACGGCCATCAGATAGGCATCCGGGTTCACCCCCAGCGCCGCCGCCGATCCCAGCGCAATCGGCCCCATCACTGCCGCTGTGGCCGCATTGTTCATCACATCCGACAGGGTCATGGTCACGGCCATCAGCAGGATCAGCGCGATCACCGGATGACCGCGCGCCATGCTCTGCATCAGCACATCGGCAATCAGCGCCGCCGCCCCCGTGGTTTCCATCGCCGCCGCCACCGGCATCATCGCGGCCAGCAGCACGATCACGGGCCAGTCGATGCTGTCATAGATGTCGCGCAGGGGCAGGGTGCGCAGCACCATGGTCGCCAGCAGGCCGCAGGCAAATGCCAGCTCCGGCGCGACAAAGCCGCTGGCCGCCCCCAAGACCGCCGCCGCCATCACCAGCGTGGCCGTCAGCGCCTTTGCCGGATCGGGCAGCCGCAGATCGCGCGGGGCCAATGCCACCAGCCGCGCATCCTGCACAAATCCCGCCAGCGCCTCGGCCCCGCCCTGCAGCAGCAGCACATCCCCCGACCGGATGCGCCAGGCCCGCAGCCGCACCGCCGCCCGCTGCCCGCCGCGCGACACCGCCAGCAGGTTGATGCCGTGGCGCGAGCGCAGCTCCAGATCGGCAGCCGTGGCCCCGGCCACCGGGCTGTCGGGGCGCACCACATATTCGCGCAGCAGCAGCTCTTCGGTCGGGCGGGCCACGGCATCCACCACATCCGGCGCCCGCGCCGCCAGCTTCAGGCCCAGCGGCATCGCCGTGTCCATCAGCGCGCCCACCTCGCCCTCGATCACCAGAATATCCCCGCTTTCGATGGCGCGTGTCTGCCGGGGGGCGGGAATATAGATGCCGCGCCGTTCCAGCGCCACGATCTGCCCGCCGATATCCTGCAACCGGGCCTCGACATCGGCGAGCGTCTGGCCGATGGCCTTGGCGCCTTCGGGCACCAGAAGTTCGGTCATATAGGCGCCGGCATCAAAGCTGTCGGTCCCGGTGCCATTGCGGATCGGCACCAGCCGCCAACCCACCAGCGCGATGAACGCCACGCCCACAACCGTCACCGCCAGCCCCACTGGCGTGAAATCGAACATGCCGAAGGGTTCGGCGCCCGTCCGTTCGCGCAGGCCCGCGATGATAAGGTTGGGCGGCGTCCCGATCAGCGTGACGGTCCCGCCCAGCACGGTGGTAAAGGCCAGCGGCATCAGCAGCCGCCCCGGTGTCAGCCCGACGCGCGGTGCCAGCTGCAATGCCAGCGGCATCAGCAGCGCCAGCGCCCCCACATTGTTCATGAAGGAAGACAGAAAGGCCCCCAGCCCGCACAGCACGGCCAGAACCGTGGCAGGTCCGCCCCCCGGCGGTATGACCCGCCGCGCCAGCACATCCACCGCCCCTGTCACCTGCAACGCCCGGCTCAGCACCAGAACGCAGGCCACGGTGATGACAGCCGGATGGCCAAAGCCGTCAAACGCCTCGGCCGTGGGCACCAGCCCGGCCAGAACCGTGGCGACCAGCGCCCCCAGCGCCACCACATCATGCCGCCAGCGCCCGTAAAGAAAGGCCGCCACTGTCAGGGCCAGAATGGCAAGGATCGATATCTGCCCCATCGTCATTCCAGCGGTCATTTCTGGCCTTTCCTGTGGTGCCGGTCTGGCGTCTGTGAATCAGGCGTCAAGCTCGATCCAGACCGGAACATGGTCCGAAGGTTTTTCCTGTCCGCGCACTTCGCGGTCGATGCGCACATCCTGCAGCAGATCCGCGGCTTGCGGCGACAGCAGCAGGTGATCAATGCGGATGCCATTGTTCCGTTCCCAGGCACCGGCCTGATAATCCCAGAAACTGTAATGCCCGGGCCCGGTTTCGCGCAGGCGGAACGCCTCGGAAAACCCAAGGTTCAGAATCCGGCGAAAGGCCGCGCGGCTTTCGGGCAGGAACAAAGCATCCTGCCGCCAGGCTTCGGGTTTGGCCGCATCTTCGGCCTGGGGGATGATGTTGTAATCGCCCGCCATCACCACCAGCTCTTCGCCCTGCAGCAGATCGGCGGCGCGGGCGTGCATCCGCGCCATCCACGACAGCTTGTAGCCGTATTTCCCCACCGCCTCCGGCTGCCCATCGGCATCGAAGCTGACGGGGTTGCCATTGGGCAGATACAGCCCGCACAGCCGCACCGCCCGCTTTTCCCCGATCACCGTCGCCTCGATCCAGCGCGCCTGTTCGTCGCTCTCGTCGCCCGGCAGGCCGCGCGTCACATCCTCCAGCGGCAGGCGCGACAGGATGGCCACCCCATTGAATCCCTTCTGGCCATGGGTTTCCACCCGCCAGCCCAGATCCTCGAACATCTCGCGCGGGAAACCTTCATCCACCGATTTGATCTCTTGCAGCGCCACCACATCGGGGCGGGCCGCCTCCAGCCAGTGGGGCAGCGCCTCGATCCGGGCCTTGATGCCGTTGATGTTGAACGTGGCGATCTTCATGGCCCCTCCGGCGCAGCTGGCGGCCCCCGCCGGGCCTGGCCTCAGTCTATCGCAAGCCGGGGCCATGATGGCAAGGCCGGGTGCTGGCAGAGTGACGGCAGAGAATTTAACACCCTGTTAACATTTGCGAATCATCCTGGGCTGGCGCCGATGTGGATAAGTTTCGCCTTTGGCGCGTGTGGATAAGGGGCAGGGGTGAAAAATCCCGCCGATGCCGCCGAAGGTTGCATGGCGCTGTGGATGTGGATAAATCGGCGCGCAAATTGTGGATGCAAATTCGTTTGTAAAATCAATGAAGTGGCGCAACCGTTGGGTCAGTTTCCGCTCAACCGAGGAGATATCCATGAGCGCCCTTCGCCAAACCGCCGCCGCTGTCGAAACCCTTGCCGTCTCGGATATGATGATGGGCATGGGGGCTGATCTGATGCCCTGCTCCAATATCGAGGGCACCGAAATGGTGCTGGGCGGCGCTTCTGCCCTGATGCCTTGCTCCAACATCGAAACCGGCGTTGCCGCCGATCTGATGCCCTGCTCCAACATCGAGGGCACGGATATGGTTCTGGGCGCTGCTGCTGCCCTGATGCCCTGCTCCAACTGATCTGCCAGCCCGCCCCCGCCGTCAGATGCCCGGCGGCGGGGGCGGGCCAAGCCATTGCTGCCGGGCCCGGAAAATCAGATGTCCAATGTCGTGCGCTTTTCCAGCCATGCCCGCGCCACCACTGCGCCGGGGCAACTGGCGCCGCTGCTGGCCGCCTTCGCGCGCCACAGGCGCCGCCCGGGCGATGCCTTCTGGCTGAAGGAAAATGCCGAACTGCTGGGCATCCTGGCCGCCTGCAACCGCAAGCTGCCCGATCTGGCCCTGGCGGTCTATGAACCCTTCTATGACGGGATCGCGGCGCAGCTGGCCTTTCATCCGCAATATTACCGGATGCTGCTGTCACTGACCCTGTCGCTTGAGGCTCTGGGCTATCCGGGCGGCAAATCCGCGGGTCTTGCCGATTGGATTCTGGCCGCCGGCTGGCCGCAGACCGAGGTGAACGATCTGCAACGCGCCGAAACCCGGCTGCTGCTGGCNNCGCTGCATGTGGTGTTCTACCTGTCGGATTACGGCCGCCAGCCACTGGATCTGCCGCAACCCGCCTGCGACTCTTTGCACCTGCTGGGCTGTCTTGCGCATCTCGACGGCAACGGCGATCTTCTGGCAGAAGTATGCCTCGCGCTGCGCTTTGCAGGCCTGCCGCAGCCCGCCCTGTGGCGCCAGCATGTCGAGGCAGAGGCGGCACAGTTCCGGATCGAGGCTTTGCCCTGCGCTGATTCCTCTGACGCGTATCACAATTATCTTGTCAATCGCTGGTTGATCGACGCAAATGGAGGCCAAGGTTTCAGTGACAGCTTCCCAGTTGGTCCCATGCAGTTCAGCTTGCCCCGGAACATGATTTCGCCCCTGCGGGAATGGTCGCAGGCCCTGCTGTCGCTGGGCGCCACGCGCAGCAGCGACTATGCCGCGATGCGGGCCGCCTGTCTGCCCCGTCTGTCGCCGCAGGCTGTGGCGCAGGCCGATGCCGGGGCCGAAACCCCGTATTTCCAGCGCTTCTTTGCCGCTTTTGCCCGTGCGTCCGTGCCCTTCTGCGGCCCGGTGCCCTTGCTGCGGGTCGGCGCATGACAGCCATGCTTGCCGAAGGGCTGCAGATCCGCCGCACCGCGCTTCTGGGGGCGGCGCTGACGGTGTTCAACACCCTGCTGTCGGTCAGCGCCGATGCCATCGCCAAGGATCTGATCGGCAGCTATGCCGCGCCTCAGCTGATGGCGCTGTCCGGTGCGCTGGCGGTCGGGCTGGGTCTGCTGCTGGCGGGGGCGGGGCAGGCGCCGCGCATCCTGGCCACTGGCGCGCCGCGCCTGCTGGCCCTGCGGTCGGCGCTGGGGGCGATCAGCACTGTCTGCTTCTTCTACGCGCTGCGCTATCTCGCCTTTGCCGAGGTGTTCCTGTTCATCGCCATCATGCCGGTCTTTGCCGCCATCCTGTCGGGGCTGGTGCTGCGCGAAAGGCTGGGGCAGGCGGTCTGGGGCGCGCTGGCGCTTGGCGTGCTGGGCATGGTCGCCATGCTGCCTGAAGGCCCGGGCGCATTGTCGGCCGGGCACTGGATCGGCCTTGCCGCCAGCCTGTCCGGCTCTGNNGCTCTGCCTCCATCGTGCTGTCGCGCCGGATCTGCCGCAGCCACACCCATGCCATGGCGCAGGTGTTCTATGCACAGCTGGCCTGCCTGATCCTGGGGCTCTGCCTGCTGCCGCTGGTCTGGCAGCCGATGGCCCCGGCCGATCTGGCCCTGCTGGCGGTCTATACGCTGTTCCTGGTCTCGACGCGCTGGCTGATGGTGGTGATCGTCCATATGCTGCCCGCCTATATCGTGCTGCAACTGGCCAATCTGCAATTCATCTGGATGGTGGTTCTGGGCCATGCCGTCTTCGGCGAAAGCACCGGCCCGCATATATGGCTGGGCACGGCGCTGGTGGTCGGCTCCGGTCTCTGGCTGCTGCACAGCCAGCAGCGCAACCCGGCCTGAGGCCAGTTTGCAGCGCAAAGACTTACATCGAAAAGGACGTGCCGCAGCCGCAGCTGGAACTGGCATTGGGGTTCTGGATCACGAACCTTGCCCCGATCAGCTCGTCGGTGAAATCAATCACCGCATTTTCCAGAAACGGTAAAGAGACCGGATCAACCAGCACCGTCTGGCCGTCCTTTTGCAGAACCAGATCATCGCCCGCCGGATCATCCNNGCGGTCGGTCACACGCGGATAGGCGGCATCGGCGGGAAGGTTCAGGTCCATCGTCACGGGTTCCTGTGGATGTCGGGGAAAGCCCCGGGAAGTTTGCTTGGGCAAGTTTTCCATGTGCTTCATGGTGTTTTCATCATATAGGTTCAGGAAGAATTTGAAACAAGAACCATGACCCCGATGCTTGCCCCCTTTGCCTGCCAGCCCGAAGACTCCCGCGGGCGCCGCCATGCCGAAGGCATGTCCACCTTCCGTTCGCCCTTTCAGCGTGACCGGGACCGGATCATTCATTCCTCGGCCTTCCGGCGGCTGAAGCACAAGACCCAGGTGTTCATCGAACACGAGGGGGATTATTACCGCACCCGCCTCACCCATTCACTGGAGGTGGCGCAGGTTGCCCGCACCATTTCCGGCGTGCTGGGGCTGAACACCGATCTGGCCGAATGTATCGCGCTGGCGCATGATCTGGGCCATACGCCCTTCGGCCATACCGGCGAAGATGCGCTGTCGCGGCTGATGGCGCCCTATGGCGGCTTCGATCACAACGCCCAGGCCCTGCGCATCGTCACCCGGCTGGAACGGCATTATGCCGATTTCGACGGGCTGAACCTGACCTGGGAAAGCCTGGAAGGCATCGCCAAACACAATGGCCCGCTGATCGGCCCCCATGCCGATGCCAAACATGCGGGCGCCCCGCTGCCCTATGCGCTGGTCTCGGTGAACAATGACTGGGATCTGGAACTGCATACCCATGCCAGCGCCGAGGCGCAGGTGGCGGCCATCGCCGATGACGTGGCCTATTCGCACCATGATCTGCATGATGGGCTGCGTTCCGGCCTCTTCACCGAAGACGATCTGATGGAACTGCCGGTCACTGCCCCGGCGTTCGAAGAGGTGGACAGGCTCTATCCCGGGCTGGACCGGATGCGCCGCCGGCACGAGGCCTTGCGCCGGGTCTTCGGCCGCATGGTCGAAGATGTGATCGCCGTGGCGCAGAACCGGCTGACCGCCGCGCAGCCCCGCTCGGCCGAGGAAATCCGCCTGATGGGCACGACCATCATCCGTTTCTCCAAGCCCCTGTATCAGGAACTCAAGGCCGTGCGCAGCTTCCTGTTCCACCGCATGTATCGCGCACCTTCGGTGGTGAAGATGCGGGCCGAGGTGACGGCGATGCTGGACGATCTCTTTCCGCTGTTTCTCAACCAGCCCGGCCTGCTGCCCGAAGAATGGCGCGAGGATGTGGCGGCGGCGGCGGATGAAACCGCGCTGGCCCGTGTGGTGGCCGATTATGTGGCCGGCATGACCGACCGTTTCGCCGCCCGTGAACATGAGCGCCGTTCGGCTGATCTTCCTCTTGGCAAAAATACCCGAAGGGGTGAATTGCGCCGCAGGCGCAAGAGGGGGCGGCAGCCCCCTTACTTCTTCCGCAGCGCCAGCAGCCAGATCACCGCCAGCCCGGCCGAGATCAGCACATTCCAGCCCGCCATCGAAATGCCGAACATCGCCCAGGCGATATCGGTGCAGCGCGCCACCGGGGCCACATCCACCGCCGGGTTCAGCAGATCCGCCGTGTTCAGCCCGGCAATCGAATTGCCGGTGCAGGATTGCAGCCCCTCCCACCAGGCCTGTTCCACCCCGACATGAAACACCCCGATCGCCGCCGAGGCCGCCGCCGCCAGCGCGCCCAGCACCAGCAGCCAGCGCCAGCCCAGCAGCACGAACAGCACCCCGATGGCCACCGCCACCAGATGCGGCCAGCGTTGCCAGATGCACAGCGCACAGGGGGCCAGCCCGCCGAAATACTGAAAGGCCAGCGCCCCCAGCAGCAGCAGGGCAGATCCCGCCGCGGCAAAACCGGCAATCAGGCGGTTGCGATACATGAAACACCTCGTGGCAGCTGCGCCGTTATCTGGCCGGATCACAGCATAAGCCGCGGCGCAGGCGGGGGAAACACACGCTTCTGTGCAAATCTGCAGGGCAGGCCGGGGCTGTGGCGCCGCGGTCACCCTGGCGTTGCGCCCATGCCCTTGCGGAACCTTGCGCGGCTGCGCGCGTTTGGCTTCACGCCGGTGTGAAGGCCGGGCTATGCTGTGGCAGATGGCGCCCGGCATTGGGCGCAGGGGGACGGGATCATGCAATGGAAAGGCCGCCGCGGCAGCGGCAATATCGAAGACCGCCGCCGGATGGGCCGTGCCGGGGGCGGCGCCATCGGTGGCGTTGGCGTGATCGCGGTTCTGCTGATCGGCTATGTCTTCGGCATCGACGTCACCCCGCTTCTGCAGGATGGCGGCAGCGGGCAGGGCGGCCAGCCAGTCGAGCTGACGCAGGCCGATGAACAGGCAGGGCAATTCGTCTCGGTTGTTCTGGCCGATACCGAGGCGGTCTGGGACCGCGTGCTGCCCGAACAGGCAGGCCAGCCCTATCAGCCGCCGGTTCTGGTGCTGTACAAGGGTGTCACCCGCTCGCCCTGCGGCGGGGNNGGGCCAGCGGCGCCACCGGGCCCTTCTACTGCCCGGGCGATCAGAAGATCTACCTCGATACCGCCTTCTTCACCACCATGTCGCGCCAGCTGGGGGCGGGGGGCGATTTCGCCGCCGCCTATGTGGTGGCCCATGAGGTGGCGCATCATGTGCAGGACGAGCTGGGCATCCTGGGCGAGGCGAACCGGATCCGCCAGCAATCCAGCCAGGCGCAAAGCAATGCCATTTCGGTGCGGATCGAACTGCAGGCCGATTGCTTTTCCGGCATCTGGGCGCAACAGGCGCAGGCCATGCTGGGCACGCTGGAGGCGGGCGATCTGGAAGAGGCGGTGAATGCCGCCCATCAGATCGGCGATGACACGCTGCAGCGCAATGCGGGCCAGACACCGATGCCGCATACCTTTACCCATGGCACCTCGAAACAGCGGGGCGAATGGTTCATGCGGGGCTATCGCAGCGGCGATATGGGGCAATGCGATACCTTCGCCGCCCGCAACCTGTAACGCGCCGCAGTTGAACGGCCTTTGGCGTGATCTGGGGCTTGAACAGCCCCCGTCTGCGCGGATATAGAAAGACGCACCCCGGTCCGCCGTGCAGGCGGGCCACTACCATGGGGCGTGTTCGGCGGGTGTGGCGGAATGGTAGACGCGACAGACTCAAACTCTGTTTCCGCAAGGAGTGTCGGTTCGAGTCCGACCACCCGCACCAGATTTCTTCGGCGCATCTTCCGCGCCGATCCCGCAGGGAACAGGCAGGCCACAGGATGAACCGCCCGCCCGCCCTGCCAGACCCCACCGATGTTCCGTTGCGCGGCCCCGTGTTACCCTTCAAGACCCAGCTGCTGAAATGGGTCGGCAGCAAACAGAAATTCGCGCATGACATCATCGCGCATTTCCCGGCCAACATGCAGATGTATCACGAACCCTTTCTGGGGGCGGGCGGGGTTATGGCGGTTCTGGCGCCGGGGCGCGGCTTCGGATCGGATATCTTCGGCCCGCTGGTGCAGATCTGGCAGGCGCTGGCCGCCGATCCTGACCAGCTGAAAGCCTGGTATGCCGACCGCTGGCAGGCCTTTCACGCGGGCGACAGGGTGGCGGCCTATGAAGCCGTCAAGGCCAGATATAATGCGGCGCCCAATGGCGCGGATCTGCTGTTCTTGTGCCGGGCCTGCTATGGCGGGGGTGTGCGTTTCCGGCGACGGGATGGCCATATGTCCCCCCCCTGCGGCAGCCATCCGCCCATCAAGCCCGCGGCCTTTGCCCGCCGCGTCGATCTATGGCACGCCCGGCTGCGCGGCGTGCAATTCGATCAGCTGGATTACCGCGAGGCGATGGCCCGGCCGCGGCCCGGCGATCTGGTCTATTGCGATCCGCCCTACAGCTTTTCCCAGACCATCCTTTATGGCGCGCAGGCCTTCAGCCTGCCGGATCTGTTCAGTGCCATCGAAGATTGCCGCCGCCGCGGCGTTCATGTCGCGCTCAGCATCGACGGCACCAAGAAATCCGGCGGTGTGGATTGCGAGATCTCGCCGCCTGATGGCCTGTTCACCCAGGAAATCATGGTGAATATCGGCCGTTCGATGCTGCGCCGCTTTCAGATGGGGGGCCAGACCATGGAGGGAGAGCAGGTCCGCGACCGGCTTTTGCTGACCTATTGATCCTGCATCCCCACCCTCCGTCACGCTGATTCGTCAGACCGGCCGGATTAACAGATGCTTAACTTCGATCTATCCCTCCGAACCCGTGGGATTGGTGCCGCGCCGTAAACGGCCGTTTTTGCAATCAAGGCAGCAAAGCAAAAAGAATACGGCAGAAAGAAGATAGGGGTTAACAGAATGGGGCATGAATGGGGCATTGGCTTTACGGAAACAATCCGGCACCATGGATCCCCAGTTTAACTATTCCGGGCCACTAATTTACATCCTTCCCTAAGGTCATCCTGCCAGATCGTTACGCTGACGGAAACAAACTGCCCCGCGCACCCGCCATATCTGGCCCGTCTGTGCCGTGATCTGGATGCCACCACCCCGCTTTGCCTCAATTTTTGCACTTTTCGGAACACCTGACTAAAGGTATGTAGAATGCATCTCTCTGGGTGAGATGTTGGCCGTGGGGGCGGTCGTCAGGGGTAGGGTGCCGCAAGGCGCTTTGGTGTTTCGGAAGGGCTGCATCGTTTCGGGTTTTTGGTAAAGGGTTCGGCTACCGCTTTCGGTGGTCCTGGTTCTTGTATCCCGACGATTGCAGGCCTGGCCGAAGACGTCCGGCTGGCGGATCGGTCGCTCGGCGCAGGGCCCGAATATTTCGGACCGCGTCTTGGACTGGGGGTTTTTGGGGCCCTCGCGTAGATCGTGGCCTGCGGGCCCTGTTGGGATAGGATGTGACGAATGCCGGTTTTTGCTCATTATAATCTGAACGACCTTGGAACGACGGCGCATGACTCCGCTCTCGGCAACGGCGCTCAGGATGGATATTATCTGAATGGCGCGGCCTCGGATGGCGAACGCGCCGTTCTTGATGGCCAGGATGACGTGGTCAAGATCCTGCGCGATGACGTGTTCCAGATGGATCGCGGCACGCTGGATATCAAATTCACCATCGGCCATGCGTCGGAAGGCACCGAGACCATCATCTCGCGCGACAGCACCGGCACCACCGATGGCGGCTTCCGCATGGAACGGCTGGAAGACGGCACGCTGCGCATCACCCACGAAAGCGGGGAAGGTGGCGATTACAGCTTTGAAACCGATGCAGGTTTCGCCAATGAAGGCGATCTGATCCGCGTGTCCTATTCCTGGGATGCGGAAAAGGGCGGCGGCATTGTCATCGACAATTTCACCCAGGAAACCGGCGATTACGGCAATACCCCGGCCGGGCTGACGATGGATCAATCCTCGTCCTACATGAACCAGCAATGGATCATCGGCGCGGGCCAGACCAATTCCACGCCCGGCGCGGTGAACAACCTGAACCAGCATTTCAACGGCACGGTTGAATTTGCAACCTTCTCGGATACCGTCGACAATCACGAATATAACGACGATCCGAACCCGCAGCCCGATACCGCCGTGACCGACGAAGATACCCCGGTCACCATTCCGGTGCTGGACAATGACCGCGATCCGAATGGTGATGACCTGACGGTGACGGGCGGGTCGTCGAACAACGGCACCGTAACCGTGAATGATGACGGGTCGATCACCTATACCCCGAACCCGGATTTCAACGGCGAAGACACCATCACCTATACCGTCACCGATCCGGGCGGCAACACCGGCACCTCCACGGTCACTGTGACCGTGAACCCGGTGAACGACAATCCGACCGCCAATGATGATGCGGCCACCACCGGCCTCGGCACCCCCGTCACCATTCCGGTTCTGGCGAATGACACCGATGTGGATGGCGATCCGCTCACCATCGACGGCACGCCCACCTCGCCCAATGGCACTGTCACGGTCAATCCGGATGGCACCATCACCTTCACGCCCGACGCTGATTTCAGCGGCGATACCACGATTTCCTACACCGTGACCGATGGCAATGGCGGCACCGATACCGGCACTGTCAACGTGACGGTGGGCGATGGCACCGCGCCGCCGGTTGGCGATGGCTATGTGGATGGCGGCGCTGGCAATGATTACATCGACGTGGGCTATACCGGCGATCCGGATGGCGACCGTGTGGATGCCAATGATGCGATCCTGCCGGGTACCACGGGCAATGACGATTACATCCGCGCAGGCGCCGGCAATGATACGATTGATGCGGGCCTTGGCGAAGATACCGTCGAAGCCGGCGCTGGCAATGACCTGATCTATCACTCGGGCGGCACGGCCATTTACGAAGGCGGCGATGATCGCGATACCTTCGTGGTGGGCAACTCCGGCTTTGGCGGCAATGACACCGTCAACGGCGGCGGCGGCGGCGATGATTATGATATTCTGGATCTGCGCGGCACCGGCCCGTTCCGCATCGTCGATCAGGTGCCGGATGCCGAAGGCAATGGTACCGATGGCACCGTGCAGTTCCTTGATGCCGACGGCAATGTGACCAGCTCGCTGACCTATACCAACATCGAAGAAATCGTGCCCTGCTTTACCCCCGGCGCTCTGATCGCCACCCCGCGGGGCGAGGTTCCGGTGGAATCGCTGAAGGCCGGTGACAAGGTCATCACCCGTGACAATGGCATCCAGACCATTCGCTGGGTCGGGGCCAAGAAGCTGTCCTGGCAGGATCTGTCGCTGAACCCGCATCTGAAACCGATCCTGATCCGCCGCGGCAGCCTGGGCAATGGCCTGCCGGAGCGTGACATGATGGTCTCGCCGAACCACCGCATGTTGGTCTCCAACGACCGCACGGCGCTGTATTTCGACGAACACGAGGTTCTGGTGGCGGCCAAGCATCTGGTGGCGGGCAAGGGCGTGCACGAGGTGGACAGCATGGGCACCACCTATCTGCACTTCATGTTCGACCGTCACGAAGTGGTTCTGTCGAACGGCGCCTGGACCGAAAGCTTCCAGCCCGGCGACTATACCCTGAAAGGCATGGGCAATGCCCAGCGGAACGAGATCTTTGAACTGTTCCCCGATCTGAAAACCGCCGAAGGCCGCGACTCCTATACCGCCGCACGCCGCACTCTGAAGAAATTCGAAGCGCGCCTGCTGACGCACTGAGTTATGCAGCACCGGCCGCCGCAAGGGGGCCGTTGACAAAGGGGCTCCTTCGGGGGCCCCTTTCGTTTTTGGGTCTTCCGGCCATCGCCACAGAACTGCGCGGGTTTCGACGCAATTCTGTCTTGCCTGTTCATTCTTTAGCCATGTCTGCCGTGCATGACCTTCAGGTAAGGGGGCTTTATCCAGGGCGAAGCGGTCGGCACAGAACACAGCATGTCCGACCGGGGTGTGACGGGAAAGATAGGGGTCAAGGGGCATATGGGCTGCCCCCGGCGAAAACGGCAATGCTGTGCAGCCCGGGTATTTTCCGGCTGCAGGGCGGTTTGTCGTTGGCTGCCGGTATCTTTCTGGCCGGTCCCGTTCGGGGGTGGCCATGGTCCGTCGCGCCGGGCCGGGGATTTTGGGAAGGAGTTAAAGAATGATGCTTTTACGAGTGATGACCGGGAAACGCGATCTGCCATATCCGCAGTGCGGGGCAGAACCCTTTGTATTTCCGAAATTTTCCAAACTGCGGAGGTTGTGATGCCCTGTTTCACATCTGGCACGCATATTCTGACGGAACGTGGTGAGGTGCCGGTGGACCGGCTTGTGCCCAGCGATATGGTGCTGACCCGCGACAATGGCTGGCAGCCGATCCGCTGGATCGGGCGGCGGATGATCGCGCCCGAAGATCTGCAGGTGCAGCCCAATTTCGCGCCGGTGCTGATCCGCTTTGCGGCTTTGGCCGAAGGGATGCCGCAGCGAGATATGATGGTCAGCCCGCAACACCGGATGCTGATGACCGGGCCGCGCGCTGTGGCGCTGTTTGGCGAACATGAGGTGCTGGTGGCGGCGGCGCATCTGCTGGGGCAACCGGGGATCAGCCGGGCAACGCCCGAGGGGATCAGCTATTACCAGATCATGTTCGATCAGCATGAAATCATCCGCTCTGAAGGCTGCTGGAGCGAAAGCTTTCAGCCGGGCGATCTGTCGAAGGCCGGGCTGGATGATGCGCAACGCAATGAATTGCTTGCACTTTTTCCAGATCTTCAGGCGCCGACCCTGCAATATCTGGCCGCGCGCCGCAGCCTGCGCAAGGATGAGGCGCGGGTGTTCCTGCGCCCCAAGGTGCATTGATCGGCGGTCAGCGATCCTGCGCGGATCGCCAGGCCTGCCAGTCTTCGGGTGTATCCAGATCGGTCAGGGCGGCGCGCCCTGGCAGATCGACCAGTTGAACCCGATCGGGGTGGCGCGCCAGCAGGCGGCGCGCCCCTTCATCGCCTGCAAGATCCTGCACGGCGGGCAGCAGATCGGCGGGCAGGATCACCGGGTGGCCGGGCCTGCCCATGGCCGCGCCCCGCAGGATCTGGTTTCTGTTTTCGTGATGAATATCAATCAGATGCGCGATCATGTCGGCGTCGATTTCCGGCATGTCGGCGGGCAGGATCATCAAGGCGCCCGCCCAGCCTGCCGCGCCCCGGCGCAGCGAGGCTGACATGCCCTGCGCGGCATCCGGGGCCTGAACCACCTCGGCATCCAGCCCCTGCAGGGCGGCGGCGCGCAGGGGGCGGTCGGGGGGCAGCACCACACGCACCGGCGCGCCGCTGGCCAGCGCCAGGCGGGTGATGCGGCACAGCTGCGGTTCACCCGCCACCTGTTCCAGCAGTTTGTCGCCNNCGGCGCCGCGCATCCGCGAGGATGACCCGGCAGCCAGGATCAGGATCAGCAACGGCGGTGTCATGCTGGCGTCGGTTTCCCGTAGGGTTTGCGTCTGGCCTCTGTCGGGACAGGATGACAGAGGCCGAAGCGCATGAAAACCGGCCAGATCAGCCGCGCATCCGGCCGCCATCCTCCCACAGCGGGGCCAGATGCACGGTGGCGGCGCGGCGTTCACCCAGAATTTCGATCTCGCAGGGCAGCCCGTCCTGCACGCGGTCGGCGGGCAGAAAGCCCATGGCCACGGATTTGCCCATCCAGTGGCTGAACCCTCCGCTGGTGCAATAGCCGACCACGGCACCATCGAGCCAGACCGGCTCCCATGCCACCACATCGGCATCGGCGGCATCGACCACGAAGGAGACCAGCCGCCGCTTCGGCCCCGATTCCCTTTCGGCCAGAGCGGCGGCTTTGCCGATGAAATCCTTGTTCCAGCGGATGAAGCGATCCAGCCCGGTTTCGGCGGGCGTGTAATCGGGGCTGAATTCGCGGCCCCAGCTGCCGAACCATTTGTCCAGCCGCAGCGACATCATCGCCCGCATCCCGAAGGGGCGCAGGCCAAGATCCTGCCCGGCATCCCACAGGGTTTGCCACAGCTGCCGCACGCTCATGTGATCGCAGTAGATTTCAAAGCCCAGATCGGCGGTATAGCTGACGCGCTGCACCAGACATTTCGCCATGCCCACGGTCATGGGTTTCACATCCATGAAGCGGAAGGCCTCGGCCGAGACATCGCTGCGGGTGACGCGGGCCAGCAGATCGCGCGCCTTCGGCCCGGCAATCTGAAAGCCCGAGCGGCTGTCAGAGATGTTTTCGACGGTGACGCCATCCTGCAGATGCTGTTCGAACCAGCGGCCATGCCAGCCCTGCGCGCCATAGCTGGCGGTCAGCTGGAATTCGGTCTCCGACAGGCAGGAGACGGTGAAATCACCGATGATCTTGCCCGATTCCGCCAGCATCGGGGTCAGCGACAGGCGGCCCGGTTTCGGGATGGCACCGGCCATGATGTGGTTCAGCCAATCGCGCGCCTTGGGGCCCTTGACCAGATATTTGCCGAAATTCTGCAGCTCGTTGATGCCGACGCCATTGCGCAGGGCCATCACCTCGGCCCGTGTCGCCTCCCAGGCGTTGGAGCGTTTGAAGCTGGGGGTTTCATAGCGCGGCTCGCCCGGCAGGGCGTGGTAATTCACCACCTCCAGCCCGTATTGCTGGCCCCAGACGGCGTTCATGCCATCGAAGATGTCATACATCGGCGTGGTGCGGAACGGGCGGGCGGCGGGGCGCTCTTCGTTCGGATAGCTGACCGAGAAACGCATCTGATAGTTTTCGATCACCTTGGGCACGGTATAGCCCGGCGTTGTCCAGTTGCCGAAGCGCGCCACGTCGAAGCCGCGCGGATCCCGCTCCACCTCGCCTTCGATCATCCATTGCGCCAGCGCCAGACCCATGCCGCCGCCCTGGCTGAAGCCCGCCATCACGGCGCAGGCCGACCAGTAGTTGCGCAGGCCGGGCACCGGGCCGATCAGCGGGTTGCCATCGGGGGCGAAGGTGAAGGGGCCGTGGATCACCCGCTTGACGCCCGTGCGTTCCAGCACCGGGAAGCGGCGATAGGCGAAGGAGACGGAATCCTCGATCTTGTCCCAGTCTTCGTTCAGCAGCTCATGGCCGAAATTCCACGGCGTGGCATCGCGCGACCAGGGTTCGCAGGGCTTTTCGTAGAAGCCGATGCAAAGGCCGCGGCCTTCCTGACGCAGATAGGATTCGCCGCCCGGGTCCATCACATGCGGGAATTCGCGGCCGGTTTTCAGGAAGTTGACGATTTCGGGAATGTCATCGGTGACAAGATACTGATGCGCCATCGGCAGCAGCGGCAGATAGACGCCCGCCATGGCGCCGATCTCGCGTGCCCAAAGGCCGCCGGCATTGACCAGATGTTCGGCGATGATGGTGCCCTTTTCCGTCACCACCTCCCAGCTGCCATCGGGGCGGGGGTTGGTTTCCAGCACGCGGTTGTGCAGCACGATTTCGGCGCCGCCCATCCGCGCGGCCTTGGCATAGGCATGGGTGGTGCCGGACGGGTCAAGGTGGCCATCCAGCGGATCGTAGAGCGCGCCGATGATGCCCTGCAGGTTCACCATGCCATCGGTGAGCTTGGCGATTTCCTCTGGCCCGAGGATTTCGGTATCCAGACCCATGTAGCGGTGCTTGGCGCGTTCGGCCTTCAGCATTTCGAACCGGGCAGGGTTATCGGCCAGGGTGATGCCGCCGACATGGTGCAGCCCGCAGGACATGCCGGTGATCGCCTCCAGTTCCTTGTAGAGGCGGATGGTGTAGCCCTGCAGCGCGGCCATGTTGGTATCGCCGTTCAGCGTGTGAAAGCCGCCTGCGGCGTGCCAGGTGGAGCCGGAGGTCAGCTCGGACCGTTCGACCAGCATCACATCGGACCAGCCGAGTTTCGTGAGGTGATAAAGCACCGAACAGCCGACGACACCGCCGCCGATGACCAGAACACGGGTATGGGTTTTCATGGCGGACTCCCTGCCTTTTGGCCGAAGGATGGCGGCGGGGCGGCGGGGTGGCATTGCATCGGGCGACATTCGGTGTCGGTTTTTGCTGGTCATCTGCCGCCTGCGCCACAGTTCTGCCCTTTGGTGCTGCGACAGAAGCGGATATGACAGTGCAAAGGCCGCCTGATGGGCGGTTTCGGGGCATGGAAGGAAAGCGATATGGCCAAGTTTCGCTGGCTGGCGGGAAATCAGGGGTTCTACCGCTATACCGAGCTGCAGGATTTCGATCTGGTATCGACCACGGCCACGAAGATGGTGTTGCAGTTCAATGGCGATACCGGCGCGCTGGACCCGCTGGTGCAGGCCGGGCGGGTGGAGATCACCTATCGCGGCCGCACGACTTTTACCCCCGAAGAAGGCCCCAATGCCGGGGTGCCGGTGGTGAATGGCGGCACGGTGGCGGCGCTGCGCTATTACAGCGAAAGCGGCAAGCTGCTGCTGGAGGTGACGCAGCTGGCCCGGCCCCTGGCGCCGCTGGTCACATTGCTGGCTGCCGATCCCAGCGCGGTGTTCGATTACCTGACCGCCGGGCCCAACAGCTATACAGGATCGGGTAACAGCGGGGCGCCGAACTGGGATGGCGATACGATTGCCACCGGGTTTGGCCATGACACGGTGATGGCCGGGGCGGGGGATGATTACATCGTGGATATGGGCGGCGCCGATGATTATCGCGGCGGCGCCGGATTTGACGAGCTGAGCTATGACGAAAGTTACTGGTCGCAGATCAATGTGGTGTCGGGGATCGTGGCCGATCTGGCCAAGGGCACGGTGACCGGGCCGGATGGCCTGACCGACAAGGTGGCCGGGATCGAACGGCTGCGCGGCACCTTTCTGGCCGACAGCTTTGTCGGCGATGGCAAGGACAACCGTTTTGCAGGGCTGGCCGGGGCGGATACCATCGACGGCGGCGCGGGCTTCGACACGATCACCCATCGCCATGATGCCAGTCAGGGCGGCACTGCCGGGGTGCGGGTGAACCTGACCAAGGGCACCGCGCGCGACGGGTTCGGCAATTTTGACCGGCTGCGGAACATCGAAGGCGCGGAAGGCAGCGATACCCGCGATATCTTTACCGATAATGCCGGGGATAACTGGCTGCGCGGGCTGGCGGGGAATGATGAATTCCGCATCGGCCGTGGCAATGACACGCTGCGCGGCGATGGCGGGGCCGATTACTTTGTGTTTTCGGGCAAGGGCTTTGGCAATGATGTGATCGAGGATTTCGACTATGGGCTGGGCGACCGGATCAAGTTTGCCGCGGGCGGCAGCTTTACCGATCTGAGCTTTGCCGCCGATGGCGATGATACGATCGTGACCTATTTCAATGCCACCATCCGGCTGGTCGGCCTGTCGCCTNNTCTGTTCTGAACCCATTTCTGAACTGCGGGCAGGCGCCATGGAAAAGGGCCGGGGGATGACCCCGGCCCTTTTGCCATTCATCTGCCCGGCCTTACTTTTCGGGGATCAGGCCACGCGGGCTGAAGCGCAGCACCAGAAGCAGGATCACCCCCAGCGTCAGCAGCCGCATATGTTGCGCGCTGTCCACCAGATGCGCCTTCAGCGGGCCTTCGGCCATGCCAGAGGTCACGCCGCCCATCACCACCGGCCCCAGCGTTTCCACGATCAGCCAGAGCCAGCCGATCAGCAGACCGCCCAGCACGGCGCCCCAGTTGTTGCCCGATCCGCCGACGATGACCATCACCCAGATCAGGAAGGTAAAGCGCAGCGGCTGATAGGTGCCGGGGTTCAGGATGCCATCCATCGAGGTCAGCATGGCGCCGGCAAAGCCGATCACCGCCGAGCCGAGGATGAAGACCTGCAGATGCCGCTTGGTGACATTCTTGCCCATGGCGGCGGCCGAAATCTCGTTGTCGCGGATCGCGCGCATCATCCGGCCCCAGGGGCTGTTGAGGGCGCGCTGCGACAGCCAGATGATGGCGCCCAGAATGACGAGGATCATCACGGTGTAGCACAGCTTCACCAGGATCGACGATCCGGTGACCGGATCGAAGCCCATGCTGGCGGCCAGATCCAGAAAGGCGGGATTCTGCTGCAGCGCCACCTCGTAGGGCACGGGCCAGGGCCGTTCCTGCAGGTTCATCATCTTGACGCCGCGGGCCATCCAGTCTTCGTTCTTCATCACCGCGATGATGATTTCGGCAATGCCCAGCGTGGCAATGGCCAGATAATCGGACCGGAGGCCAAGCGCCGTCTTGCCGATGGCCCAGGCGGCCAGCGCCGCCAGCGCGCCGCCCGCTGGCCAGGCCAGCAGCACCGGCAGGCCCAGCCCGCCAAGGTTGCCGGAAACCGAGGGGTTCACCGCCTCGACCGCCATGGTGGCGGGGCCAAAGACGGCGCGGAACAGCACGAAGCCACCGACCAGCACTGCCAGCACGGCAAAGCCGCGCGGCCGGCCGGGCGCCATGCGGCGCCAGGGGAAGATGGCAGCGGCAATGGTCACGGCGCCCAGCGGCAGCCCGCCCAGCACGCCTGCACCGCCCGCGGCCCAGGCCTCGGGCACGGGATCGGCAGAGATCAGCGCGACGGCCAGCCCGCCCAAGGCGGCAAAGCCCATGACGCCGGTATTGAACAGCCCGGCATAGCCCCATTGCATGTTCACGCCCAAGGCCATGATGGCCGAGACCAGCGCGAAGTTCAGGATGAACAGCGACTGGTTCCAGCTGAGCATCAGGCCCGTCAGCAGGAACAGCACCGCCACCCCGGCGAAATACATCACATTGCGCGACATCAGTAGGATTTCCCCTTGAACAGGCCGGTGGGCATGAAGATCAGCACAAGGATCAGGATGCCGAAGCTGACGGCGAATTTGTAATCGGTGCCCATCAGCTGCAGCAGGCTATCGGGGGCCAGACTGTCGGGCAGCACATAGGTGGCCACCTTCTTCCAGGCATAGGTCAGGATCACCTCGGAAAAGGCGATGATGAAGCCACCGGCAATGGCGCCCAGCGGGCTGCCCAGGCCACCGACGATGGCGGCGGCGAAGATCGGCAGCAGCAGCTGGAAGTAGGTGAAGGGCTTGAAGCTTTTGTCCAGGCCATAGAGCACGCCCGCGATGGTGGCCAAAGCGGCGGCCAGGATCCAGGTCACCTGCACCACGCGATCAGGGTTGATGCCGGACAGCAGCGCCAGATCCTCGTTATCGGAAAAGGCGCGCATGCTCTTGCCAGTGCGGGTGTTTTGCAGGAACCAGAACAGGAAACCCACCACGACCACGGCGGTGACCACGGTCACGGCCTGCGATCCCTTGATGGCCAGACCTTCGGCCAGGCCGGTCATCGCCTTGAAATCGCCGGCCGAGATCAGGAAGCGGCCGCCATCGGCGAAGTTCTGATCCTCCACCCCGATGATGAGGCGGACGATGCCGTTCATCACGAACATCACCCCCATCGACACGATCACGAGGATGGTGGGGGCCGCCTTCTGCTTGCGGTAGAAGCGATAGACCATGCGGTCGGTGCCCAGAACCAGCAGCGCGGTGGCGGCAATGCCGAAGGGCAGGGCCAGCAGGGCGGTGGGCAGGATGCCTGCGGTGAGGCCGATGGACTGGAAGAGCCAGGTCACCAGAATGGTGACCATGGTGCCGAAGGCCATGGTATCGCCATGGGCGAAGTTGGAAAACCGCAGGATGCCATAGATCAGCGTCACCCCCAGCGCGCCAAGCGCCAGCTGGGCGCCATAGGCAAGGCCCGGCACGAAGACGAAGTTGAGGAAGGCCACAAGGGCGTTCAGAATATCCATGGCCTCAGCCCCCCAGGAACGAACGGCGGACCTCCGGATCGGCCATCAGGGCCTTGCCGGTGTCGGTGAAACGGTTGGCGCCCTGCACCAGGACATAGCCCTTGTCGGCAATCTCCAGCGCCTGACGGGCGTTCTGTTCCACCATCAGGATGGAAATGCCGGTGCGCGCCACTTCGATGATGCGGTCGAACAGCTCATCCATCACGATGGGCGAAACGCCGGCCGTGGGTTCATCCAGCATCAGCACCTTGGGCTGCGTCATCAGGGCGCGGCCCACGGCCACCTGCTGGCGCTGGCCGCCCGAAAGTTCGCCCGCGGGCTGGTGGCGTTTCTGCTTCAGGATCGGGAACAGGTCATAGATCTGCGCCATGGTATCGGCGAAATCGTCGCGCCGGATGAAGGCGCCCATTTCCAGATTTTCTTCAACCGTCATGGAGCCGAAGATGTTGTGGGTCTGCGGCACGAAACCCATGCCCTTGGCGACGCGGGCCTGCGGGGAAAGCGCGGTGATATCCTCGCCCGCCAGCTTCACATGGCCTTCGCGCAGGTGCAGCATCCCGAACACGGCTTTCATCGCGGTGGATTTGCCGGCGCCATTGGGGCCGACGATCACCGCGATTTCGCCCTTTTCCACGGCGATGGTGCAGCCATGCAGGATATCCACCCCGCCATAGCCGCCGGTCATCGCCTGACCGATCAGGAAAGGTTCAGCCATGCGCGGCCTCCTCTTTCACCTTGTTTTTCAGGCCGGTGCCCAGATAGGCCTCGATCACCCGTTCGTCGCTTTTCACCTGTTGCACCGTACCCTGCGCCAGCACCTTGCCCTCGGCCATCACGATGACCGGGTCGCAGAGGCGGGCGATGAAATCCATGTCGTGTTCGATCACGCAGAAGGTATAGCCGCGTTCCTGGTTCAGCCGGATGATCGCATCGCCGATGGTGTTCAGAAGCGTGCGGTTCACGCCGGCGCCCACCTCATCCAGAAACACGATCTTGGCATCCACCATCATGGTGCGGCCCAGTTCCACCAGCTTTTTCTGGCCGCCGGAAATCTGGCTGGCCTTGGCATCGGCGATATGGCTGATGGTCAGAAAGTCCAGCACCTCGTCGGCCTTGTCGCGCAGGCGCTTTTCCTCGGCGGCGATCTTGCCGCGCCGGAACCAGGCGTTCCACAGCGTTTCACCCGATTGATGCGCAGGCACCATCATCAGATTCTCGCGCACGGTCATCGACCCGAATTCATGCGCGATCTGGAAGGTGCGCAGCAGGCCCTTGTGAAACAGCTCGTGCGGCGGCAGGCCGGTGATGTCTGCACCATCCATCAGCACGCGGCCCGAGGTCGGCGGCAGCCGCCCGGCGATCACGTTGAACAGGGTGGTCTTGCCCGCGCCATTCGGCCCGATCAGCCCGGTGATGGAGCCTGTTTTGATCTCAAGCGAGGCCCCGTCGACGGCATGGAAGCCGCCGAAATGTTTGTGCAGATTTTCGACAACGATCATCCGTCATCCCCCAATGGCGCCGTTCATCGCTCCGCGGTTGATCCCCGGCAGCCTGGCGCCCATTCGTTATGGTTGTCTCGCTATGGCAACGGCCCGGGACGGGTGCCCCGGGCCGCTGCGTGTTCATGTCACGGCGGCGTGCCTTAGCGGAACTTGTCCGTGGTGAAACCGCCATCCGTCACGCTGTATTCGCGGAAGTTGCCTGCCGATTCACCAGAACCGACCAGTTCGACAGCAGTTGCGCCGATATAGTCGATATCGGTGCCGGCCGCGATCAGATCGAAGGCCTTGCCCAGTTCGCCCGGCAGGATCGGCTCNNCCCGGTGCGTTGGCGACATCCGTCACCTTGGCCGACCAGTCCTTGCCCGCGGTGGAGCCTGCAGCGGCCATGGCGAGCAGCATCAGCGCGGCGGCGTCATAGCTTTCGCCCGAATAGGCCGAAGCGCCATCGAAGCCTGCGGCCTTGGCCAGTTCGACATATTTGGCAGCGCCTTCGCTGTCGGTGCCCGGGACAGAGCCGTAGGAGCCGTTCAGGGCCGGGCCGATCGCCTCGATCAGGCTTTCGCCATACATGCCATCCGGCAGGAAGAAGGTCGAGAACGCGCCCGAATCGACCGAGGCCTGAATCATGCCCTTGCCGCCCTGATCGACGTAGCCGGCCACAACCAGCACCTCGCCACCGGCCGAGGCCAGCGCCGCGACTTCGGCAGAGTAATCGGCCTTGCCGTCTTCATGCGGCGAAGACAGGGTGACCGCGCCGCCCTTGGCCGCAAAGGCCGCAGCGAAAGCATCGGCCATGCCCTTGCCGTAATCGTTGTTGGTATAGGTGACCGCCACCGATTTCACGCCGCGATCCGACAGGATATCGGCCATGATCTCGCCCTGACGGGCATCCGACGGGGCGGTGCGGAAGAACAGGCCATCATCTTCGGCCGAAGACAGCGCAGGCGAGGTGGCGGAGGGCGAAATCATCCCGATGCCGTTCGGGCGCGCCACGTTCTGCAGCACGGCGCCGGTCACGCCCGAGCAATCGCCGCCGACGATGCCTGCAACCTTGTCAGAGGTGGCCAGACGTTCGGCAGCCGATTGTGCGGCAGCGGCATCGACGCAGGTGGTATCGCCGCGCACCGGGGTCACGGTGGAGCCACCCATGAACTTGCCCGATTCCGAGGCCTCTTTCATCGCCAGTTCGGCGCCGGCAGCCATGCCGGGAACGGTGGATTCAAGCGGGCCGGTGAAGCCCAGCAGAACGCCCAGTTTAACGTCTTCGGCGGTGGCCATACCGGCCATCAGGGTGCAGGCTGTGGTGGCAAGCAGCAGTTTCTTCATTATGTCTCTCCCATGTCGAAGGCATGTCGGATTGTTATTCCCTCCGCAGGCTAGATCGGGCCTATCGAAAAGAAAAGGCTGCATTTTCGGGCAATCGCCCGGCAAATTGACGTTTGACCCTGCGTCAAGCGCCTCACGTCTGCGTCAGATCGGCTCGTGCCTGCGGAAGCGGGGCCTAAGTATCTGTCAAACCAGACGGAGGATGACAGATNNATGGCGGGATTCTGGCGGGCGGGATGCTGGCGGGCGGGGCGGCGATGGCCGCCACGGTCAACACCTCGGCCGGGGCGATGGAAATCACGCAGATTGCAGATGGCTTTGACGAGCCCTGGGGGCTGGCCTTCCTGCCCGATGGCGCGGCGCTGGTCACCGAACGGGACGGACGGTTGACGCTGCTGGAGGGCGAACAGCGCCGCGATATCAGCGGGCTGCCCGAAGTGGTGGCCGAGGGGCAGGGCGGTTTGCTGGAT
>DOMY01000264.1 GCA_003509785.1 Gemmobacter sp.
CCGCCGTGGCACAGAAGCTGCTGGAGCGGATCGACTGGTGGCGCGACTATACCACCCGCAATCACGCCGAGATGGACAACAACCCCAGCCATGGCAACAAGGCGGGCGGGCTGACCACGATCCTGGAAAAATCGCTGGGGGCCGTGGCCAAGGGCGGCATGTCGCGGCTGAACGCCGTCTACGAATATGCCGAAAAGGTCACCGAACACGGGCTCGTGTTCATGGATACGCCCGGCTACGATCCGGTCGCCGTGACCGGCCAGGTTGCAGGCGGGGCGAACCTGATCGCCTTCACCACCGGGCGTGGGTCGGTTTCGGGCTTCAAGCCCGCCCCCTCGCTGAAACTGGCCAGCAATTCCGAGATGTATCGCCACATGGCCGAAGACATGGACATGGATTGCGGCACCGTGGTCACCGGCGAGGAAACCATCGAAGCCCTGGGCCAACGCCTGTTCCGCCTGATGCTCGATACCGCATCCGGCCTGCCCACCTGCAGCGAGGAACTGGGCTATGGCGATAATGAATTCGTGCCCTGGCAGGTCGGCGCGATCATGTAAGGGGAAAACGGGCGCGGCCCAGCACGCGCCCGGCAAGCCAGACGGCACAGCCGTCAAGCGGGCCCGGCAGGCAACGCCTGTCGCGCAGGAGGAGGAGAGAAACATGAACGCGATCGACAGCCACTATGATGTGGTGATCGTCGGCGCCGGTGTCGGCGGCGGGGCCATGGCCAACCGCCTGTCCGCCAGTGGCGCAAGGGTGCTGATGATCGAACGCGGCACCTATCTGCCGCGCGAGGCCGACAACTGGTCGGTCAAGGCGGTGTTCCATGACCGCAAATATACCGCGAAGGAAACCTGGCGCGACAAGGACGGCAAGCCCTTCAACCCTTCGACCTTCTACTATGTCGGCGGCAATTCGAAATTCTTCGGCGCGGCCACCGTGCGCTTCCGCAAGGAGGATTTCGAGGATCTGCAGCACGAAGGCGGCGTGGCCCCGGCCTGGCCCTGGCGCTATGATGAATTCGCGCCCTATTATGACGAGGCCGAACGCCTGATGGGCACCCATGGCCCCGCCGGTGCCGACCCGATCGAGCCGCCGCGCTCCGGCCCCTTCCCCCATCCCACCATCGGCCATGAACCCGAGATCGAGGCCATTGCCCAGAAGCTGCGCGCCCGCGGCCTGCGCCCCTTCCCGCTGCCCATCGCCATCGACCGGCACGAGGGCGGCCGCTGCATCCGCTGCGCCACCTGCGACGGTTTCGCCTGCAAGCTGGGCGCCAAGAACGATGCCGAGGTGCGGCTGGTCGGCCCCGCGCTGGCCACCGGCCGCGTCGATCTGGTGCTGGAAACCAAGGTGCGGCGGCTTNNCTCGGGCAAGCGGATCACCGGGGTCGAGGTGGAAAGCGCGGGCCAGACCCGCCTCATCCAGGGCGATCTGTTCATCAGTGCGGCAGGCGCGATCAATTCGGCGGCGCTGCTGTTGCGCTCGGCCAATGACAAGCACCCGGGCGGCATCGGCAACAACAGCTCCGATCTGCTGGGCCGCAATTACATGGCCCATAACAACACGGCCATGATGGCGATCAACCCGTTCCGAAAGAACCGGGTAACCTTCCAGAAATCCATGGCGATCAACGACTTCTATCTGGCCAACGATCACCGCCCCTATCCCTTGGGCAATGTTCAGGGCCTGGGCAAGCTGCAGGGCGGCATGTTGACGGCCAATCTGAAATTCATCCCCGAATGGATGATGGATCTGTTCGCCGAACGCTCGGTGGATTGGTNNAACCTGAAAGCGCATAACGAGCTGGTGAAGGTCTGGGGCCGGACCATGCGCGCCATCGGCTATCCGATCATCATCACCCAACGCATGGATATCACCGTGTCGATGCACCAGTGCGGCACCGCCGTCTTTGGCCGTGATCCGGCCACTTCGGTGCTGGACCCGTTCTGCAAGGTCTGGGATGTGGACAATCTTTATGTCGTCGATGCGTCCTTCCTGCCCTCGTCCACCGGGTTCAACCCCTCGCTGACCATCGTGGCCCAGGCCGTGCGCGTGGCGCAGCACATCACCCAAACTGTCCTGAAAAGCAGCGTCGCGGCCTGATCCGCAGCGCATAGGGAGGAAAACATGACCACAGAAAACCGGGGCCTGTTCGATCTTGCGGGGCGTGTCGCCATCGTCACCGGCGCCTCGCGCGGCATCGGCGAGGCGCTGGCCCAAGGACTGGCCGATCACGGCGCCACCGTCGTCGTCAACTATCAATCCGCCGCCGACCGCGCCGCCGCCGTGGTGGATGCGATCACGGCAAAGGGTGGCCGCGCTATGGCGATCAAGGCCGATGTCTCCGACGAGGCCGATGCCGACCGGCTGGTGGCCGAAACCGTGGCCGCCTTTGGCCGGGTGGATATTCTCATCAACAATGCGGGCATCGTGCTGCCCGCCCCGGCCGAGGATTGCACACTCGATGCCTGGCGCCGCACCATGGCGGTGAACCTTGATGGCGTCTTCCTGGTGTCGCGCGCGGCGGGGCGCCAGATGATCGCGCAGAAATCCGGCAGCATCATCTCGGTGGGGTCGATGTCGGGGCGGATCGTCAACTGGCCGTTCCGCCATGCCGCCTATAACGTGTCCAAGGCCGGGGTGCATATGCTGACCAAGGCACTGGCCACCGAATGGGCCGAACATGGCATCCGCGTGAATGCCATCGCACCCGGCTATATCCGCACCGAACTGACGGACGAGGTGCTGCGCGAACATCCCGATGTCGTGGCCAACCACTGGGCCAAGGGCGCGGTGCAGAACCGCATCGGCGGCGTGCAGGAACTGGTGGGGGCGGTGGTCTATCTGGCCTCGGATGCCGCCAGCTTCACCACCGGGGAAATCATCACCATTGACGGCGGCCTGACGCTGCGCTGAGGAGACAAAGATGCTGACACGCGGATATGGCGGCCCGCTGCGCTATGTGCAGGGGCCGGGGGTGCTGGCCGATCTGGGCAGCTATGCAGCAGGGCTTGGAAACACGGCGCTCTTGCTGATGGATGGGTTCATCGAAACCACCTATGGCGAAAGCCTGATGGCGGGCCTGTCCCGCGCAGGCGTTCAGGCTGTGGGCACCCGCTTTGGCGGGGAATCGACGGATGCCGAAATCGCCCGCTGCTCCGACCTTGCGAAATCGGCCGCCGTGGTGATCGGCGTGGGCGGCGGCAAGACGCTGGATACCGCCAAGATCGCCGCGCGCAATGCGGGCGCGCGGATGATCACCGTGCCCACCATCGCCTCGACCGACAGCCCGACCAGCTCGCTGGGTGTGGTTTATACTGCTGATGGCGTCTATGTCCGGGTCGAACGCTGCTACCGCAACCCCGATGTGGTGCTGGTGGACAGCGAGGTGATCCTGCGCGCGCCGGTGCGGTTTCTGGCCGCCGGCATGGGCGATGCCCTGTCCACCTGGTACGAGGCACGCTCGAACTTCGACAGCCGGTCGAACAACTACATCGCCGATGGCTATGCCACCACCGTGGCCGGGGCCGCGATTGCCCGCGCCTGCCACGATACGCTGATGCGCGATGGCCGCGCCGCATATGCCGCAGCGCAGGCGGGCTGCCTGACCGAAGCGGTGGAAAACATCATCGAGGCGAACACGCTGCTGTCGGGCCTTGGGTTTGAAAACTGCGGCGTATCGGGCGCGCATGGCGTGCATGATGCGCTGACCATTCTGGAACCCGTGCATCACTTCTTCCACGGCGAGAAGGTGGCCTTCGGCATCCTCTGCCTGCTGGTGCTGGAAAACCGCCTGCCCGCCGAATTCGCAGAAGCCGCGCGGTTTTGCCACGATATCGGCCTGCCCACCCGGCTCGCCGATCTGGGGCTGGCCGATGTGACGGATGCCGATCTGCTGCGCGTGGGCGAAGAGGCGATGAAACCCACCAACGTCATTCATTCCGTGCATCGCCCGCTGACCGCCCGCGGTATCGCCCATGCGATCCGCACGGCCGATCGTCTGGCAGGGCAGATCCTGACCTGACACCCCGCTTGCGCTGACGGAAGCGGCCCGGAACACCCGGGCCGCCCGATGGGAGGAT
>DOMY01000163.1 GCA_003509785.1 Gemmobacter sp.
TGGTGTACATCTCCAGCCAGTCGGCAACCTTGTCTTTCGGGGCAAAGACCGGCCAGTTGTCGGGGAAAGGGATGTACGGCAGGTGGTCATACCACACGGGGTCATGCAGGCAGAGCGACTTGTAGCGCTTGCGCCAGCTGTCACCTGCGCGTTCGTTCTTTTCCAGAATGATCGCAGGCACACCCAATTGCCGCAGTCGTGNNCCTTCCTTCATGCGGATATAGCCGACGCCGCGCCCGGTTGCGGTTTCGAACTTCAACCAGCCTTCGGTCACGCCCCCCGCATCGCTGATCGCTTCCGACGGATCAAGATGCAGCATCTGCGGTGCAACCTGGCTCAGCTGCGCCGCAGCCATCGCCCCGATTTCGGCGCGGCCTTCGCAGGTTTTCAGGTTCCAGGTAAAGGCCGCCAGATCGCGCCAGAATCCGGTTTCCAGAAACAGATCGGCAACGCCCTGCGCATCCTGTGCCACCAGCGCGCGTTCCAGATCAGCGACAAGTGCCGCCAAGGCGCCTTCGTTCGATGTATCGAGCATGGTTTCCTCCCTATTGCTCTTGATGGAAGCGGCCTGCGCGGGGCCTCCCAACCCCTTTTCTTGCGCAGGCCGCGGGATATCAGGTCAGATCAATCAGGATCTTCAGCTGCGTGCCTGCCGGATCCAGCAGCACGTCAAAGCCTTCGGTCACCGCCTGATCCAGACGGATTTTCTTCGTCACCACCTTGGATGCCGGAATCGCACCCGTGGCGATCAGATCGATCACCCGGGGCCAGAGATGGGTCGGATAGGCCCATGACCCCCGCACATCGACATCCTTGAAGGTGACGTTGAACCAGTTCAGCCCGCTGTCGCCGGGATGCAGGCCCACCTGCACGATGACGCCCTGTTTGCGCACGGCATCCAGACAGCTGCCGAGGGCCTTTTCGTTGCCCACACATTCCAGCGCCACATCGCAGCCTACACCGCCTTCGGTCTGCGCCCGGATGGCCGCGCCGATATCATCGCGTTTCGGGTTCAGGGTGATGACCTCGGGCAGGATCTGGCGGGCAATTTCCAGTCTTGTGTCGTTCAGATCGGAAACGAACAGCTTGGTGGCGCCAAAGGCCTTGGCTGTCAGCAGGGTCAGCATCCCGATTGGCCCGGCACCTGTCACCAGCACCGAATTTCCGGCCACCACCCCGCCGCGATCGCAGGCATAGACGGCAACTGCCGTGGGCTCCACCAGCGCCGCCTCTTCATCCGACAGCGTATCAGGAATCTTCACCACGTTGTAATCGTTCAGCATGGCACCTTCNNGCCATGCCACCCGACAGCCAGCTGAGCCCGGCCAGCGCCAGATCGGGGCTGAGGTGGAACAAGCCGCGATCCGCGAAGTAATCGCCCGAGCGCGGCATGATCAGCGGCTGCACCGAGACCCGGTCGCCCGGCTGCACATGGGTCACCCCTGCACCAACCGCTGTCACCACCCCGCCGAATTCATGCCCCAGCACCTGCGGCCCATGGGCGCCGGTAAAGGGATGCGGCTCTTTCGGAATGAAGATCGGCCCATAGGCATATTCATGCAGATCGGTGCCACAGATGCCGACAAAACGGTTGCGAATCGTAACCTGCCCCGGGCCCGGTGTGGGCAGATTATCAATATCTTCAATCCGCAGATCCTTTGCGGCATGGAAACGTAACGCCTTCATGGCTCCCCCCTTCGATGTGTTGCAACACACTGCGCACCGGGGGCGCCCAACGCCAAACCCGCCATCCTGTGACACATGAAATCAATGGCTTAGCGGAAGGGCCTGTGGCAGGGCACCGCCCAACTGTGGCATCTGGCGCCACAANNGATCTCCACCATATCCGCGAAATCGAAACAGTGTCGCAGGGCGGCCCTGCCACCCGCGATCCGGTGGTGGTGCAAAGCTGGCTGCGCTGCCTGCAGAAACACGGGCTGGACCCTGCGACACGCGCCGAAGCCTATATCCTGCCGGATGGCGAGTTGCGCGCCCACCGCCAGCGATCAGAAGAACTGATCGGGATTGCAAGGTCGGGTATCGAAAACCTGTATTCGCTGGTGGCGGGGCAGAACTATGTCCTGCTGCTGGCAGACCGCTGCGGCGTGACAGTGGAATATCTGGGCGACGAAGCCCAGAAGGCCGAGCTGCGCCGGTCGGGCCTCTATATGGGCGCCGAATGGTCAGAACAGCGGGCCGGCACCTGCGCGCTGGGGGCCTGTATCGAATGTNNGAGCCGCTGATCATCCATCAATCCGACCATTTCGATGTCACCCATGGCGGGCTGTCCTGCACCGCCGCGCCGATTTACGATACAGGCGGGCAACTTACGGCCGTGCTGGATATCTCGCTTTTGTCATCACCCCGGTCAAGGGCAAGCCAGAGCCTCGCTCTCAATCTGGTGCGGCAGGCGGCGCGGCGGATTGAAATGGCGAATATCATGGCCGAAAGCCGCCGCGAATGGGTGCTGCGCCTGTCGGGCAGCCCGGATTTCCTGGATGTGGACCCAGAGGCCGCGCTGTCGCTGGATGGATCAGGCCGGGTGATCGGCATGACCAATGGCGCCGCGCGGCTGATGGCGCGGGTCGCCGGGCGCGACTGGCGCGCGGCGGATCAGCTGATCGGGCGGCCGGTATCGGATTTTCTGAATGTCCGGCTGGACCGGCTGGATGATCTGACGCGCCAGCGGCCGGCGGCCGAACGTTTCATCGAAACCCGCGATGGCCACCGGCTGTTTGCCCATGCGATCGAGCCGCGCCGCCTGCCCGCGCGGGTCTTGCCCCGGGCAACCAGCATCCCGGCAGCCCTGCGCGATCTGGCAGGCGACGATCCGATGATGGCCCAGGTGATCGGCCGGGCAGCCGCCCTTGCACCGGGGCAGTTGCCGGTGCTGATCGAAGGCGAAACGGGCAGCGGCAAGCTGACACTGGCGCGCGCCATTCATGATGTGGCGCGCAACGGGCCGTTTGTCGTGGTGTCCTGTGCCGAAATGGCGGAGGGCGACGAGGCGTTGCTGTTCGGCCGACGGCAGGAAGACGGGCTGATTGCACTGGCCCGGCGCGGCACGCTTGTGCTCGACAAGGTCGAGGAACTGCCGGCCCGCCTGCAGGCGCGCTTGCTGCGTCTGGCGGCAGAGGGCAGTTATCTGCCGGTCGGGGCAATGAAACCTGTGGCCATCGACCTGCGCCTGATCGCCACCAGCCAGAAGGATCTGGAGACCGAGGCCACCGCCGGCCGCTTCCGTCGCGATCTGCAGCACCGGCTGTCAGGCGCCGTTCTGCGGTTGCCTGCCCTGCGCGAACGGCGGGATCTGCTGTGGCTGGCCGACCGCATTCTGGCGCGCGCCTTTGGGCAGCCGGTGCTGATGCCACCCGAAGTTCTGGCCCGGCTGGCCGGGCATGGCTGGCCCGGCAACCTGCGCGAACTGTCGAACCTGGCGGCAAGCCTTGCTGCCACCTGCCCTGCTGCTGTTCTGGCACCCGAGGATCTGCCACAGGGCCTGCTTGGCGGCGCACGCATCCCCGGGCAATCGGCAGGCGGCGCCGCCCTTCTGGCGCAGATGCTGCGCGAAACCGGCGGCAATATCTCTGAAACGGCGCGGCGTATGGGGGTGGATCGCACCACGGTTCACCGCCAGCTGCGGCGTTACGGCATGGCGAGACCCGGATAGGCCAGCAATGCCGGCAGATCGGCAAACCGGCCAAAGGCAAACCGATGCGGCAATTCCGCAACCGGGGTCTTACGATAGCCTTCGGTGAACAGCGCAAAGGGCACCCCGGCACGGACAGCGGTTCCGGCATCCACCTCGCTGTCCCCCACATAAAGCACAGGTGGACCCAAGGCCGCAAAGGCCGCAAGCAGCGGCGCCGGATCGGGCTTTTTCTCGGGCATGCTGTCCCCGCCGATCACCACGCCAAAGTACCGTTCAAGATCCAGCGCGCGCAGAATTTCTTGTGTCGGGGCCAGTGCCTTGTTGGTGCAAAGGCCCAGGGCAAAGCCTGCCGCCGCCAGATCCTCCAGCGCTGCCACGGCACCGGGATAGGGACGTGTCAGCGCCGCCGGGCTGGCGAGGTAATGGTGAAACATCGCCTGCACCATCCCGGCCTCGCGCGCGGCGGGCAGGCCGCGGGCCTGTCGCGCCTGCTGCACCAGGCTGGGGATGCCATGGCCGATGAAGCGCATGGTTTCGGCCAGCGTCGCCGGATCGGCGCCTTCAGCCCGCAGCACATGGTTCAGCGCCACATGCAGATCGGGCGCGCTGTCGATCAGCGTGCCATCCAGATCAAAGACAATCGCCCCGCGCATCACATCAGCCCCTTCACGCCGCCCAGATCGGAAAATTCGGCCACCACCCGGGCAGCGCCGCCGAAATCCTCGCCCGCCGTATAGGCCGAGGGCGAGACGATGCAGGCAACCCCCGCCGCCTGCGCGGCCAACAGCCCGTTGCGGCTGTCTTCCAGCGCCATGGCCTGCTGCGGCGCAAGGCCCAGCCGCGCCAGCGCCAGCATATAGACATCGGGCGCCGGTTTCTTGGCCGCCACGGCGTCGCCCGCCGCGATCACGTCGAACAGCTCGGCCGCCGCCCGGCCGAAACAGGCGCGGCACAGGGCCTCGACATTCGGGGCGCTGGTGGTGGTGGCCACGGCCAGCTGCAGCCCCGCCGCCCNNCAATCAGCCCGGCAATGCCGGGCCGCAGCCGCAGGCCCCCTGCCGCCATCAGCGCGGCATAGCGCGCGGTTTTCGCCCCATGCAGCGCCGCAATGTCGATGCGGGCCGGGTCACCGCCCCGTTCCGCCACGAAACACGCGATCCGTTCCTTGCCGCCAGTGGTGCGCAGCAGGCGGCCATAGTCCTCGGGCGTCCAGTGCCAGCCAAGGCCCTGCGCGGCAAAGGTGTCGTTGAAGGCGCGGCGGTGCAGTTCCTCGGTTTCCGCCAGCGTGCCATCGACATCGAAGATCAACGCCCTAAGCAACCGCCGCCTCCGCCGCCGCCCGGATCGCCCGGATATTGGCGCCATAGGGCGCCGGATCGGCGACCGATCCGCCCCGGAACACTGCCGATCCCGCCACCAGCACATCGGCCCCAGCTGCCGCCACCAGGG
>DOMY01000043.1 GCA_003509785.1 Gemmobacter sp.
GGGTTCGGCCGCATCGGCCGGTCAGTTCTGCGGGCCTGGGCCAAGGGCGCAGGCTCGGGGTTGGAAATTGTGGGGGTGAACGACATCGCCACCGCCGAAATGTGCGCCTATCTGTTCGAATATGACAGCGTGTTCGGCCCCTGGCACGGCACCGTGGCGCTGGCCGATGGCGCGCTGGATNNGATATCTCTACGCTCGATCTTTCCGGCACCGATCTGGTGATGGAATGTACCGGCCGCGCCGATGCGCGTGACGTGGCCGAACGCGGGCTGCGCGCCGGTGCCGCGCGGGTGCTGATCTCCGGCCCCTCCAAGGCCGCCGATCTCACCTTCGTTCTGGGCGCCAATGATGCCGCGCTGGACGGGCAGCGCATTGTGTCGAACGCCTCCTGCACCACCAATGCGCTGGCGCCGCTGGCCCGGCTGATCCATCAGCACTGGGGCATCGTCACCGGCTCGATGACCACGATCCATTGCTATACCGGCAGCCAGCCCACGGTCGATGCCCCCGCCGCCGATTTCGCCCGCTCGCGCGCGGCGGCCCTGTCGATGGTGCCCACCACCACCTCGGCACAAAGGCTGGTTGATCTGGTGCTGCCCGATCTGGCCGGCCGGCTGGAAGGCTCGGCGGTGCGGGTGCCCACCGCCTCGGTCTCGGCTGTCGATCTCTGCGTGATGACCGAACGCCCGGCCAGCGTCGATGCGGTGAACGCGGTGTTCCGGCAGGCGGGCGGCGTCATCGGCGCCACCGACCGCGCTCTGGTCTCCACCGATCTGCGGGCGCGGCCCGAAAGCATCGTGATGGCCTGCCCCGAAACCCGGGTGACGCGCGGCGGGATGCTGCGGGTCTTTGGCTGGTATGACAACGAATGGGGCTTTTCCAACCGGATGCTGGATGTTGCCCGGCGCATGGGCGGGTTGCAGGCGTAAGCCGCCTGTCCCGACAGAAACCCGACGCAGGCGGGACGCAGCGCCGACGCAGGCCTTACAGCCGACGCAGCACCCCCTGCAACTTGTCCAGAAAGAAGGCCACATCCCCCGCCGCAAAGCACAGCGGCGGGCGGATCTTCAGCACATGCCCCTTGGGCCCGGTGGCCGAAATCAGCACCCCCGCATCCCGCAAGCCATTGACGATACGCGATGTTTTCACCGCATCCGGCGCGCCATCCGTCACCACATCCTGCCCCAGGAACAGGCCCGCCGCCCGCAATTCCCCCAGATGGTCATGGTCTTTCGCCAGCGCCAGCATCCCGTCGCGGAACAGCCCGCCCACCGCCGCCGCATTGGCGATCAGCCCTTCCTCCTCGATGACATCCAGCACTGCAAGCGCGGTCGCCGCCGCCACAGGATTGCCGCCGAAGGTATTGAAATAGCGCGCTTTTGCGCCAAACTCGGCCACGACACCGGGTTGCAGCGCAAGCCCTGCCACCGGATAGCCATTGCCCATCGGCTTGCCCATCGACACCATATCCGGCACCACCCGATGCCGCGAAAAGCCCCACATCCCCTCGCCCAGCCGGCCGAATCCCGGCTGCACCTCATCGGCGATGAACAGCCCGCCCGCCGCCCGGATCGTATCCACCGCGCCCTGCAACAGATGCGGCGCGGCAAAAACCCCGTCGGATGAAAATACGGTATCCACGATCAGCGCCGCAGGCCTGATGCCATGGCGCTGCAAATCCTCAATCGCCGCAACCACTTGCGCGGTGAACCCCGCGCCTGCATCGGCACCGATCCGGCGCGGATCGGGCGGCGCCACGCTGCGCACATGCGGCCCCAGCGGCACCCCATGCCCCAGCGAGGGCGAAAACTCCGCCACGGCAGAGGTAACCCCGTGGTAAGCATTTTCGGTTACAATGATCCCCGTGCCGCCGGTATGGGCCCGCGCAATCCGCAGCGCGAGGTCATTGGCCTCGGATCCGGTGCAGGTGAACATCACATGCCCGATCTGTTTGGGCATCGTGGCCAGCAAACGTTCCGCCAGATCCAGCACGGTATCATGCAAATACCGGGTATGGCTGGCAAATATCCCGGCCTGCTGCGCCATGGCGGCCACCACCTTCGGGTGACAATGCCCGACAGAGGCCACGTTGTTATAGGTATCCAGATAGGCCCGCCCCGCCGCATCATGCAGCCAGACCCCCTCGCCCCGCACCAGATGCAGCGGGCGTTCGTAAAACAGCCGGTAGGCCGGCCCCAGCGCCGCCTGACGGCGTGCCACCAGATCGGCCTCCTGCGGGGTCAGATCCACCGCACCGGGGCGAAAGGCATTGGGCATGGCGTCGCGGGTCATCAAAGGGCCTCATCAGGCTGCGGCAGGGCCAGCAGGCCCGCCCGTGCGGAAGGAAGGTTGCGCAGGATATAGGGCGCATTGCCGGGGTAAAGCTGGGCGCGATGGCTGGCCAAAGCGATGGTGGTGACCATGCGAATGGCGGTCAGCCCCGGCAGAACATCGCGTTCGGCGGGCAGAAGCGGCAGCACATCCGCCCAGGCAGAGGCAATTTCATCAAGCGATTCCAAAGCGTTGTCCTGATCCACCAGATATGAGGCCGCCACCGCCAGATCACAGATCCGCGGTGTGAACACCATATCACCGAAATCCAGAACCCCTGCAATCCTTGCGTGATCCACGGAATCCGTCAGCACGTTATGCGGGTTCAGATCGGCATGAACCACCTGCCAGGGCAGGCCCTGCAGCAGCGGTGCCAGCCGATTGTCGAACAGATCCAGCCACCGTGCGCACAGATCGCGCAGCGCCGGTTCGGCAATGGCGGGCAGCAGCAGGCGCAGGCGGCTGGCCTGTTTGATATCCCATTGCAGCACATGGTCGGCAGCGGGATGGCTGAACCCCTCCAGCGCGCGGGTCAACCGCGCTGCGGTGGCCCCCATGCTGCGCCGTAAGCCGGGCCCGCGCGGCGCAAGGTGCATCGGCCGCCCCTCCAGCCAGGTCAGCAGGCGCACCACGCTGCCTGTGGGCAGCAGCACATCCCCGGCGCCCGCCTGCGTCGGCACCACACGCGGCACCGGCAACCCCGGATCGCGCTGCGCGATATGCTGCAGGGCAAGGTTTTGAAATCGCGTGATTTCCGGGTCTTCGGCCGCATTGGCGAGCTTCAGCACGAACAGCCCCTCTGGCGTGGTGACGCGCCAGTTCAGATCCCGTTCCGAGGCCAGCCCGTCCAGCTGCCCGGTCAGCCCCCAATGGCGGTGCAGCAGCGAAGCACTTTCCGCAGCCGTGATGGCAGGCGGTGCAGAATTGAGAATATCGCCCAGCGGATCATGTTCCATCATGCGCGCATGGGAACAACAAATCGCCCCCGGCAGCAAGACCGGCGACGACATATNNATTCTTCAAGGTTCGGCGTGGCCCCGATCCGGTCCACCACGGCGAACAGCCCCGGTTCGGCCAGCGGCGTCAGCACGCCATGCCAGGTGCCGCGATGAAAATTGATGGCCTGCGCCCCATCCGTCAGAAAGGCGCGGGGCTTGCCCGGTGTGCCGCCCTGATCGGGGGCCACGATGATCAGAAAGGGGTCTGCCGTCATCGGAATGAAGGCCTGCGAGCCATCGGGATGGCGTTCGACCAGATCCAGCCGATAGGGAAAGCTGCGCGGCACCGCCTTGAAGATCGACAGGCCCGCCCGGGCCTCGGCGCCGAAATCCAGCCGGGCGCGATCATGGAAGCGGCCGCAGAACCCCTGATTGATCAGCCGATCCGGTGCGCCGCTGGCAGAAAGCACATCGCCGAAGGGGGCGAAGGCATCGGCCGTCAGCGG
>DOMY01000009.1 GCA_003509785.1 Gemmobacter sp.
AACCGGATCGGCCAGGGGATCGAGTTCGATTACTGCTGCTGCCATGCCTGTTTCGCGCTGACGGCGCAGGGCTATGAAACCATCATGGTCAACTGCAACCCCGAAACGGTGTCGACCGATTATGACACTTCGGACCGGCTGTATTTCGAACCGCTGACCCTGGAACATGTACTGGAAATCCTGCGCGTCGAACAGGAAAACGGCACGCTGCATGGCGTGATCGTGCAGTTCGGCGGCCAGACCCCGCTGAAACTGGCCAATGCCCTGCATGAAGAAGGCATCCCGATCCTGGGCACCACGCCTGATGCGATTGATCTGGCCGAAGACCGCGAACGCTTCCAGCATCTGCTGCAGGATCTGGGCCTGAAGCAGCCGGTCAACGGCACGGCACGGAGCCGTGACGAGGCTTTCGCCGTGGCCGCGCAGGTGGGTTACCCGCTGGTCATCCGCCCCTCCTTCGTGCTGGGCGGCCGCGCGATGGAAATCGTGCGCAGCGATGAACAGCTGGAACGCTATATCCGCACCGCCGTGCAGGTTTCCGGCGATACCCCGGTGCTGCTCGACAGCTATCTGTCCGGCGCGATCGAGGTGGATGTCGATGCGCTCTGCGATGGCGAAAACGTCCATGTCGCGGGCATCATGGAACATATCGAAGAGGCCGGGGTTCATTCGGGCGATAGCGCCTGCTGCCTGCCGCCGCACAGCCTGACCACCGAAACGGTGGCCGAGCTGAAGCGCCAGACCGTGCTGATGGCCCGCGCCCTGCATGTGGTCGGCCTGATGAACGTGCAATTCGCCATCAAGGACGGCGTGATCTATGTCCTGGAGGTGAACCCGCGCGCCTCCCGCACCGTGCCCTTCGTGGCCAAGGCGACCGACAGCGCCATTGCCTCCATCGCCGCCCGCCTGATGGCCGGCGAGCCGCTGTCGAACTTCCCCGAACGCGCACCCTATGCGGCAGATGTCGGCCCGGATTCCATCCTGCCGCTGGCCGATCCGCTGACGCTGGCCAACCCGATCACCCCCTGGTTCAGCGTGAAAGAGGCCGTGCTGCCCTTCGCCCGCTTCCCCGGTGTCGATCCGCTGCTGGGGCCGGAAATGCGCTCCACCGGCGAGGTGATGGGCTGGGATCGCACCTTTGCGCTGGCCTTCCTCAAGGCGCAGATGGGCGCAGGCACCGAACTGCCGGAAACCGGCCGGGTCTTCCTGTCGATCAAGGATGCCGACAAGACCGAGGCCCTGGCCGAAGCCGCCCGCGATCTGATCGCGATGGGCTTCGAAATCGTGGCAACCCGGGGCACCGCGGCCTGGCTGGCGGCTCAGGGCGCCAAGGCCACGCTGGTCGCAAAGGTCTATGAGGGCCGCCCGAACATCGTGGACAGCCTGAAAAACGGCGATATCGCTTTGGTGATGAACACGACCGAAGGCACCCAGGCCATCAACGACAGCCGCGATATCCGCCGCGTGGCGCTGATGGACAAGATCCCCTACTTCACCACCGCCGCCGCCAGCATCGCCGCCGTCGCCGCGATGAAAGCCCGGGGCGAAGGCTATGGCGTGCGGACGCTGCAGGGGTGAAAGACGACCCGCTAGAAAAGGCCACTGCGGAGTTCTTGCAGGCGGCCTTTTCTTGCCCGGTTGCTCGGCATCCACGGGGGAACAACCATCCCCCGGACATTTTGTTGGGCAACAGTATTGCGGTCGAAGTTACCAGATTGGCAAAGCAGGTATTGCACGAAGGCAAAAAGCATTCGCTAGAAACTTATGCGCCAAAAATAAGAGACAGCTTTAGAAATGCCGTAACAAAAGCCCAGAACAACAGATTACATGGTCAAAGTTACTTTGTATCTCTAAAAGCCAGCTTCCCGCACTACAACAAGTTCAAGCATGGTGCGGAAATTAGTCACGCGCTCTCAGAACTTACTCCGCTATCAGCCGGGAAAATACAAGAAATCATAATTGACGACCACGTGAAATTACGCATCACGCTTGCCAGCAGATTATATGAAACAACCTTTAGAGTCGGTGGCGTCAATTTTACTGAATCTGGTGGATGGGTTCTAACAGATCTTGTCGAACAAACTCAGTGGGCATTAGATCGGAAGATTTCCAATGTCTCTGGCATCTTTACGGAGTATACTGACTGGTGGCTAGCGGTAGGGAGTCATCTTACCCTGTCGCTGAATGATGAGGGAATTGATTTTGCCACGCAGCATCTTCAAGGAAGGAATGTCTGGTCAAAAGTAATTCTTGTCGATCAACTGAACCTCCACCAGTCGAAGATCATCGACCTCAAAACCTAAACTATCCCCCCGCCTGCCCCATATGCCAGCACCAGCGCGCATCCGCCTGTGGCGCGATGCCCGCAGCCTCTGCCAGACGGGCGGCATAATCGGCGCAGCACAGGTGATGCAGCCGGGCGACCTCCGGCAGGGCCATGGCCTCTGCATGGATCGCGTCGAACCGGGCGGCATGGCGCAGGGCCGAAGTGTCTTCCAGCTCGTTGCGGTTGGTCGACTCGTAGTAACTGTCGTTATAGCGATCCTTGCCCGCCACCGCCGACAGGCTGCCGCGTTTCAGCGCCCAGCTGTCCTCTGACCGCAGCATGTAATGGTTCATCTGCGCCACGGCATGGGTGGTCAGCCCCTGTGGCAGCTGGCGCATATAGACGCTTCCACCCCAGCCCGGCACCTCTGCCCCCTCGCTGTTCACCAGCCGCGCTGCCCCCGTCAGCCTGGCCGGATCGGGCAGCTTCGGCCCATGTTCCCCCAGCGCCCGAAAGGCCAAAGGCTGGCCATGGATCACCTTGATCCAGCGCGAAATCCGGTTGCGAGTCGGCCCGGCGCGCAGAAACTGCCGATGCACCAGCCCATCTTCCCACTGCATCCGGCCAGCTGTACCGAACACCCGCCAGTTGATCGCCATGGCCAGCGCATCGGGCGCCACCGCCAGCAGATCGGCCAGAAGGCCCGCGCCCCGGTGGATCACCAGAAACTCATCCACATCGCAGACCAGAACCCGGTCCGCCCGCCGCAGGCTGCGATGACGGCGCGCCAGTTTCAGCTTGGCCGCCACCACCTTTTCCCCCGGCAGCACGGCGCAATCCAGATGATGCAGCCAGCCCGCTGCGGCCAGCGCCTGCAGCAATGCGGGCGAATGGTCGCTGCAATCATTGGTCACCACAAGAATGTCGGTGAACCCCAGCATCCGATACCAGCAGACCCATTCCAGCAGGAAGGCGCCCTCGTTGCGCATCGAACAGACAACCGTGGCCCGCACCGCCCACCTCCTGCTTTTGCGCGAAGGTCAGCCGCGCGGGCGGGCTTGTCAACCAGCGGCGATATGCTGAACCGAGGCGAAAACCTCCAGCTCCGGGCGGCCTGCATAGATGTCGCCATGGCCCCCCGCGCCCTTGTGCGCCATGCGGAACGCCTCTGATTTCGTCCAGTCGGTAAAGGCCGCTTCGCTGTCCCACAGCGTATGCGAGGCGTAAAGCGTGTAATCCTCGGTCACGGCCCCTTTCATCAGGTGAAAGGAGACAAAGCCCGGCACCTGCGGCAGCTGGCTGTCACGGCTTTTCCAGACCGCCTCGAACGCGGCCTCCTGCCCCGGTTTCACCTTGAAACGGTTCATGGTCAGATACATCTGCTGTTCTCCTAGCATCTGGCGGGAAAGATGGCTGGATCTGCGCGGGCCGCGGGGCGCAATGTCTGGCTTCCGGCGCAAAATCGGGGCATTAGGGGTCAAGGTCAAGCGCTAAGAGGTCGCAATGCGGATCTGGGTCGGTCTGGGAAATCCGGGCGGGAAATATGCGGGCAACCGCCACAACATCGGCTTCATGGCGCTGGACCGGATCGCCGCCGATCACGGCTTTGGCCCCTGGCGCCGCGCCTTTCAGGGGCTGGTGGCCGAAGGGCGGCTGGGGTCGGAAAAGCTGGTGCTGCTGAAACCCGAAACCTTCATGAACCTGTCCGGCCAGTCGGTGGGCGAGGCCCTGCGCTTCTACAAGCTGACGCCCGATGACCTGACGGTGTTCCATGACGAGCTGGATCTGGCGCCCGGTCGCCTGCGGGTGAAAACCGGCGGCGGCCATGCCGGGCATAACGGCCTGCGGTCGATCCACGCCCATGTGGGCGAGGCCTATCACCGCGTCCGGCTGGGCATCGGTCATCCGGGGCACAAGGATGCGGTGGCGGGCTATGTGCTGCATGATTTCGGCAAGGCCGATCAGAACTGGCTGGATGATCTGCTGCGCGGTCTCTGTGATGGCGCCCCTGCCCTGGCATCCGGCGACAGCGCCCGCTTCCTGAACGCCGTGGCCCTGCGCACCGCGCCGCCGCGCCCCTCCACCGGCACTGCGCGCACCGAACCGGCCACCAGCCCGGCGCCTGCCAAGGCCCCCGCCACAAAGACCCCCGCAGACCCAGCCACCGAGCCGCCCGCCGATGCCCGCAGCGCGCTGCAAAAGCTGGCAGATCGCTTTCGGTGACCGACCAGCCCCGATCAGGGCTTTACGCCCCGCGCCCTCCCGGCGCAAACTGTCCATCATGCCGGAGAATGGAGACTGCCGATGTCTGAAAAGGAAAGCTCCGTCAATGTGCTGGGCGAAGCCTTGCAAAGCTGTTCCACCGCCCCGATGACCGGGTTCTGGCGCGATGGCTGCTGCGATACCGGCCCGGCAGATCGTGGCCGCCACACCGTCTGCGCCGAGATGACGGCAGAATTTCTGGCCATGTCGAAATATCTGGGCAATGACCTGTCCACCCCGCGCCCCGAATATGGCTTTGCCGGGCTGAACCCCGGCGATCAATGGTGCCTCTGCGCCGCGCGCTTCCTGCAGGCGCATGAAGAAGGCGCCGCCCCGCGAATCCGGCTGGCCGCAACGCATATCCGCACGCTGGATATCGTGCCGCTTTCCATCCTGCAGCTTTATGCAACCGATCTGCCGACGGAATAAGGCAACCGGCCTCAGGCCGCCTCATCCGCCCGGGCACCCGCCCGCCGGGCCGCATGCGGCAGCGCGGCCAGAGCCATCGGGCTTTGATCTTCCATCAGCTCTTCGATGAACAGCGCCAGCAGCTGTGATCGCCCGGTCACGCCCGCCTTGCGATAGATCGCATTGGTCTGCGCCTTGACCGTGCCCTCGGATGTCGCGCGCAATTCGGCGATCTGCGCGGTCGACATGCCCTTGATGGCAAACAGCGCCACATCACGCTCCGCCGGTGTCAGCCCCCATTCGGCAAAGCGCTGGCCCAGCACTTCGGCAAAGGCNNCTTCAGCCGCGCCTCGGCCGCGTTCCGCTCTTGCCGCGCAAGGCGCAGCGCCCAGCCACCCAGCCCGATGCCGATCAGCAGCCCCGCTGCGGCGCCGATCTCGATCAGCTCGCGCATCTGCCAGGTCACGGGCACCCGCCGGAACCCCAGCAGCGAAGACAGGATATCCGACACGAACACCGCCGTGCACAGGGCCTGCACCACCAGAAGCGCGGCAATGCCCACAAACCCGCGCGTCAGGATCGCCTGCAAGCCGCCCCGCAGCCGACGCATCATTCGCCGGCTGCCTCTGTGCTGCCGCCATCGCGGGCCGNNCGTTGTACCCCGCGACCCGCCACCCGCCGTCAAAATCTCCGGGCCCTGATAATCCCGCAGGATTTCGCCGGTATAAGGGTTCATCACGATCTCGCGCCGCGCGCCGTCGATCAGCGCCACGATGCGCAACCGCCCCAGCCAGGTGCTGCTGGTGGTGATCGAATGATAGCCCTGCGCCCGCAGCTGGGCAGCCAGCTGATCCTGCAGCGTTTCCGCCGCCAGCGGCGTGGCCAGCACGCACAGCGCCCCCAGGGTAAGTGTCAGCCTGCGCAACATCCGGCCCGTCTCCTGCCTGCCATATGGCAATCCGATATGGCCCGCCCTGCCGGGCGAGCCCTGATTATCCGCCCGCATCAGGGCAGGCGTCAATCCTTCGTGGTTCAGTCGGTGCAACGGCCCGACGCGTCATCCGCCTCGCAGGCCCCAACCCGCCGCGTGGTGGCCCGATGTTCGACATGACGCTCCTGAGCATCCGAACCCGTCACGGTTTTCGTCCGGTCCTGAATGCCGCTTTGCATGGCTTCGGGCACATCGGCCAGCACTTCGGTGTCGTCAATGATCTGGGGGAAATCTTCCATATCATCCGGCA